>VMSS01000125.1 GCA_013791995.1 Desulfurivibrio sp. | reverse complement strand
GGGTTTTAGGAATACTGTAGGATTGAGGCGTTGCAGGATGAATTCCGACACTCCTTGGCCGCCTGTGACCTGGACCAGATAGGTGTCGTTCACATTGCCGGAGCCGTACTCGTTTACGGAGAGCACCTCGCCGGGAAAGGCGAACTGATAGGCGATGGCGGAAAGGTCGGTCACAGGGGGAATCCGGAAGAGACCGCTTTAGCGGAACAGGTAATGCTTGCGAACCGCGCTGTGCACCTGCCACTGACAATCCATACCCTTGGGAAAGGTCACGTAATCGCCGGGGGAGATCTGCACGGTCTGGTCCGTGGTGGTAACGGTGATCTCACCTTCCAGAATATAGCAGGATTCTTCCTCGTCGTAATGCCAGGGGAAGGTCGAGGGCTCACATTGCCAGATCGGCCATTCGTCGAGGCGCAGGGCTTCGCGTTTTTTGGGAGAGAGCGTTTCAATGGTGATGGGCATGGGGAGTTCCTCTTCGTTGTTTGCAGGCTGATTGTTGTTAACTGATAGCCGTGGGCGGGGTATTTGTCAATTCCTAAGACTAAGGGATGACAGGTAGGGCTTGCCAAAATAAACAACCCCAGATATAAAAAAAAGAGCAGATTGGATGATTTGGCAACCATGGGTTGGATTTGGCTGTGGTTCCTACCTCGGAAAACCAGGGGAGAGATGATGGCTGGCGATTTTCACGAGAAAAGAAAAGAAGCGCGGGTATATTTTTCGCCTGAAGAGAATATCTACGGGGTCTTCGTTTTTCCTGATTTCGGGCAGTTTTCTTTTTCCGCTCTGGTGCTGGATCTGAGCATGGGCGGAGTGCATTTCACCCTGAAAAGGGATGATTGGAATTCCCTGGAGCTTGGGCGGCAGCTTGTTCTTGTTCGCCTCAGCAAAGGGGGGGATGTTTTGTGCGACAAGACCCTTTTGGTTACGGTGCGCTGGGTGCTGGATCTGCCGATGGTAGGCAATATCAGCGTCGGCTGCGAGTTTGACGGGTTGGAGGAAGATGGCCGGAAGCTGCTGCACTCTTTTCTGACGGAGAAACGTGCTGCCTGTCAGGATAGCCAGTGCGGGAGCGCTTGTTGACCTGGGTTTTTTGCCGGTTTCCTGGCCAGGCGAAAAGGCTGAGAAAATCATCTTCGTTCGGGAACATGTCGTCTGGCACCATTTCCTGTCCCACATCCAGCGCTGCCCTGTAGCGCGCGCAATCCCTGAAGTTTCCGCAGCAATAGAGTCCTGTAAAGTACTCACGCATTTCTCTTCCCTCTTCCCGTACAACGAAAAAGGCGCACTGTTTTGCGAGATGGCAATGGGCCATGATGGGGTTCCTTTTGTTTTTCATGGAAGGAGCGTCTCTCTGAGTGGATGATGCCGGTCCTGTGACACTATACCCGAGCGCGCTTGCCAAATATATGGGGGAAAGTCGGTAAAGCGCGGTGGGGAAAGGTCGGTATTTGGCCGGGAGATCAGGTGACAGCGCGGCATCGGATGAAACGGTGTGCCTGCTTCTCATTGCAACGGCTGCGGTTCCTGTCATGAGAGTATGCACAGCACCGCCGCGATTTGGTCGATGCCGTTGCGACAACCGCGGTTTTGGACTTTTTACAACCCCAAGGTTTTGCCCTGCCGGATAAAGGTCGGGATGGAGAGATACTTTTCCTGGGCAGGATTTCTCGGCACCCTGGCGACCATTTCGAAGACGGGTGAATTTTTCGTGTCTTGCCCAGCCTTATCTGCAGCAGTGAAGAAAGAAGTTGTAACACACCGGTTGAGCGCCGAGAGAAACCCATTTTTGAATCCATGGTCTTTATAAAACATTGTTTTCCTCCAGATGAAAAAGCTGTCTTGTGTTTTCTTCTGGTGTGAGCCTATCATGGCAGGTAGGACAAATGGTGTCCTACCTCTAAACTTTTTTTAAATAAAGATATGGCAAAAGACAAAACCCAGCTTTTACGACTGCTCTTCATAGACCGAAAGATCCGCGAGGGGATGCGCAGCGGAATCTTGGCGAACTGCAGTTCCATGGGTGCCGAATATGAGGTGAGCGCCAAGAGTATCCTGCGGGATATCGATTATCTGCGGAACCAGCGTGATGCGCCCATTGCCTACGATGCCAAGAATCGTGGCTATTATTACACCGAAGAAAATTACGCACTGCCCGCCATTTCCCTGAATGAGAGCGATCTGTTTGCCATCTGCATTGCGGAAAAAGCCTTGCAGATGCATGAAGACACGCCCATATACCGCAAGCTTCAAAAGGTGTTCCGGAAAATTGAGGATTCCCTGCCCGAGAAAGTCTCCATCCATCCGGAATGGGTGGAAGACAAACTGTCGGTCATCCCCGAGCGGCAAACCAGACTGGAACCGGAGATATGGGAAGCTGTGTCGGCCGGGTTAAGCAAGAATCAGACGGTGGTTATTTCCTACCGAAAACCCGGCGCCCGGGAGAGTACTGAGCGTCGGGTTGACCCTTGCCATCTGGTGCGGTATCAGGGGGAGTGGTACCTCATTGGTCATTGCCATCGGCGCAACGCGATTGTAACCTTTGCCATGTCTCGAATCGAAACGGCCCTGCTTCTTGAAAAAAAGTTTACCGTACCCGTTGACTTTGACCATGCGCAGTATGCCGGGTCGCAGTTCGGAATCTTCAGCGGAGAGCGCGAGATTGTGGTGAAGGTCTGGTTTTCCGGCAAGCATGCTCCGTATGTTTTGGAGCGGGAGTGGCATCCCAAACAGACCACGGTCCGCGAAAAAGATGGGAGCGTGGTGCTCGGGTTTCCGGCCCGGCATCTCTATGAGGTCGAGCGCTGGATACTTTCCTGGGGGAGTGGGGCAAAGGCTCTTGCGCCAAAGGAGCTGGTCTGTTTGGTGCAAAAAGAACTTGCCGCCGCGTTGGCTGATTACGGCAGGGTAGAAGAGAAGGTGAAATCGTGAACATGACAGCCCAAGGATTTTCGGCGCAGTTTTTTCCCCAAGCCCGATGGATTCTGATTGTGGTTATCCTGGGGATTCTTCCCGGCTGCGGTGGAATCCAGCAGGGAGGCGCTGGTCTGCCTCGGGCGGCATCGGAAAAAAAACTGGCCATGCTGGGACATACCATCCAGGTCGGGGCCTTTGCCAAATTGGACAATGCGGTCCGACTCATGCAGAAACTTGATGCCCTGGGGCTTGACGCCTATTATTATCGTCATGCCAGCGGTTTGTACAAGGTTCGGTTCGGAGATTACCCTTCGCGGAAAGAAGCACAAGCCCGGGCCGTGCAGTTACGAAAAGGTGGGGTGATCGACGCATTTTATCTGGTTGCCCCGGAGGATTCTGCCGCGGCTCGGTACCGGCATTATCGGGGTGGACCCTTGCGGAAAATGCTGGTGAACACTGCGGAGGGGTTTATCGGTATTCCCTATGAGTGGGGTGGAGAGTCGGCGGAGACTGGTTTTGATTGCAGCGGGCTGACCATGACCACCTACAAGCTGAACGGGCTCAATCTGCCACGCAACTCCAGGGCGCAGTTCCAGGCGGGAACTCCGGTGCGCCGCGAAGACCTCGCTCCGGGGGATCTGGTTTTTTTCGCCACCAACGGAGATTCAGAAGTGTCCCATGTGGGAATCTACACCGGAAACGGCAGCTTCATCCATGCGCCCAAAAAGGGCGACACCATCCGGCAAAGTTCGCTGCATAGCAGCTATTTTGACGGCTGCTATGTGGGGGCGCGGACCTATTTGGACAAGGATGGCTAACCCCCCCCTTCCGTGTGCACGCTTGAGTTTCAGGCAGCCATGATCCCCGGTTGGCGGCTCAGGAAGACCGGCAATTCAACCAGGGCTGATAAATCGTTAAAATACACTCCGCCGAATTGTTGCGCGCAATGCGGGCAGCCTCGCAGCCAGAGGATATGATGGCGATACCGGTTTTTGGCATAAGCCCTGGCTACCCATTGGCAGCTGCAGCACTCAAAACAGTACAGAAGGGTCCACTCCGTGCCGCACAAGGCTGTGGTGCATTCCCGGCAAACCGGAATAGCCATTTCGCGAACCGAGACCTCAATGACATCATTTTCGTGGTAGCCAAAGGGCATGACAAGGTAATCCGTTGCAGGGAAGTCTTTCCGAAGGGTTCCGGGACCATGGTTTAATTCACAGCATTCGTTGGGAAGCTCCGCAAGGAGCCCGAGCCGGTCTGTTTCGTGCATGGTCCCTCCTTTAGCCGCGCACGGCGGCTGTGTGGTGTTGATGCTGGAAGCATGCCCCCCTTACAATTCATATCGGTTTGTCAGGCAAAGAGAATAAGAAGCTTTTGCGGTTTGTTGTGCCGGAAGGAAAAGGTCGTATGTTGCAGAGGAAATATTAAAGAAAAAAACAAAAGATACCGATACTTGTGGTGTTGGAGCTGATTGTGGTAATGGTAGCAAGCGATCACGAATCAAGAAGGAATTTTCCATGCAGAAGTGGCAGATAAACGGAACCGTTCAGTGGCTGTGCGAAGAATGCGCCAAGGCCAATTCCCATGTGTTTTTGCTGTACCAGCATCAATGGCTGGGTAAAGAGGAAGATCTTGCCGCCTCCTGTGATTGCTGCCGGTGCAGGGATGTGACCGTTGCCCGGCTTGGCAGAATGCGTTGGCTGCTCTATCCCTTCCTCTGTCTGGTCCCGCGGCAATGGCCGGCCATGGGCAGAGCTGTTCGCCCGGTCAAGTGAGCGGGCTTTCCTGTTCTTTTAAGGGGTTGCCATTGTGTCAGAAAGGCAAAGCCGGGATCAGGCGAGAGCATTTCGTGCAGCATTCAAGAATTTCCAGCAGTAAGAATACCCATCAAAATAGTGGCTGACCGGAAACATCTCCCCGGGTACAGGGGAATGCTCTCCTGAGAGGCCCATGTCCATCGGCAGGATCCTGCCGACCTGTTTGGAATATCGGTTTCTCCTTCCAGAAGAAGCCCGTCCACCGCGTCTTTTTACCTCTGACAACAAAGTGCCAACAGGCATCAAAAGAGAGGATGGTTGCCGGAGAGTTTCGTCTTTTGGTCTGCGCAACGATGGAGGTAGAGCCTCGGGAGAAATCATGGCGTGGTGGGTTCAAAGGTGATATCCTTTTCACCAGTCGTGCCGCACCTGATTGTCCCAATCTGTCTGCTGCCCAACCCTCCTTGGAGTCCCGGTAATGAAACTGAGCACCAACAAACTGATCTTTTCCTCGGCCATTTTCCTGGTTTTGTTTTATAATTTCGCCTTTTTTCAAAATGTCATCGGTGTCTATCCGCTTGGTGAGCGCAACAATCTGTTTTTTCTCGTCTCGCTAGCTCTAGGACTGACCGGGGTTATCGCCTTGCTCCTGTCCCTGCTCGCCTCGCGCTTCACCACCAAGCCGCTGATAGTCCTTCTGTTTCTGACGGCCTCGGCTTCCAGCTATTTCATGAACAACTACAGCGTGGTCATTGATTACATCATGATCCAAAACATCCTGCAGACCAATGTGCGGGAGGCCACGGATCTCTTTTCCCTTAAATTGTTTCTGTATATCTTTTTTCTCGGCATCGTGCCGTCGCTGCTGGTGTGTCTGGTGCCGCTTGAGCGTCCGCCCTTGCGCAAGGCGATTCTGTCCCGGTTCAAGATGATCGGTATTTCCCTTCTTCTTATCCTGGTCCCGCTGTTTCTCTTCAGTCGGTTTTATGCCTCCTTCTTCCGGGAGCATCAGGAATTGCGCTATTATACAAATCCAACCTACGCTATCTATTCGGTGCATAAATATGTGAAGAAGAACCTTGCCACCTCCGCTGTGACAGTGCAGGCCATCGGCACCGATGCCAAGATTCCGGATACGGACACGGATCGGGAGTTGATTATCCTGGTGGTGGGCGAGGCGGCCAGGGCTGATCGCTTTTCTTTGAACGGGTATGGGAGGGAAACAAATCCGCTGCTCGGTCAGGAGGAGGTGATTTTTTACCCGGATATGCATTCCTGCGACACCTCAACTGCCACCTCGGTCCCATGCATGTTTTCCAACCTGACCCGGGCCGGGTTCAGCAGCAAAAAAGCCAAAGAGCGGGAAAACGTCCTTGATATCGCCCAGCGCGCCGGAGTAAACGTTCTCTGGCGGGACAACAATTCGGACTCCAAAGGGGTGGCCCTGCGTGTTCCCTATGAGGATTATCAGGGGCCGGCGAGGAATACGATCTTTGATGCGGAAGGCCGGGATGAGGGCATGCTGGTTGGGTTACAGAATTATATTGATGCGCGGAAGAGCGGGGATATTCTGATCGTCCTCCATCAGATGGGCAATCATGGCCCGGCTTATTACAAACGATATCCCCAGGCTTTTGAGCGCTTTACACCGGCCTGCCAAAGTAATCAGCTCGACCAGTGCAGTCCGGAGGAAATAGGCAATGCATACGACAACGCCATCCTCTACACCGACTACTTTTTGAGCAAGGTCATCGGCCTGCTCAAGCAGAACGACAAACGTTTCGAAACGGCCATGGTCTACATGAGCGACCATGGTGAATCTTTGGGCGAATTCGGGGTGTACCTGCATGGCATGCCCTATATGATGGCGCCGGAGACCCAGAAGCATATCGCTGCCGTCATGTGGTTTGGCGCGGGATTTGAGATAGACAGAAATATCCTCAGGCAACAGGCTGGACGCAAGTACTCTCAGGACAACTTGTTCCACACCGTCCTTGGAATCATGGAGATTCAAACCGAGCTCTACAATCCCCAGATGGACATCCTGAGCGAAGCTCACAGACCGCAGCCTGAAAATGGCTCATATCCAAAGGGTAAAGAGGGAAAGCCCGGGGTGGTGAAGACTTCTTCCAGGTAGGAACGAACGCGTGGAGGCAGGAGAGGTACAGTCCGGGCCTTCATGTTTCATTGAAGGCCCGGCTAAGGTGACAGCTGTCTTGGGCAGAAAGAATACACGACCACCACTGTTCCGTTGCGACTGCCCGAAGAGGAACTCTTCAGGCAAGGTGGTGGTGGCGTCAGCGGATGGCTTTTTTCAGGTCAAGACCGATGGCGCCATTGATTGTGGCGCCACGGAGATTGGTCTGTTCGAGATTGGCCCCGGTCAGGTCGGCCCGCTCAAGATTGGCTCCGGCCAGGTCAGCCCCGGCCAGATTGGCCCCGGAAAGATCCGCGCTCGTCAGGTTGGCGCCTTTCATATTGGCCCATTTGAGGTTGGCCTTGACGAGGTTGGCGTTTGTCAGATTGGCCCCGGCCAGGTTGGCCCGCATCAGGCTGGCTTCAGCCAGGTTGGCGCCCTGCAGATTACAGCCCGGGCAGTTCTGGCTCATCCCGCGGTATATCATGCCCAGATCCCGGCTGGCTGCCTGCGGGGTGGACGTCTGGTAAGTTTCCTGGATTGAGGGGGTGGATACCGGCGCGGCCTGTTCTTCCACCATCACATCGGGGGAGGCTGTGGCTGTGGCTGTGGCCCGTTTGTTTGGTTGTCTCTCGGAACCTGCAGCACTTTTTCCTGTCTGCCCTCGTTTGACGCCTTGTGTGATGGTGAAATAGCTCGATTTTATGCCGCTTTCGGTATACAGGTTGTACTGTTCTCCCTTGCGAAACACATCGTAGCAGATCTCGTCGCCAAAGCCCCAGCGTTTGAACTTAAGGCAGAGCTTGTCATTTTCCGTTGACCATTTCCCATCATTTTTCTCGGTTTTGCTTTTTACGGCGTACATCTTGCCATTGTCATACATTTCGATAATTGCGGTGTCGCCGTATTCATGGATGGAAATGGTATTGCCTGAGAGCAGGTCGATCAATTCCGCCCCGGTGATTCTGGTTCCTTCCCCTGCGGGGGCGACTGTGGCCTCTTTTGTGCCGCATCCGGCGACGAGAAAAAGAAATATGGCTAAGACCAGGGAAAAATAACGGAATTGGGCGTTCAATGTTCTCTCCTCGTGTTTTACTGTGTGATCATATGGCACAAAATAACCGATTGGTTGTTGGTATCTTTATTCGGGCCGGAAGCGCAAACATTGTGTGACTCGGAAATGGGCGGCACGGCGGTATTGGGATGTGTCATCCGTTGTATTTTCGGGCGCTCAGAGAATCTCTTATTTATTACCTGAAAAAAAAATAAAATGCCATGCCCATTGTAAGAAAAAACCGTGTTTGTTGAAGCGGGCACCTGCTTTTCAACTGGAAATTTCGTCCCGGAGCGGATATATTAAAAAATTGTGCCGGTGCCTGGATTTGTGAGCGGGAGCTGTCTTTCAAGGGCAGCCAGGGTATTGGGTTTGTAACTGATTTTCATGAGAGGTTTCTGATGTTCAAAGCCCTGATAGCGACAGATAACAGCCCTGCTCAACTCTTGATTCGTCTGGCTCTTGGGGTGGTGATTTTCCCCCACGGCGCGCAGAAAGTCCTCGGCTGGTTCGGGGGGCCTGGCTATAGCGCTACGGTCACGGCTTTTTCCGCCATGGGCTTTCCGTATTGGGCCATTATTCTGTTGATGGTTTCCGAGTTCGGCGGTTCGTTGTTGTTGGTGCTCGGTCTTTTTACCAGGGTCTGGGCTCTGGCTATCGGTACGGCTATTGCCATCTGTCTGAAGATGAACCATTTGCAGCATGGGTTTTTTATGAACTGGTTCGGGCAGCAGCAGGGGGAGGGATATGAATACCATATCCTGGTGCTGGGGATTGCCCTGGCCCTTGTTTTTCGCGGTGGCGGCATGCTTTCCCTGGACCGGGTCTTTGTAAAGGATAGACGGCGGTCCGGCGGACTTATGCTGTGAGTTCAGGCTACTGGATTTTATGCGCTTCCGGTTTGTCGTAAAGACTCTGGATGTCGTGTTCCGCTTCCAGTTCCGCCATCTTGGCCAAGGCTTCCTCTTCACTCATTCCCAAGCTTTCCGCAAGTTTTTTGATGTCGTATAGCGGTTCCCCTTGGTCGGTATATCCGATGGGGGACAGCTCCGGGAAAAACTCGCCGGTGGCCATGCTCGAAGCCTGACTGATCATCTCCCGGATTGTCGGGGGGCCAAAGAGAAACAGCCATTTGACCGCCTCGGCCCAGATTTTGCCGTCCACGTTCTCGCTGTGCATCACCTGCAGGGCCATGCTCAGGTCCCATTCATTTCTGAAAGCTGTCATTGTTGTCCTCTTTTCCTCATCGTTACCGTCCGGCCAGAATATGTTTCAGTGATTCGATCACCTTGCTGGCCTCTTTTTTTGAAAGGGTCCCTATCTCGGAAGTCTTGTAATATTTTTTTAAAAAATTGGCGCAATGCGTTGCGTCCCAGGCAAGATCTTCCAAAAGATGCTTGATGTACATCCTCTGCCGGAAGGTAATGCCTTCCCGGCTGGCCCGATAATGCCGACTTCTGGTAAAATAGCGCATGAGCCTTTGAAAGCCGGGCTCGTCCAGCTCCTTGGCCGAGCGGACTCCCGCGATTTTTTCCATGGTGTCGCGGTATTCTTGGTCGCTTATCTCCAACTCCTTTTTGACAATATGGATGACGGCAAGTTTTTTATGATCCAGCATGGCGTCGTTTCCTCTTGTCAGATATTTCAGGGCGGATTCAGGCAAGCCCGCGGCGGGCAAGGTCTGCAAAAAACAGCTCTTCGTTCCGGAACAGATGGGTTTGCAGGCCAAGGGCTGTTGCCCTGTCAATGTGGCCGGGATTGTCGTCGACAAAAAGGGTTTGCCCGGCTTCGACCTGCAGGACCGAGAGGATGTCGGTGAATAGACTTGGCTCGCGTTTGGTCTTTCCGAGATGATAGCTGTTGAAAACTCGGGTGAACTCCTGAAAAAACGGCTGCCGCTGATTGAGGCGGTCGAGCCAGTCGGTCTGGTCGCTGAGGATGACCGGCGTCACCCCCTGTTTTTTCAGAGTACGGACCGCAACAAGCATATTCGGCCGCAGGGTGAAGCGGCTGAGGATTGCTTCGGTCAGGGGTTGGTCTTCGGCTGTGATGCCGGTTTGGCTGCGGAGCAGCTCCCAGTAGGCATGCTCGGTGTTTTTGCCGGTCACATAGCCGCAGTCGTAGATGATCTCGGTCGCAGTACGAACAAAAAGGGACGGATCAAGCCCGTTTTCCCTGGCTATGACCGAAAGCCCTTGGGTGAAGCCCTCTTCGGCCAGGACCCCGCCATAGTCGAAGAGAATCGTTGAGATAACAGGAGTGTTGGGCATGGTTCAACCGGTGGCGAGAAGGCGTCGGATCCGTTCCTGTATGGGCGGATGGGTGCTGAACAGGTTGGCCATGGTCCCGCCGGAGAGCGGGTTGACGATATACATTTGGGCGGTGGCCGGATTAACCTTCATGGGATGGCGGTGATTGGAATCTTCCAGACGCTGAAGGGCGCTGGCCAGAGAGGCGGGTCTGCCGCAGATCCGGGCGCCGGTGGAGTCGGCCAGATATTCACGGTTGCGGGAAATAGCCATCTGGATCAGGGCGGCCGCAATGGGGGCGACGATCATCATCACGATTGACCCGATCATTCCGCCTCCGCTGTCTTCGTCATCCGAACTCCTGCCCATCCCGAAAATCATGGCCCACTGGGTCATGGTGGCAAGGGAGCTGATGGCTCCGGCCATGACCGCTGCCATGGAGCTGATCAGGATGTCTCGGTTTTTAATATGGGCCAGTTCGTGGGCGAGAACGCCTTCCAACTCTTCGCGGTTGAGAATGGCCAGCAACCCTTGCGTGACGGCCACTGCGGCATGGGCTGGGTTTCTGCCGGTGGCAAAGGCATTTGGCGTATCGCTTTCCATGATATAGATGCGGGGTTTGGGGAGTTCGGCCCGCGCAGCAAGCCCGGCGACCAGGGTGTGCAGTTCCGGCGCCTCGGTTTGATCCACCTCCCGGGCCTTGCTCATCTTCAGGGCCAGTGTGTCGCTGAACCAGTAGGCGAAAAAATTCATGGCGATGGCCAGGAGCAGGGCTACGGTCATGCCGCTTTGCCCGCCCATGGCTTGGCCTGCCACCATGAAGAGGGCGGTCAAGGCAGCCATCAGCATGCCTGTTTTCAGGGTGTTTCCCATAGGTGATCCTCAATCCGTAATTTTTTGCTTGTTCAGCCGAGCACAAGGCCCGGCGGGTGTCAGGGAATATAATTCGGGCTGCTTGCAAGTCAAGGGTGGGCGGTTTGAAAATGTCAATGCGGCATGGGCCATTCCTGCTCACGGGTTTCGCTGAGATAACAGAAGCGATCCCACTCCACCTCGCGACCGGAAACCGGGCATCTGAGCTGGACTTTGCGCTCACTCAGGCCGATTACCAGCCAGTCTCCGCCGCGCGGCCCCCCTGCAATATTGATTTTCTGACCGATGACAAAGGGAAAGGGGCTGAAAACTGTGACCTGATGGAGGGGCATGGTATGAGTCCTTGTCTTGGGTTTCAGGGCAGATACACCAGGAGCGCCCCGCTTTTTTCCCTGTTCTTTTTTTCCCAGAGATAGGCGAGGATCACCCCATTGTTTTTCATGATCTTGAGCCGGGTTTCAATGACGTCCTTGAGCACGGAGCCTTCCGGGGAATGGAGGCCTTTGCCGGTTATGACCAGGACGGTTTTCAGATGATTGTGCGTGGCCCGGATCAGAAAATTCTCCGTCTTTGTTTCCGCTTCCCAGGCGGTGCAGCCATGGAGGTCGAGTTGGTCCTGGGGCGGTGGGGAGTTTCTTATTGCGGCCTGCAGCGACTGGGCTGCGGTTGGCAGTTCTTCTTTTTCCGTAAGGATTTCGTCAAGGGTCGAGGAGGGTATCCCGTTTGCCAGTGCGCTGACAAAGCTCTGCGGATTGGTATTCTCCGGGTCAGGGGAGAAAAGGACGCCCAAGTCATCGTTGACCGTCAATTTTCGGATGGACTGTGTTTTTGTTTTCCCCTCCGGGTTCTTGATAACGGAGCCTGATTGACGAGGGGAGCGGTTCGGTTTGCGCATGATTTTTTGTAATGGGGAAAAAGAAGTACGGATGAAAACATTGCACCTATTGAGATATGCATATCGTTTTTCGTGCCAAGAGACAAGAGACAAAAAAATAACCCGGCAAAGGCAAAGGGCACAATGGGTTGCGGCTCACCCGCCTTCGGGAGGGTAAAAAAAATCTGGTTTGCCCGCCGCATTCCTGTTAACCTTTTGAAAGACTCAGCGAATTTCCTCCATTTCTTGAGGAGATAGTTTTACGCGCCGGGCTGGTTTTTGAGCCGGCGCGGGTACTGTTTGAGAGCGAGACCGCAAACGAGGGGGGACCTCTTCCGCATGGATAAACAGATACATTTCATTGTAACAGGCGAACGCGGTGAAATCCGTTCGTTTGCCGTATCCAGACAAACCCTGAAGATTGTGCTCGGGATTTGTTGTTTTCTTATATTAGGCAGTGGGTTCGGTTTGGTTTTTTCCGGAGAAAATTTCGCCTTGCGTCAGAAAATTGCGACATTGCAGCAGGATATGGCAGTCACTGTCGCTTTGAACGAAAGCATGCAGGCGCGAACAACCAAGCAGGAGCAGGAACAGCAGGCCCAGTTGAACGCCGCATTGACAGATCTAAAACGCAAGAGCCAGGTTATCGACTCAATCCTCGCTTCGGTGGGCGTGAATCTTGAGGTGCATGAAAGCGCCAAAGGCGCGGGTGGACCGTTTACCCGGCAGCCGCAGGATTCTTATCAAGGCCTCACTCTGAAGGTGGACCATTACTTTGATGCCATCCAATCCGTGCCCTTGGGGGCTCCTGTTCGGGGAACCATTACCTCCCAGTTTGGAAACCGGATTGACCCCATCAATCAGCAGCCGGCGTTCCACAGCGGGGTTGATATCAGAAACAAACGAGGGGCCAAGATCATTGCCCCGGCGGATGGTGTTGTCATAGCCAGTGGCTACAGCAAAGGCCATGGAAATTTCATCGAAATAAATCACGGAAACAGATTCCAGACCAATTATCTCCATCTTCAGCAGGATTTTGTCAAGCAGGGTGATACTGTGTCTAGAGGGCAGGTTATTGGCCTGGTTGGCAATTCAGGGCGAAGCACGGGTGCCCATTTGCATTACGAAATAAGATACCGGGACAAACAGATCGATCCGGTTAAATTTATTCAGGTGAATTCACGCGTTGCCGCGGTAAAGGGGCATTGATGCAGCTCCGAGTTACCGTTCGGAGTATTTTTTTTAAAAAATCCGCAGCAGGTGATTGGCATGGGTTTTTTTAACAAGCAGGGCATCGGAGAGACAAAATCTGAGACGATTACCAGTGTAATCGGTGCGGATATGCAATTGGTCGGTGACATATCGTTCAAGGGCAAGCTCCGGCTTGACGGCAAAGCCGAAGGAAACATCAGCGGAGAGTATCTTATCCTCGGCGAAACCGGAACAATCTCCGGGGATGTTGTGGTCAGCACCTTTGTCTGTTCCGGGCGGGTTGAGGGCACTGTCAATGTCAAGAAGCTCTATGTGGTGAAAAGTGGCTTCATCGAGGGCAAGGTCGAGACCATGGACCTGGCCGTGGAGTCCGGCGCTGTTTTAAACGGGGAAATCAAGTCCCGAAGTCAGGAGTTACGGCTGGTGCCCGGTTCTGCGCTTCCGGATGAAGACTGGGAATTGCGGATGAAAGAAGCCGCCTCTACACCGCAGGCCAAAAAGAAGGGTGCTGCAATCAAGTAATCAGCAGCCAGGAGCACTGGGTCTGCTTGCCGCCATGCGAATTTCGGATGGCGGCTTTTTTTATGGAAAATCGTAAGTTCTTTGATTCAGGTCAAGGATGACTTGGCGCTTGTCTTGTATAATGGAAAGCAAAGAGATGCATCCAAATCTGATCCCAGGAGGTGTTGCGATGATGGAGAAAAAAAGTCTTAACGAAACCAGAATTTTTGACAGCAAAAGCATGAAAAAGGTGCTGCTCCACGATTCCCCCTGGTTCAGGATCCTGAACTTCAATCTTAGCGCCGGACAGGTTTTTCCGGTGCATTCCCATGATACCGAAGGCCAGCTCTCCATTCAGGTGCTGGAGGGAACAGGGGAGTTTCTCGGCAAGGATGAGCAGGCTATTCCGGCCCAGGCCGGTGATCTGCTGCTTTGTGATATCAACGAACCCCATGGCGTCCGGGCGCATACCGATCTGCGGATCCTGGTGACCATCGCCCCGCCGTTTTAAGACAAGGAATACGCAACAATGGGCAGACAGCAGATAGCAGTTCGTGACGGGGTTATTCGGCTTGGGCAGTTTCTCAAGCTGGCAGGGGTGGTTGAGACCGGCGGCGAGGCCAAACTCCGTATTAGGGAGGGCGAGGCAAAGGTCAACGGCGAGGTTGATACCCGTCGTGGCCGTCAGCTTGTGCCTGGGGATCTGGTGGAGTTTGGGGGAGAGGTTTTGGAACTTGTCGCAAAGGCGGAGGCTTAGGATATAGTCAGGACATTGTGGTACGCCATCCGTGTTGCATCGTTAAAGCAGACGAAGAGGATGGCGGCGGGGTTTTCGTTTTCTGCCAGATACCGGCGTGCTTCCCGGACGGCAATGCGGGCCGCCTTTTCTTTAGGATACCCGTAAACGCCGGTGCTGATCGCGGGAAAAGCAATACTCCTGAGGCCGTATTCACGGACAAGGGAAAAACAATTGCGGTAGCAATGAGCCAGCAGTTCCGGTTCTCCCTGTGTCCCGCCGTGCCATACCGGCCCCACCGTATGGATGACCCAGGTGGCCGGCAACTTGTAGCCTTTGGTGATTCGCGCTTCGCCGGTCGGACAGCCCCCCAGTTTTCGGCATTCCGCGAGCAACTCCGGCCCGGCGGCTCGGTGGATGGCGCCGTCAACCCCGCCGCCGCCAAGGAGGGAGTTGTTGGCAGCGTTGACAATACTCTCCACCGCCAGGGTGGTGATATCCTCTGTGGTTAGTTCAATTCCGTTGGGTGTCACGATGGTCTCTTTCGGTTAATGCTCAGGGGAAATCCCGAGGGTTGCCGATTATCCTGTTATAGAGGGTGTTTGGCGGGGTGTAGATGATAACTTCCCGGTCTGGCCCCACTCTGACTGTGCTCCATTCCTGGGGCGAGTACCAGATGCCGATCTCCTCTCCTTCCGGTGTGCGGATCACCTTGCCGTGGTATCTGGACTTTATGCCGCGATGGGGGTTGTCGATGAGCTCCATCCAGTCCTGCAGCTTCTTTTCCGTCAGATCCACTGGAATCCAAAACTGTTTTTTCAGCTGGTATTCAGGCCTGATCCCCAGGATGGCCAGGGGGAAATCCTCCGGACCACTGTAGTAGTAGGTGTACCCCGGCAGGGGGCGATACGATTCCAGGGCATCGCTGATGCGCATATCCGCATGGAACATATATTCCGGTCTGCCGCAGGCGGTAGCAGCCAGGAGCAGGGCGAGAAGTGCGATGAGTCGACATGGAAGGTGATGGTCAGTTCGGATACGCATGGTGGCCTCCTCTGGTACTTTTTCTTTATTATATGCAGAAAAACGAGGGATGGCGGCAATAAAAAAAGGCAGGCCCATGTCGCGGGACTGCCTTTTTGAAATCGATTATGAAGAAGATCAGCTTCAGGTCGCAGCGCTGGTCATCTGGTCATAAAATTCGGTGACCTGATTTTTCTTGTCGGACTCCATGCAGGCCATGGCTTCACGGGGATGCTGGTTGAGAACTCCGGAAACCATGTAGGGGATGAAATATCCCCAGTCGATCTTTTCCCGCCAGGGCAGGATTTGCTCCTCAATGACCTTGATCACGGGGCGAACCCGGAATTTCGGATTTTTCAGGAAGGAAAGCAGCAGCTCCAGGGGGCAGTTTCCAGCGCCGCGGCCAATGCCGTACAGGGTGGCGTCCAGATAGTTGATCCCGCAGATGATGGAGGAGATGGTGTTGGCAAAGGCCAATTGCTGGTTGTTGTGGGCATGGATGCCGATGGTTTTTTCAGGCATCCGCTCCATGTACATCTTGGCCAATACCTCAATATCTTCGGAATAAAAGGCGCCAAAGCTGTCCACCAGATAGATCACCGGAACCCGGCACTTGGCCAGGTCGTTGAGCCCCTCTTCCAGGTCGCGGGGGCCCACGGTGGAAACCGCCATCAGGTTGATCGTGGTCTCGTACCCTTTGTCCATGCAGTGGTGGGCCAGGTCGGCGGCCTTGTCGATCTGGTGGACATAGCAGGCTACCCGGATCATGTCCAGCGAGCCTTCCGAGCGAACCGGGATGTCATCGTAGTCGATCCTGCCGATATCCGCCATGGCCGAGAGCTTGATTCTCTTTTCCGAATCCCCAATGATGCGCTGCAGGTCTTTTTCGCCGCAGAAGCGCCAGGGGCCTACTTCTTTTCGGTCAAAAGCGGATTCGGAACTGAGATAGCCGATTTCCATGTAATCGACCCCGGCATCGGCAAGGGCATGGTACACCTGCTTGACAAAAGTATCGTCAAACTGCCATTTGTTCATCAAGCCGCCGTCGCGGACAGTGCAGTCAATAACTTTAATTTCCGGTCTGAACATGGGGAAAGTCTCCTTGAAAAAGACGGTAACTGTTCAATAGCACCACATCTGCTTCGCTGTTATCGGTCTGTCACATACCGGTGTATGGCTCTCAGGCCTTTGCCGCGCTGTTGAACAGTCACAGGTCCGATTCGTTTTTCGTTTTTTACACCAAGCTGGACAGTTATAAAAAGACGTAGATTTACCAAGTAAAGGTGGGGATCATACCCGATCTTTTTCGACGGGGCAATGCTCAATGAATTTTTTTACGTTTTGTCGAATCTGGTCAAGGTTCTTCTCCCGCAAGGCCTTGTCGCCGAAGAGGCTGGAAGATACCCCCACCGCTGCGGCGCCTGCGGTAAAATATTCCTCGAGATTGGCGAGATTGACTCCGCCAACGGCGGCGAGCCGGAGATGATCGAAGGGGCCGAGAAGGTCATTGATGTATTTGGGGCCGCCCATGGCCCCGCAAGGAAAAACCTTGACCATGTCGGCTCCGGCGGACCAGGCGGTGTATACCTCGGTGGGGGTCAACGCTCCGGCCACTATGGGAATGCCTTCGTCCTTGGCATACTTGATCACCCGGGTGTCCAGATTGGGAGTAACGAGAAACATGGCCCCGGCATCCACAGCCCGTCGGGCTTCCTCGAGATTGCGGATGGTGCCCATGCCCAGCACCTTTCCTTCGGGTACGGCTGACCGGTATTCCCGAACAATATTTTCGGCATCCGGGGTGTTCATGGTGATTTCAATGGCCTTAAGTCCGGCCAGAAAGGAAATCTGCATGACCTCGCCGAAGAAATCGCCACTAATGCCCCGCAAAATGCCGATAACCGGAACTTCAAGCTTCATGGATTGCTCCTTCTTGGATTTTTTCACGGAGCCATTGTACCACGAAGGCTATGATGCGCACGAAGTTTGAGTGCAAAGGCGACGTGCCGTCCGATCCGTTATACTGCGTGATCCGTTGGGTATTACGCTCCGTGCCAATAAGGTTGTGATTGGTGTGGGGCTCCAACGGAATCGGCGGAGAGTGCCCTTGGTAATCAGTTTCTACACTTCCGCTTATTTTCGGGGTTTGATCCGACGGGTGGGCAGGGCTGTGCTTTTCGGCAAGGAGTTGCAGGGAAAGGATTACGAGGTCTTTGTTGAAAAAAGGCTGCAAGCGGAGGATGCCGCTGCCGGGCGTGAAAAGTGTTGTGGTGTGTCCATGGTTGTTCAGGCGGCCCGGAAAGAACGGCTTCCTGTCGCCATCAGCTTGAAGGGCAGGTCATCCGTTTACAACTTCATGAAGCCGTGGGGCCTGGTTTTTTTCCTGGCACCGGTGGCAGTTTTTTTTCTTCTCGCATGGTGTATCGACTTCGGCCTGATCAATAACAATATTCTGGGGATGGCTATAAATATTCATTCTGGTGCCCCTGGCAAAACCGATAAGGGTCACGCCGTTGTTTTCAGCATGGGTCACCGACATGCAGGTCGGGGCGGTTCGGCTGATCAGAACAGGGATGTGATTACGTATCACCTTGGTCATTATTTCGCCTGAAATCCTGCCGCTTGAAAGCAGCATTTTGTCGTCCATGCGCATACCGGTAAGAAAGGCCTTGCCGATCAATTTATCCACCGCATTGTGCCGGCCGATATCTTCGGAGAAGAGCAGCAGTTTCTTGCCATCGGTAAAGGCGGCACTGTGCACTCCCCCGGTTTTCACATAGAGATCGGAAATATTTCTGAAATTTCCCAGCAACACCCGCATATCATCCGAGCTGAGCCTGAAAGGCCGGGACAAGCGTCGGATAGGCTGAAGATTCTTGGCATCGGAAAAAGTGACGCCCTGGCCACAGCCCGAGGTGATGGTCTTTTTATGGAAAAGGCTTTCCCAGTTGTCGGGCAGGTTCTTCAGTTTCACATGGACAGAAGAACTCTCATCATCCACATCAACGGCAATCAGTTCATCCCGCTCCCTGATAATACCTTCAGAGAGCAGGAAACCAATGGCCATGGTGTCCAGTTCATTGGGCGAACAGAGGAGCGAAACCAGGATCTGGTTGTTTACAAAAAGGGTAAAGGCCGTCTCCGAGGCAACCTGGTCGATCAGTTCTTCTTCCTGGCCGTCTTTAACCCGGACAATCAAAACATCGTTTGTGGCATTCATAATTATTCCACCATATTACATTGTCCGCATCACGAGCATGAAGCTTTTAAAAACAGCCCAGCTGGCATTTTGCAATTTTGATGTGGATGGCATCGGCAACTTTACCGACATCACTGGAGCGTACCCCGAGAGACCGGGCAATGGCAAGAGCTCCTGCACATAAAATTTTGCCATTTTGGGCGGCCGCACGAACATGATGTTCGATTTTCTCGCGTATTTCCGGAGAAAGCGAACCCTCCGACGTGACACGGGGCTGTTCATAGGGCACTTCAAATAGGGCGAGGGGTTGCATATTCTCTCCTCCAATCCTTCTTACTGCTGTTCCGGTTCGAGGGCATCCTTGGCCCAGGAAAGCGCTGCCGCAACGGCTGGAAATCCGATGGTGCTGACCAGGAGAATCAAGGTGTGATAAATTTCCTCAGGTGTAGCACCTGCGCCCTGGGCTCTTTTGACATGGGAATGCACTGCGCCTTCCGAACGGGAGGTGGCCGCACCGGCAAGCTGCACAAGTTGAGCATGTTTCTTGTCAATAGGCCCGGCAGCGGTAAGTATCTTGCCTAAATTCTGGTGGGCCTCGATCACTTCACTAAACTGCGACATGAGCCAGGTGTAATTCTTGGGATATTGCGACATGGTTTTCTCCTTATTTATGGTATGCGCGGAAACTGAAACGCAATTGGTTCGCCGGCCAATCCTTCGAGCAAAAAGGCTTTGAGATATTGTTTTTCTTCCCTGCTCAAGCCCAGGGGTTTGAGCGCTGTGGTGCCGCTGCCGCCGCCCTGATCAAAAAAATCGATCACCTGGTCCAGGGTTTCAAAAAAGCCGTTGTGCATATAAGGGCCCGTCCGGGCTATTTCCCGCAGGGTTGGGGTTTTGAAAGCACGCCAGTCCTCATCTTTTTTGGTTATGAGATAGCGGCCCGGATCTTCCTGCAGGGTACGAAACGCTTCATAGTTGTAAAACTTGGCAACAAATCTGCGGGTTGCAGCGACCCGCGGGTCCTTTTGAAATTCCGGGTGTTCAGGTACATTCAGGGCATGGAACTTATCATCGATCAGATTCATGCCGTAATGGCAGTCCGTGCATTTGCCCTTGCCGGTGAATATCGCAAGTCCTTTTTGGGCCGGTTCGGAAAGCGCTGTATGGTCGCCTTCAAGAAAGCGGTCCAACGGCGCATTTTGCGACACCAAGATGCGTTCAAATGCTGCAATGGCCAAGGCAATGCGTTCTCTGGTGGTATCATCGGTGCCGAAAACCTTTTGAAACTCTTTCCGGTACTCCGGTTCCGAGCGCAGTTCTTCCTCCAGAAAATCCAGGTTTTGATTCATCTCAAAGGCCGAAAGAATCGGGAACAGCGCCTGGTCTTCCATGCTTTCTGCCCGGCCGTCATGGAAAAGATACCGGTTGTATGCCAGATTGATCAGGGTCGGAGCATTCCGCCAGTTCCTGGTGGTCGGGTAATTGAGCGAAATAGCCTCTCCGTCGGTAAATGCCATTTCCGGAATATGGCACGTCGCGCAACTCATGGTGCCGTCCCCGGAAAGGCGACGGTCGAAAAATATCATCTTGCCAAGTTCAACCTTCTCGGCGCTCATGGGGTTAAAGCGTGGCGCAGCAACAGGCTTGATCGGCTCTAGTTTTCCGGCAAACAGCATTCCTGGCAGCAGCACGGAAACAACAAGCAGGAGCACAGGAAGCATTGCCTTACTTCGCAACATTGGCAAGCTCCTCGTCAATGATCTTCTTGAGATGCTCATAGGGCCGGTTGCCGATTACCATGCGGCCGTTGATGAAATAGGTCGGGGTGTTATACAGATCAAGATCCAGAGCCAGTTTTTTGTCCCGTTCGATCTCATTGCCATGCTTCATGGAATCAAGGTCTGCGGTGAACTGCTGCACATTCAGGCCCAATTTTTCCGCATGGCCGATAAGGCTTTTTCGGTCAAGCTTGGTGCCCCGGACAAGCAGCAGGTGGTGCATTTCCCAGTACTTTCCCTGCGCGCCGGCAGCCAAAGTCGCCTCGGCGGCGATATGGGAATAATCGCGGTATTTGTAGGGATAATTCTTGATAACCAGCCGAATTTTCCCTTTATGTTCACTCATTAACCGTTGGACGACCGTCCCGGCCGCCTGGCAGTGGGGTCATTGAAAGTCAATGAACTCGATGATGGTGACTGGGGCGTCAGCCGGACCCATCTGGGGTGAGTTGCCAATCGGTACATCATAGCGTTTTTCCGTTTCCGTGTTTCCGAAAGCAATGGAAAACACAGAGAGGAACAACAGACCTGTGATGAAAGAAACAAATAATCTTTTCATTTGGTTCGCTCCCATGGGGTTCAAATGCATTCATTCTTTTCACACCCTGCGCTGTCAGGCGCTGTGTAAAAAAGTGAGACGGGATACAAGGAGGGAGCACCCGTCTCACATGGTTGGCATCATCACTTCTCGGTTTTAGCGTGGGAGAACACCGGCAGTTTAATGACCGATGCCCGATACAAAAACATGAGCAGGGCAATGAGGCCGACAGTTATGGCTATTTCCACAAAAGAGGGGAAGTACGTGCTGTTCCCTCCCCCCTGGGCCAAGAAGGTGACACTGAAACGGTTCATGACAACACCGGAGATAACCAGCAGTTGTGTTATGAACAGAGCAGCCACCGACTTTCTGATCCCCGGTATGGCCAGCAGAATCATCGGCACGATGGCGCCGCCAACGATTTCCAGCAGAAAAAGCATGCTTGCCGTGCTGCCTTCAAAGGCAAGGCCGAGGTTGCCATTGGCGACAATGTCACCAAGACGCATAACCAGGTAAATGAGGAGGGTGATAGCCGTGCCCGTGGCCAGCCCTTGCAGAATGTCTTTTTCCTGATCATGTTTAAAGATCTTGGCTGCCAGCACGGTTTCGAAAGAAACCATGGCAAGCCCTGCGGCAATAGCGGAAATGTAAAAATTATAGGGCAGCAGGGTCGTCCACCAGAGATGATGGAGCTTGGACGGCATCAATAAAAAGAGCCCGCCCAAGGAAGACTGGTGGAAAAACGACAGGGTAATGCCCATGATCACCAAAAAGAACAGCACCGGTGGGCTATGGAATTTATCCGCCAGTTCCTTTCTGCCGGTCCCCTCGAAAAATGTGGGAGCGAATTCAAAGGTGAGCACGGCGAGATACATCACTACGCACATGACAACCTCGAACATCACGGAGTGGGGCTGCCACATGAACAGCGGGTGCCAAAGGGTGTGGGGCTTGCCGATATCAAAGAAGATGCCCACCGCCACCAGCAGATAGCCGAAATAGGCGGTCAAAATCGCCGGCCGGGCAATGGGTTTGTATTTTTTCATATTAAAGACGTAAACAGCCGCCGCGATGGCAAAACCGCCTGCCGCCAGGGCAACGCCCGCCATAACATCCATGGCGATCCACAAACCCCATGGATAATCATCATTAAGATTGGTGGCCGCACCGAGGCCGGTCGCGAGGCGGTAAATGGCAGCCACACCGAAAAGGCCGACCAGGGCGAGCAATATTTTTCCTCCGCCCGACATCAGTTGTATGTTTTTATTCTCTTGCTCGGCCATTACTTATCCTCCTCACTGTTTCCCCGGTTACGGAAATAGGCAATTGCGACAAGCCCGGCAACAATGGCGGTGGCTTTGCCGGGAATGGTCGACAATGACGCCCAGGTGTATGCCGGCAACGACTGTTTCGGGATATTCATCCGAAAGCCGAGTTCTTCAAACGGGACGCCGGAGATGTACATCCATGCGGTTCCGCCGGCCTCGTCCTTGCCGTAAATATGATTGACATACTTGCCCGGATTTTCTTTGATCCGTTTTTTGGCCTCGGCCATCACAACGTCCTGTTCACCGTAAAACATGGTATCCGTCGGGCATACTTTGACGCAGGCCGGTTCCATTCCGTCATTGATCCGTTCGGAACAGAAGCTGCATTTTTGAACCCAGGGCAGAACTTTTTCCCATTCATACTTCGGAATATGGAAGGGGCAGGCCACCATGCAGTACCGGCAACCGATACACTTGACGTAGCTGTATTTCACCGGACCTTCCTTGGATTTTTCCAGAGCTCCGACCGGACAAACCGAGACACAGGCCGGTTCCTTGCAGTGCAGGCACTGGTCTTTGACAAAGCTCCACATCGGCTTGCCGTTCTTTTCATGCTCAATGAACTTGATGCGGGTGTAGCAATCCGAACTCATTTCCGGGGGGTTGGTAAAATCGCCGTTTAACACTGTCTTACGCGCCGCCCGCTCATTCCACTGCTTGCAGGCGACTTGGCAGCCACGGCATCCTGTACATCGCGTCAGATCAATCAGCACGCTTTTTCCCATGTCCGCCTCCTACAGTTTCCTGACATTGACCATAAAGGCCTTTGTCTCGGGTATCTTTGTGTTGGGGTCTCCAATTGACGAGGTCAACAGGTTCGCGCTTTCGCCGCCGCTGCCATCCTCGGGGAATTGCCAGCCGAAATGCCATGGCAACCCCACCTGATGAACAGTCCCGCCCATCACACTGAAGGGTTTGAAGCGCGAGGTGACAACAGCCTTGGCCCATAAAGAGCCGCGGGCCGATTCAACCATGACCTTCTCGCCGTTCTTGATCCCCAGTTCACTCGCCAGCTCGTTGCTGATCTCAACAAAAACCTGGGGCTGCATTTCCATTAACCACGGGCTGTGCCGGGTCATAACCCCTGTCTGCCAGTGCTCGGAGACCCGATAGGTCGAAGCGACAAAAGGATACCGGCGATCGCAGGAGTAGAAAGCATCCTCATCGGATTTAAGCATGGTAGCGGTGGGGTTGATCCGATGGGACTTGTTCATCGGATTTTCCTGCAACGGGCACTCCAGCGGTTCATAGTGCTCCGGAAAAGGCCCGTCGACCCGGCCCGGGCCAAAGATGCTCGCCACCCCGTCAGGTTTCATGATGAAGGCCTTTTTGGTTTTCGGGTTCGGTGTCCCATCGGGATTCTTGAGAGGAGGCCAGCCGCCATCAGGCACGTCACCGACCCATTTTTCCCCATTCCAGTCGATAACGGCACGTTTTGGATCCCAGGGTTTGCCATATTCATCCACTGAGGCCCGGTTGTAAATGATCCGGCGATTCACCGGCCAGCACCACGACCATTCAGGATACAGGCCGATTCCGGAGGAATCTTTTGTGGAACGCCTGGCCATCATATTGCCTTTTTCCGTATAGGAGTTGCAATAGAGCCAGTTCCCAGACGAGGTGGAGCCGTCTTCCTGCAGGAAGGCAAAGCTCGGCACCAAAGTCCCTTTTTTGAAAAGTTCTTCCTTGATCATTGTGTCTTTCAGGAAGTAGCCGTTGATCTCCTTGGCAATCATATGACTGTCCATATGGGTGACTTTGCCGTTGGCATCCTTTGGCCCGTAGCTCCAGTCGAGCTTGGTTATCGGGTCGGGATAGACGCCGCCCTCTTTTTCGTAGAGCTTTTTGACCCTGAAAAAGAGTTCGTTCATGATCTCGGCATCGGGCATGGCCTGGCCCGGAGGATTGACGGCTTTGTATCGCCACTGTGCCCAACGGCTCGAGTTGGTGATGCTGCCTTCTTTTTCGATCCAGGCCGCGCATGGCAGGAAAAAGACCTCGGTTTTGACATCGGCGGGATTCAGTCCCGGTCCTTTCCAGAACGAACCGGTTTCGTTATCGAACAGATTGACGTTGACCAGCCAGTCGAGTTCTCCCAGCGCCTTTCTGGTCTTGTTGGAGTTGGCTCCGGAGCAGGCCGGATTCTGTCCCCAGGCAAAGAAGCCCTTGAATTTGCCCTTGAGCATCTCATGGAAAATCATCATCCAGGAAGCATCCTGGCCAACATCAAGCTTGGGAAGCCAGTCAAAGCCGAAATCATTTTCAGGCGTCGCATTGTCACCGTAAAATGCCTTCAGCAGACTAATCGAATATTTGGGGTAATTTTCCCACCAGTTGGCGCTCTCTTTCTCATCGGTTTTGGAGGTGTTCTTTTCGTTATACTCCTTCAGCGTCGGCGTAGAGACATCGGGGGTCTTAAGGTACCCCGGCAGGATATGGAACAACAGGCAGTGGTCGGTTGAACCCTGGACATTGCTTTCACCGCGCAGGGCATTGACTCCGCCGCCGGCCTTGCCGATGTTGCCGAGCAGCAACTGGATAATGGCCATGGTTCGGATATTCTGAACGCCCACCGTATGCTGGGTCCAGCCCATGGCATAGCAGACCGTTGCCACTTTGTCGGCTTTACCGGTTGCGCCATAGGTCTTGTAAATCTGCTCCAGCAGTTCCTTGGGGGTTCCGGTGATGTTGGAAACAGTTTCAACGTCATAACGGGAAAAATGTTTTTTCAACAACTGCAGAACAGAGTTCGGCTTCTGCATGGTGTCATCCTTCTGGATAACACCCCCCGCATCCTTCTTGAATGCCCAGGCGTTTTTGTCATACTTGCGTTGCTGGACATCGTATCCGGAGAAAATCCCCTCCAACTCTCCCGGCATCTTGAATTCATCGTTGACCAGAAATGGGGCATTGGTATAGAGGCGGACATAGTCCTCGTGGTAAAGCTTGTTTTCCAAAATGTAATGGATCATGCCGCCCAGGAAGGCGATATCCGAACCGGAACGCAACGGCGCATAGATGTCCGCTTTGGCCGAAGTTCGGGTAAAGCGGGGATCGACACTGATAAGGATTGCGCCTTTATCTTTTGCCGCAGTTATGTGTTTAAAGGAAATTGGATGATTCTCAGCGGCATTACTGCCCATGATCAGGATGACATCGGAGTTTGCCAGATCATTCCAATGGTTTGTCATTGCACCGCGTCCGAACGACTCTGCCAGAGCCGCAACTGTTGCGGAGTGTCAAATACGGGCCTGATGTTCTATATGAACAAGGCCTAAAGAGCGCAGCCATTTCTGATAGATGTAACACTCTTCGTTGTCAAGAGCGGCGCTGCCGACGCTGGCGATGCCTTCGCAACGATTGATTGTCTGGCCCTCAACGTTTTGGGCCACAAAGGTTTTATCCCTGGTTTCTTTGATCCGCAGGGCGATTTTGTCAAGGACCCAGTCCCATTCCACCTCTTGCCATGTGGCGGCGCCGGAAGCCCGGTACCGTGGTTTGGTAACCCGGTCCTTGTTGTTGGCGATCTGATAGACGGAAGCGCCCTTGGAGCAGAGGCTGCCCTGGCTGACCGGATGTTCCGGATCACCCTCGATGTTGATAACCTTGCCGTCTTTGCTGTACGCCAGCATGCCGCAACCAACCGCGCAATAGGGACAGATGGTTGTTGAGACCTTTGCCCCCTTGGTGCGATTATCCCGCTCGTTGGCTGAGGCATCACCCGGAACAAGCCCGTTGGCCACAGTCGTGGCAACGGCGGTGGTGCCGCTGTACTTCAAAAAATCCCGACGCGATAAGCCCATAACAACCCTCCGTTATGATTAGTGATGGATAAGCAAACACTCTGACGGTTTTTTGCAACCTATCGAATTCAGTGTTCTGTCTGCGATCCGTATTGGTCAGTCCCGCTGGTTTGACAAGTTTCATACCTACCCACGAAATTCACGTTTGTAGGTATTTATACTAGCATGGATATTTATACCAATGAAAGATAAATACCTGTACAAAAAAATGATAATCGTTGTTATATTTTGTTATATATCTGAAGTTGCGCTGTTTTTTAACAGAAAATGTGGCGGTCAAGCTGGAAGTTTAAGAGAGATGCTATGCGTAGTACCGATGGGAACAGGGCAGGAGAGAAAAAGAATGCAACGGAACGTGTTCGGAAGATCGCCGGTATCGCATCCCTTATGTGACGATTCTTGGTTATTTGCGGGGTTTAACCCGGCTGGTGGGCTGGGCCTGCCAGGGGTCGTCCGGCCAGTGGTGTTTGGGATAGCGGCCCCGGAGCTCTTTTTTCACCTCATGGTAGGCACCCTCCCAGAAACCCCGCAGATCCTGAGTGATCTGCATGGGCCGCCGGGCCGGGGAGAGCAGATGGAGCAGTACCGGGACCGTATTGTTGCAGATTCTTGGGGTGTCGGCCAGGCCGAACATCTCCTGGAGGCGTACCGCCAGCACCGGCGGCTCGCCCGGAGTATAGCGCAGCTTAACCTGGGAACCACTGGGCACGGTGAGATGGGTGGGAGCATCCCGGTCCAGCTGGCTCCGGTGTTGCCAGTCAAGCAGGGCGGAAAAAATGGCGGCCAGATCGAGTTTCTTGAGATGTTCTCCGCTGCGCATTCCGGTGAGGTACGGCGCCAGCCATTGCTCAAGATTTTCGAGCAGGTACGCATCGGAAACATCCGGCCATCCCGCTTCCGGCTGCCAGAGTTGCATGCATTGCAAGCGCGCCTGCAACTCTCTTGCGTTGTCACTCCAGGGCAAAAGTGCAAGACCGCGAATGCGGATACCGGAGAGCAGGGCCGCAAGCATTGCCTCGGGGGAAGGTTTTGCCAGAGGGGTTGTTTTCAGAATGAGTTCATCCAGCCGCATAATTTGCTGGGCTTTCACCGTATTGCTCTGCTCTTCCCAGAATACCTTTTCCTCCCTTTGCAGCCGGTCGGAAAACAGGGTCAGCAGGGACTCCCTGTCCAGGGGCGCGGCAAGAAAAATTCTTCCCTCGGTCCGGCCTGCGTCCAGCTCAGCCACTGCCAGATATTCGTGGGCCATGAGACGGTCGTGTGGAGGGAGAACCGCACCGCGCCCGGAGGTCAACTTGAATTGCCCCTGTTTCTCAGCCCGTCGCTGACCGATCCGATCCGGAAAGGCCAGGGCCAGGAGTTCGCCCGCGTTCATTGCGGTGTCTGTACTCTTGTGCCGTGCAGGTTTGGACAGATGATCCCGAAGCTGCCTGCTGCTCTGCTCCACCCTGCGGCATCCATCTGTGTCCGCCCCAAGGGATTGGGCCGCGGCCCGGCCATGAGTGCGGAATGCTGCCAGGGCGTGGAGTCGGTCTTCGATATCCGCCGAACGTTCCCGTCCCTTGATGATGTCGCGTTCCGAGAGCAAGGCCGCCAGGTCGCAGGCCAGAGAGGCTGCCCCATGTTTGGCAGCGGTCAGCAGCATGAGGCCGAGGCGCGGGTGGGTCGGAAGTTCGGCTATTTTTTTGCCAAGGGGGGTGATATGGCCCTGAAGGTCCAAGGCTCCGAGGGTTCGCAGGACGGATTGCGCCTGACTGAAATGTCCGGCTGGCGGCGGATCAAGCCAGCGCAGGCGATCAGGGTCGTGCACCCCCCAGCGGGCCAGATCCAGAACCAGTTGGCTCAGGTCGGCGCCCAGGATTTCCGGCGGGTCGAAGGGTTTGAGTCCGTGGTCCTCACCGATACTCCACAGTCGGTAACAATGCCCCGGACCGAGGCGACCGGCCCGGCCGGTACGCTGGGTGGCCGAGGCGTGGGAGATGCGCTGGGTGGTGAGGCGGCTTAGGCCGCTGTTTGGGTCGAACTGCGGGCGCCGTTTCCAGCCGCTGTCCACCACGGTATGGATGCCCTCGATGGTGATGCTGGTTTCGGCAATCGGGGTGGCCAGAATGATGCGCCGTCGCCCTTGTCGGTCCGGCTGCACCGCGGCGGTTTGGGCTGCAAGGCTCAGGTCGCCGAAGAGGGGATGGATGGCAATTTCAGCGGAGGGCACGCCAGCGTTCAGCAGTGCTTGAGTATGCCGGATTTCCGCGCCACCCGGCAAAAAGGCCAAAATATCGCCCGGCTGTTCGGCCAGGGCCTTGTGGATGGCTCCGGCCATCTGCTTGGCGATTTCCCGAGGATGGGGCGTAAGCGGTTGGGATGTTCGGGAGTATTCCACCGCAACGGGATAGGTTTGACCCGAGCCTGTGACCACCGGGGCGTTGTCCAGCAGTCGGCTGATCCCTCCGGTGTCCAGAGTGGCGGACATGATCAGAAGCTTGAGATCGTCCCGCAGGCCGCCCATTACATCAAGGCAGAGGGTCAGGGCAAGGTCGCCCTGCAGGTTGCGCTCGTGGAACTCGTCAAAGATGATCAGTCCCACTCCGGTGAGTTCGGGATCGTTTTGCAGCCGGCGGGTGAGCACCCCTTCGGTAACCACTTCCACTCGGGTTGCCGAGGAAACCTTTGCTTCGAACCGAACCCGGTAGCCTACGGTCTGGCCGACTTCCTCGCCCTGTTGGCGAGCCATGAATCCTGCGGCCAGCCGGGCGGCAAGCCTGCGCGGTTCAAGCATCAGAATGGTTTTCCCGGCCAGCCAGGGCTCGGCCAGCAGGGCGAGGGGGACCACCGTGGTCTTGCCCGAGCCGGGCGGGGCACTGAGCACTACCGACTCGCGGCGCCCCAACTGCTCTTGCAGTTGGGGCAGGACCTCGTGGATGGGAAGTTGCGCCATGGGTGTCCCCTCAATTTTGTATGAAACAACTCGGGGAAACCGACTGGAGACCAGACAAGTTCGACGTTGACCGACTCCTAGAACAACTCGTTTTCCAGGATGAGGGAGGACAGAGAAATCATGCCGATGATCTCTCCCCGTTCTTCAACCGGCGCCCTGCGAATACCGGCCCGGTAAAGCAGGCGGGCCACATAGCGGATATCCATGTCCGCCGGCACGGTTATCACTGGTTTGGTCATAATCTCGTACACATTGACCTCGGAGGATGAGCGCCCGGGAATAATCACTCCCCGGATAAAATCCTGCACCACCAGAATGCCCCAGGCATCATCCGGGTTGCGTTTGCCCACCAGCATGGCGGATACCCGGTTCCCCCGCATTTTTGCAGCGGCCTCTTTTGCCGTGGCCATGCCGTCGATGGAGACCACGTTTTTGCTCATAACATCTTTCGCCCTGACAATTGCTGTGCTTTCCGGATTCATACAATTCTCCATTTTTTCTCTGACGGGTGTTGCCGTTCGTTGCTTACAGAAGCAATATGGTTGTTAAAAATAATTTTCCCGAACCTCTTCCTTGAACCGCGCCATCTGGCTTTCCAACCCGACAACATGCTCCACCGGCAAAACAAAGGCGATGCCGGTGCCGGGCTTGTGAAATTCGCCCCCTTCCATGATGGCTTTCAAGATGGTCTGGACAACATGCTCCTCCACCAGAAACATGATGATATCGGTTTGGGCCTCAAGGGCGAGGCCAAAAAAGGTTTTTGCCTCATGGATGCCGGTGCCCCGGGCCGGGATGATGGTCGCACCCGTTGCCCCTGCCGCTTTGGCGGTGTCCACGACTTTGTCGGTAATATCGGGTTTTACCGAAGCGAGAATGACCTTAAATCGCATTGTTGTCCTCCTTGAGTTTCTTTTTGCTCCGGCCGACAGACCATTGCATATATTGGGCATAACCCAGAACGGTTATTATCGGGAAAAGACTGGCAAAGGCGATGAGGCCGAAACCATCCAGGGCCGGGTTGCGCCCCGGAACAGTTGATGACAGGCCGAGACCTAAAGCGGCAACCAGGGGTACGGTCACCGTCGAGGTGGTCACCCCGCCGGAATCGTAGGCCAGCGGGATTATATTTTTTGGGGCAAAAATGGTCTGCACTATCACAATCAGATAACCGACCAGGATGTACAGATACAGCGGCGTGCCGCTGACTATGCGAAAGGCACCCAAAGTGATGCCCACGGCCACTCCGAAGGCCACGGTAAGGCGCAGCCCCCACTGGTTGATGACGCCGCCGGAGACCTCGTTGGCCTTAAATGCTACGGCAATGAGTGAAGGCTCGGCAATGGTGGTGGCAAAACCGATCATGAAGGCAAAGAGATAGATCCAGCCGTAGGCCATCCAGTCGGGCTGGGTAACCGCTGTCTTGGCGCCATAGATAAAGGCCGGATCGGAAAGCTGGGTGGCCATTATCTTGCCGAGTGGAAACAGGGCTTTTTCAAGACCGGCCAGAAAGAGAGCCAGGCCGACCACCACATAGATACCGCCGACAATGAGACGGCGCAGATGGGGGATGGGCTGGCGCAAAACAAAAAGCTGAAAGGAGACGATCAGGAGCAGGATGGGCAGCACATCCCGCAGCGTGTCCAGAAATATCCCCGTAAAAAGTTTAAAAAAAGACATTGGCTCAGTCCGTGTGCATTATCCGAAAATAACCAGTCCGTATCCCATGACAAAAATCATGGGAAGCAGAGAGGCAAAGGCGATGAGGCCGAAGCCGTCCAGCAGCGGGCTGCGTCCCTTGATGATCGAGGCAAGGCCCACGCCAAGGGCGGCGACCAGGGGTACGGTGATGGTCGAGGTAGTCACGCCGCCCGCATCGTAGGCAATGCCGATGATTTCATCCGGGGCGATGGTGGTCATCAGCATGACCAGGGCATACCCGCCGATGATGAGATAATGGATGGGCCAGCCCCGCAGGATCCGCAACACCCCGATAAGGATGGCAAGCCCCACGGAAAAGGCCACGGACAAGCGAAGCCCCAGGGCATAGCTGTTCAGCGATTTTGCGTTTTGCGGGATGAGATTTCCCTGGGCGGCAATTTCGGCAGCTTCGCGGGATACGGCAATAAGGGCGGGCTCCGCCACAGTAGTCGAGAAACCAAGGGCAAAGGCAAAACAGAGAAGCCAGAACAGGCTGCCCTTGCGGGCAAGTCCATGGGCCATGGCCTCGCCGATGGGAAAAAGCCCCATCTCAAGTCCTTGGATAAAGAGGCTCAAGCCAAGCACCACAAGCAATCCCCCGAACAGGACCTCGCCGAACTGGGGCAGAGGCTGCCGGATGATGAGCACCTGAAAAAAAGCGATAACCAGGACGATCGGCAAGAGATCTGTCACTGCATCCCGCAGTTTTTTATAAACAGTCAGAAATATTTTTTTGGCTGCAAATATCGTTTGGGGCTGGATCATTTTTTATGCGGCCGTTGCTGTGTTGGGTCGCCGTAAAACGAGAGGCGGATGCACCTTTTTTGTCAAGCGGAACCAAGGCTTCCGGTTTTTCCTGAAGCCTCAGGGAGCATCGCATTTTTTTGGGCAGGTTGTCAATGCTGAAAACAAGAACAGCAAGGCACAAGTGGCGCAGTTCCGCGGCCTCACACTTGACAAATGCGGTCATTTGTGTTCTAATTGTTCGGATACGAATTATTTGAGTTGAAATATAAAGAGCGCGGTGCCGATGCGTAATGTGTTGAGGAAAAAATCTGGAGTCTCCGCCCCGGAAGGGGGAGGGGAGGTCATATTGGGACCCGGAGTTACTCCGCCGGTGCCAAAAAGCAGCTATGAGCTGCGCATTCTTCAATCCATTCGGCGCATCATCCGGGCGGTTGAAATTCATTCCCATAAGCTGGCCCAGGAACATGAGATAACCGGGCCGCAGCTTGGCTGTCTGCTGGCTCTTGCCAAGGGCGGTCCTTTGACGATCACCCATCTGGCCCGCATGGTCTACCAGAGCCCAAGCACGGTTGTGGGAATCGTCGACCGTTTGGCGGACAAAGGGTTGGCGGTTCGCCAGCGGGGTAGCAAAGATCGACGCTTGGTGCAGGTTTGTGTGACGGAGGCAGGCGAAGCTTTGATCGCTAACGCCCCCTCGCCTTTACAGGAAACCCTGGCCGAGTCCTTAAAAAATCTTCCCGAATTGGAACAGGTTTCCATTACCCTGGCTCTGGAAAAGGTGGTTGATATGATGGAGGCCCGAAAAATTGAAGCTCCACCGGTTCTCTAGTCCCGTACTATTTTTCCCCGAACCGGCGTCACGTTAACCCTTCCGTAGATTTCCGACCTCCGCATCAAGGCTGTTTCCTACATTCCCGTTCCTAACTTTGGCCGACGTTGAGCAAGCAGAACCGATTTTCTGGTTTTGTTTCAGTCAACAGCGGGCATGGTCGTAAAGTTACAAGTTTCAGCATCGCCGGCAGAAAGCCCAGGTCAACAGGAAGGGACAGTATCCTGAATGTTGAGAGAAAACTTCGCATAACGCACATAAGAGCTTGTTTATTGACAACCTCTCAACCAGAAAGGAATTACATATGACCATCTACTCAGCCAACCAGCAAAACATCGCCCAGATAATCACCACCGAAACCGTTGATCTTGCCAACTGGAGAGACTGGCGTTGGCAGTTACGGCACGCAATCAAGAAAGTTTCGACGGTTGAATCCGTGTTGGGAATCCGGTTCGAGGAAGAAGAGCGGGTACAATTGGAGCTGACTTTAGAAAAGTTCCCCCTCTCGATTACCCCGTATTACCTTTCCCTGATCAATGCCGAGGATTATCAGAACGACCCGGTGTTCAAGCAGGCCTTTCCCTCGCCGAGGGAACTGGATATTGAAAAATTCGACATGGCCGATCCGCTCTCCGAGGACAAAGACAGTCCGGTGCCGGGAATCACCCATCGCTATCCCGATCGGGTCCTTTTTCATATCAGTAACATCTGCTCCATGTACTGCCGCCACTGCACCCGGAAGCGTAAGGTGAGCGATACCGATTCCGTCCCCGGCAGCGATGATATCGAGAAGGGGCTGGAATATATCCGCAACACCCCGGTAATCCGGGATGTCCTCCTTTCCGGCGGCGATCCTCTGATGCTCTCGGACAAGTATCTGGACTGGATTCTTACCGAGCTTCGCAAGATCGAGCATGTGCAGGTGATCCGGATCGGCACCCGCATGCCGGTGGTGCTTCCCTACCGCATCACCCCCGAACTGGTGACCATGCTGAAAAAACACCATCCCGTCTGGGTCAACACCCATTTCAATCACCCCCGGGAGATCACCACTTCTTCCAAGCAGGCGTTGCAGCGTCTGGCCGATGCCGGCATCCCCCTGGGGAATCAGTCGGTTCTTCTGGCCGGAGTAAACGACTGCCCGCGGATAATGAAATCCCTGGTGCACAAGCTGGTGGCAAACCGGGTGCGTCCCTATTACCTGTACCAATGCGACCTTTCGGAAGGGTTGTCCCATTTCCGCACCCCGGTTGGCAAGGGAATCGAGATCATGGAGAGCCTGATCGGTCATACCAGCGGTTTTTCCGTGCCCACCTACGTTATCGATGCGCCGGGCGGCGGCGGCAAGATTCCGGTGAACCCCAGCTACCTCATTTCCCACTCCACCAACAAGGTGATCCTGCGCAACTACGAAGGGGTCATCACCAGCTATAAAGAGCCGGACAGCTACGAACCGGTTTTTTGTGATCGGAACTGTGACGACTGCCATCTGCAGTTGAATCTGGAGGATGCCGAGGAGTTTCGCTCCACCGGGATCGAACGGCTGCTTTCGGATTACCACCAAACCATTTCCCTGACCCCGGAAAACAACAAGCGAATGGAGAGAAGAGATGAAGCCTGATGCCATTGAGCAGCTTGGAGATTCGATAATCCAGCACGGCACGGTCAACGACCGGGCCTACGTGATGAAGGTCGGGAAAACGGACTGCGCCAAGATTATTGATTTTGTCGTGTCGCTGGCGCGGAGAAAGGGGTACAGCAAGATTTTCGTCAAGGCGCCGACTTTTGCCAAAGACAGGTTTTTGAGCCGTGGATTTGTTGAAGAGGCGAAGATTCCCGCATTTTTTAAAGGGAAAGAAGACAGCTTTTTTCTGAGCAGATTTTTCTCCACTGAGCGGGAGCAGGAAAAACAGCCCGAGCTTGTATCGCAGGTTTTGGAAATTGCGGAACAGAAAGCAGGGACCATGGAAGAAGCCGCCCTGCCATCGGGTCTTTCCTTCCAGACCATGGAAAAACATGACGTTGAGGAGATGGCCCAACTCTACCGACAGGTATTTGCTTCTTATCCATTTCCCATTCAAGACCCCGACTATCTCGCCAAGACCATGGATGGAAATGTGATCTATTTCGGCATCCGGGACGAAGAAAAATTGATTGCCGTGTCGTCCGCGGAAATTGATTACGCCGGGCAGAATGCGGAAATGACGGATTTTGCGACCCTGCCCGAAGCCCGCGGCCTGGGGCTGGCAACCTTTCTTCTGGCCAGGATGGAAGAGGGGATCCGTCAGCTCGGCATCAAGACCGTCTACACCATTGCCCGGGCCTATTCCTTTGGCATGAATATTACCTTTGCCAAGCACGACTACATCTACGCCGGGCCTTTGGTCAACAATACCCAGATTTCAGGGGACCTGCAAAGCATGAATGTCTGGCACAAGCGTTTGTGAGATTGTGTCCCACATTCGAGCCATTCCCTTTGCAACCGTTCTTATTCCACACGAAATTGCCCCATCATGCCGTTGTCTTCATGTTCCAGTACATGACAGTGGTACATGAAATCGCCCGGATAATGGAACCGGGTGATCAGCTGAACCACCTCACCTTCCCTTACTTGGAGAGTATCTTTCCAGCCCCGCTCGTTTTCCGGCGGCATGGAGCCGTTGCGCGCCAAGATCTGAAACTGGATGCCATGGGCATGGAAATTATGCAGCATTCCGCCGCCTCCCCCCATCATCCCCATCATGCCGGTCCGGCTGGTTATTTCCCAGATCTCCGTACTGTTTAAGTCCATCTGTTCGTTGATTCGCCGCAGATTCATCTGTTGGCCATTGATTCCCACCATGCGCCCCAAACCGCTTAAGGTGAAGCGACGCACTGTTTCCGTGCCATCATAGGGCAGGGGCGGCACAACCGCCAAAATTTCCGGAAGCGGCGGGCTTTCTTTTTTTCCTTTTCCCACAATGATTTTCAGCACCGGAAGCCTTCCGTTGCGCAGATGCAGCACGGTGCCTGGTCCATAGCCGGAAAAATCCATCACGATCTCACCCCGCTCCCCGGGCGATAGCTGCAGATGATTCATTTCCACAGGCCGGGTCAGCAAGCCACCGTCCGAGGCAATCTGGTGGAACTTTTTGTTGCCCTCGAAATTAAAGTCATAAAAACCGGCATTGGAGCCGTTTAAGAGTCGCAACCGAACCTTTGACCGCGGCACCGTGAGATAGGGGTTCACCGCTCCATTGATCAATGGCGTTTTCCCCTGCATGCCATACATGATGTCCCGCATGGTGGTGTTGTAAAGCAAAACGCCGTCAGAGGAAAAACGGCGATCCTGAACAACCAGCGGGATATCGTCCACCCCGTATTCCTTTGGGATGTTGAGTTTGTCCGAGGCTTCATCGTCCAAAATAAAAAAACCGGCCAGACCATAATAGACCTGAGTGGCGGTGTTGCCGATGCCATGCGGGTGATACCAGAGTGTGGCTGCGGGCTGGTTCACGGTGAACCGGGCTTTCCAGTCGGAATCAGGAGCCACAACCTGGTGGGGTCCGCCGTCTTCGCTTCCTGGGAGCAGCATGCCATGCCAGTGCACTGTAGTGTATTCCCGAAGGGAGTTATGCACGGTTACCTCCACTCGCTGGCCGCGTTTGGCACGGAGAGTGGGGCCCAGAAGGTTGCCGTTATACCCGAGGGTGATATTCGGCTTGCCGGGGAAAAACTCGGTTTCTCCTTTTTGCACGGTGAGTTCGAAGCGGGCCACGGCAGGATCGCTGCTCTGATTAGTGAGCAGCGGCGGAATGGGCAGGGGATTTTCCTGGGCTGCGGAAATTGACGCACTAAACATGAAAAAAGAGGCTGCCAAGGCTGCCGGAAATGATCTCCAAATCCCCTTTCTTCCCATGGTCGAGCCTCCTGTGGTTTTTTTAATTCGATTTACGTGCGTGGCAGGCTGAAGCGAAAAATTGTGCCCTGTTTTTGGTTGGTTAATACCGCGATGCCACCGCCATGGGCTTCTGCTATTTTTTTGACAATGGCAAGGCCAAGACCGGTTCCGGTTTTCTTGCTTGACACAAAAGGCTTGAAAATCTCATCCCTTTGGTCCTCGCGAATACCCTCGCCACGATCGGCAACATCAATTTCGACCATATCTCCGTGCTTGCGAATAATTACAGCCACGGTCTCCCCATTCGGAGATGCCTCCACTGCGTTGACCACCAGATTGAGTATGGCTTGCTGCAGGCGATGGGCATCAAACACCACTTCCGACAAATCGTCTTTCGCCTCAAACACGAATTGAACACCCCTCTTCCGGGCAATTTCTGCAGCGGTTTCAATGGTTTCCTCGGCTAAGGATTTCAGGTTGCCCTTGTCTTTTTTAAGGGTTAATGGCCGGGAAAAAGCGAGCATATCCCTGACCATGGTTTCAAGGCGGGCTGATTGGCTTATGATGGCATCGACTTTTTTGAGCAGTGTTTCATCGTTTATTTTCTTGCGTAACTGTCCGGCAAACCCGCCTATGGCTACAAGTGGCGTCTTCATGTCATGGGCTATGGCGGATACGGCCGTGCCCATGGCGGCCAAGCTCTCGGCGTTGCGCAACGCAGCCTGACTCTTCGTCTCGCGATCACGAAGCCAGCCTACCAGGACGCCGACAATGTTGAGCAACAGCAATTCCATCACATTGCCGAAGAGAAGATATGCTGCTCTTCCTGACGATAAAAGAATAAACGGTCCATAAAATGCCGTGATAAGAAGCGACACGATAAGCCCGCCGCGTAGCCCGTACCAGAAACCGGCCAAGATAACGGGTAAAAAGTAGACCTCGCGAAAAACGATATGATGGAATGTTTCTGTCTGTTGGGTAAAATAATGCAACAGACTTATGAGAACAACCAGGGAGCTTATAACCAGAACTTTCGCTTTTTGTGCCAAATCATCCTTCTCCCTGCATTACTTATTGATAAGGACTCGCCCTGCAGACGAGTCCTTATCTGCACCAGTTATTATTTTTTCATCGTCATTTCCTGCTGATCCATCATCCCCTGCATCATTTCCTGCATCATCTGCATTTTCTTTTCCATCATGGCTGGATCGCACATCATCATGCCGCCCTTGCCGCCCATCATCATGCCGTCTTTTCCACCCATCATTCCGCCTTTGTCGCCCATCATCATGCCGTCTTTCCCACCCATCATCATGCCTTTGTCGGCCATCATAGCTTTCATGTTCTTTTGCATTTCAGCCATGTGTTCCTGCCGCAGTTTCTGTCGTTCGGCCGGAGTTTTTGCCTCCTGCATCTTCTTGCGCATCTCCTGCATGCGTTGCATGCGGGCATCCATCTCCTGCTTCTGTTTATCCATGGCGGCCTGATCCGGGGCGGGCTTTTCCATCGCGGCCTGGGCTGGCGCAGGCGCCTTGTCCGCATGATGCTCATCAACAGCGTAGGCAGGTGTTACGACGAATGCCAACATCAGGGCGGTTCCGATCATCATCTTTTTCATTGTTCGCTCCTTAGCTTTTTTTGAATACCATGCTTGGAAGTCATGACTCCCAAGCCTATCCGGGCTTTAATGCAACTTCCTGCTCCTCCCGATCTGTGGGAAAAAGCCAGGGGTGGTTCTTTTATAATTATAATTTCACCTGGCGCAGCCGCAGGGCATTGGCGATCACTGAAACCGAACTGAAGCTCATGGCCAGCGCCGCAATCATCGGGCTGAGCAGCATGCCGAAAAAGGGAAACAAGACGCCTGCGGCAAGGGGCACACCCAATGCATTGTAGATAAAGGCAAAGAAAAGATTCTGTTTGATGTTGGCCATGGTGGCGCGGCTCAATTTCCTGGCCCGGACAATGCCGCGCAGATCGCCCTTAACCAGGGTAACGCCGGCACTTTCCATGGCGACATCCGTACCGGTGCCCATGGCGATACCGACCTGTGCCTGGGCCAGGGCCGGCGCATCATTAATGCCGTCGCCAGCCATGGCCACGATCTTGCCTTCTCCCTGGAACCGCTTGACAATCGCTGCTTTTTCCTCGGGCAGCACCTCGGCCACCACCTCATCGATATCAAGCTTCCTGGCCACGGCCGCTGCCGTAACCTTATTATCCCCGGTGAGCATGACGACCCTGATATTTTCTGCATGCAGTTGTTTGATGGCCTCCGGAGTGGTTGCTTTGATCGGATCGGCAACAGCCAGCAAACCGGCGATCTTGCCGTCCACGGCAACAAACATGACGGTCTGCCCTTCGGCTCGCATCGCTTCGGCTTTTTCCGCCAAAGCACCAGGGGCGACCTTGAAATCCTCCAGTAATTTCGCGTTACCCAATAATACCTGCTGCTCTCCTACCTTTCCGGAAACGCCCTTGCCGGTATGGGAGTTGAAATCGTGCACCTCTCCTATCTCTACCCCTTTTTCCTTGGCACCATTCACAATGGCTGCGGCCAAAGGGTGTTCGCTGCCTTTCTCAAGGGTTGCGGCCAAAGACAAAAACAGGGTTTCATCAACCCCTTCGGCGGCAACCACTCCCACCAATTTTGGTTTCCCTTCTGTGAGAGTGCCGGTTTTGTCCACCACCAGGGTATCGACCTTGCGCAGGGTTTCGATGGCCTCGGCGCTTTTAAAAAGCACGCCCATGGTGGCGCCCTTGCCGGTTGCCACCATAATCGACATGGGTGTGGCCAGCCCCAGGGCACACGGGCAGGCGATAATCAGTACCGAAACCGCCACGATCAGGGCATAGGCCAAACGCGGCTCCGGTCCCCAGAAAAACCAGACGGTAAAGGATGCCGCGGCAATGGCAATAACAACCGGGACAAAATAGCCCGCCACAACATCAGCCAGTTTCTGGATCGGAGCACGGGAGCGCTGGGCCTCGGCCACCATGTGGACGATCTGGGCCAGCATGGTGTCGCTGCCAACGCGTTCGGCTTGCATGACGAGGGAGCCGGTGCTGTTTACTGTGGCGCCGACCATCGGATCTCCGCTTTTTTTGCTCACCGGCATGGGTTCGCCGGAGATCATGGATTCGTCCACGTTGCTGGTTCCTTCCAGCACCACGCCATCCACCGGCACCTTTTCGCCGGGCCGCACGCGCAAGCGGTCGCCGACCTGGACATGCTCAAGGGGGATATCCTCTTCCCTGCCGTCATCAAAAACCTTCCTGGCCGTCTTGGGGGCCAGTCCGAGCAAAGCTTTGATCGCGGCGCCGGTGCGACTGCGGGCCTGCAACTCCAGAACCTGCCCCAGCAAAATGAGGGTCACGATCACTGCCGCTGCCTCAAAATACACCCCCACCGTTCCTTCATGCGTGCGCATGGCATCAGGAAACAGTCCGGGGAACAGCACTCCAATCAGGCTGTAGACATAGGCCACCGACACACCGAGGCCGATGAGGGTGAACATGTTGAGGCTCCTGTTGACCACCGACTGCACGCCCCGAACATAAAAAGGCCAACCGGCCCACAGCACCACCGGCGTTGCCAACAGCAGTTCCAGCCATCCGTAGACCTCTGCCGAGGCCAGTAAATCAAGGAGATGCGCGCCCGGAATCAGGCCACGCATGGCAATGATCACCACCGGCACGGAGAAAATCGCTCCCACAATAAACCGGCGGCGCATGTCTTCGTACTCCGGGTTCGACTCTTCCTCCGCAGCTGAGCCCGAGCGGGGCTCCAAGGCCATGCCGCATTTCGGGCAATTCCCAGGCGTGTCCTGTACCACTTCGGGGTGCATGGGACAGGTGTATTCGGTTTTTCCCGCTCCAGGAGACGCCGGGATGATTGGCTCAAGAGTCATGCCGCATTTTGGGCAGGTGCCAGGTTTATCTTGCACTACTTCCGGGTGCATGGGGCAGGTGTATTTAGTTTTCACCGCCGCAGGCGGTGCAGGAATAACCGGCTCAAGGGCCATGCCGCATTTTGGGCAGGCGCCGGGTTTGTCCTGCACCACTTCCGGGTGCATTGGACAGGTATATTTCCCTGCGTCCGGGGATTGATGCGTCATGGCCGTTTTTTTGACCTCATTGCCCTCATAGGCTGCGGGGTTCTCCTTGAATTTTGCCAAACAGCGGTCGCTGCAGAAATGATGCGTATGTCCCTCGTGCGCATAGGGGATGAACGCTTTTGGGTCATCGGTGTTCATACCGCATACCGGATCGGTGTATTGCGCCGTTGCGTCGTCCGTTTTGTGGTGCTGATCTTCTCCGTGCTTCATGTCCATATGGTTCCCCCCCCTTCCAAATAGTCAGCAGAGCGATATACCCTTATGCCGAATGGATACTTCCAGTGAAAATCTTGACCAAATCTGGGTCGAAATGTTTGCCAGCCCCCTGCGCCAGTTCGTCCAGGGCCGCTGAAAACGGTAATGCCGTCCGGTACGGACGCTCGGTGGTCAAGGCGTCAAAAACATCAACAATGGCAATGATTCTTGCCGATAACGGGATGTTTTCACCAATCAGGCCATCGGGGTAGCCGCTGCCGTCGAACCATTCGTGGTGATGCAGCACCCCCGGCACCACATCCTTCATGCCGTCAGCCATGGCTAGAATACGGGCGCCGATCTCCGGGTGTTTTCGCATGTTCTGCTGTTCTGCATCGGTCAGGCCGCTGTTTTTTCTCAGGATGGCGTCATCGATGCCGATTTTGCCGATATCGTGAAGAATGGCGGCAAGCCGCAGGGTATCACGCTGTTCTGCCGGCATTTTCAGGGCTGCGGCTATGTGCAGGGAATAATCCTGGACCCGCTGCACATGTCCGCCGGTATACGGGTCTCTGCTGTTGACCGCCTCGGCCAGGGCCGCAGCGGTATGGAGAAAAGTGTCTTTCAGCCTTTGGTATAAATTGGCGTTTTCGATGGCCACCGCTGCCTGGCTGGCAAGCGCACAAAAAATTTCCAATTCGATTTCCGAAAAATCCTGATCCCCGCCGGACACACCCAGCAGGCCATATGCCTTGCCCTGGATCTCCAGTGGGGCAAAAATCATCTTTGCCAAGGCAGGGACAGCAGCAATCACTTTCTCGTAATCGCTTTGTGCCAAAAGTTCAGCGAAATGGATCACGGTCCCCTTGTGGACTATGCAATGATCAAAGGACAAGACCCCGGCAAACTGCCGCAGGCGGAGTTCTTCTTCCCGAAATCCATAGGCGCGATAGACGAATAGCTCGGTATTCGACGGATCTAGGCGCAGAATAAGCACTCGCTGGGAGCGCATCAGGCTTGCGGTTTTTTTCAGGATCAATTCCACCACCTCATTGGTATCGAGGGTGGAGTTGATGGCTTTGAGAAGATCGTGCAGACTTCGCAACGATTCAATGAGTTCCGCTGTACTGTTCAGAAGAGCCCCCTCATTCCGTTACAGTTGTGTACAACGATGCCCACCTCTACACGCTGTGGGTTCAGTATGTGTGAATATCCTATTGGATGAGTTGCATCTTTTCCTCGAAATCCTCCCGGCTAATCTCGCCTTTGACATACTTGATTTTGAGTGTTTGCCCGGGATCTTCCTGGTCGTCGGCTTTATCAACGCTGAACCGCATATAGGCTGCCAGCGAAAGAATCAGCGCGCAAATAGCAAAAATCGACAACGCCGGATAACTCAGCAGAGTGACGTCTTGTTTTGCGACCCGGAAAAAAACAACCAGTGTTTCAATAAGCAGGGCAGTGATGATGACGATCAGGAATTTGTTGAATTCCCGCTTGAATTCACTGAGGCTTTTTTTGCGGCCTTCCCAGATGATCTCATCGAAAATAATGATCCCGAGGTCGAAAACAACTATCGCCACGGTAATGAGCCAGATGGCGCTGAAAATGGAATCAACGGCGTTTTCCACCTGAAAGGATTCCAGGATGTGTCCGATGGCCAGATGGATGAGGTGGACCGATAAGGCGATGAGGAGAACGGCAAAAACCAGATGGAAAAAATTGGCAATTACCCGCGAAATAACGGTCATTTTCATGGCGAACCTCTATTGGATGTCTTTTTTCATCGTCTCAAATTGTTCTTTGGTGAGTTCTCCCTGGGCATAGCGCCGCTTCAGGATTTCCAGGGCGGAATCTTCACTGCCGGATTTTAGAGACCACCGCACAACCACGATGCCGCCAATCACGATCAACCCGAAGATGATCAGCATATACATGCCACCGCCCCAGCCCATCCCGTTGTATGCATGCCATCCCATATTGTACATCTCCTCTATCCTTTTATGGTGATAAAATTTTACCGTGTAAGTCTTTCCAGAATCAATGCCAGTGAAGGCCGGTCGGCCGGGCCTTCGCCCACATGATGCAGCCGAACCATGCCTTCCGGGTCGATAAGCACATCGCCGCCGCGCTGGGAGATATCACCATGGGATTTCTGCAGTTTCTGGCCGTGGAGAATGGCCTTGAGATAAGCCCACCAGGTTTTTGGGCCCCAGATATTCCAGAACGAGGCGGTAAGCATGTCGTAGGCCCGGTACAGTTCGCGTTTTTCATCCACCAGCACAGGCCAGGTAAGATCGGTTTCATCGATATATCGGCGGGCAAAATGACCGGCCTCGAAGGTGACGACGACGATGCGCACGTCCCGTTCTTTAAAGGTCTTTTCCTCTTCCCGCAACTGCGAGAGATGCGCCCGGCAGGGCAGTCACCCCAGGTGGCGATGAAAGACCATGAGCAGCCAGTGGCCGCGAAATTCCTCCAGAGTATGCACCGTACCTGTTGCATCGGGCAGGGCAAAATCCGCAGCGGGTAAACTTGAACGAGCCTCCATCGCTTCCCCCTTGTTGTCAGAAGATACATTCAGTCGTTCGGCGTTAGTTCCGGGAAATGCGCTCATCCCCCAAAAACAACACGGCGGAAGCTGTTTCTCCCGCCGTGTCAGGTTGCCTCGCTATTCTTTCATGAATCCCCAGGCCTTTTCATGGATCTTCTGCTGGATATCCCACAGCTCTTTTTTCTTTTTGAGGAGATCTGCCTTGGTCGTTTTGGGATTGCGCGCCGCTTCGGCATATTCAAACTGCGTGTCGTGCATTTTCTTTCGCAAATCCGTGGTCGCATCGAGGAATTTTTGCTGATCTTCAGGCTCGATATTGCCCATCATGCTGGACCCCATGCCCATGCCACCGCCCATCATGCCGGACCCCATGCCGCCACCCATCTGACCGCATGGCCCCATGCCCATGCCGGGACCCATGCCCATGCCACCGCCCATCATGCCGGGACCCATGCCCATACCACCGCCCATCATGCCGGGACCCATGCCCATACCACCACCCATCATGCCCGGGCCCATCGGCGGCATTGCCTGTTGCTGGGGCATCGCACCAGGCGCACCGCTTTGCATCATCTCTTGCCCGTTCTGGGCGGAAACCGTTCCTGCTGCCAACAAACATGCCAATGCCGTAACCGCCATGAGTTTCTTTTTCATGTTGTCCTCCCTCTGCGAATAAGTTGTTGGTTGTGCTGTGAAGGCGAATGCCCGTTGTGATAGGTAATCGGGACAGTGAACCGCAGTTCCCCGCACGATATGAGAAGTATTCAGTATCCCATTTTTTACGGGGGCTTGTCAATGTCGGTGGGAAATAGCGCTGTGCTGCAGGCGGGAGTATCCTGTGCATCAGGGATGCATATGTCATTATTCTCCGGCGGTTACTCAGACGGCAGGCGACAGCAGTGAAAGATGCTCGGGATATTTGCCTGCCAGCGTTTCAGGCGTATGGTGATCGCCACCTCTTCCAGTTCAGCGACCAGGAAGACGATGATGGCGATGCGGAAAGGGTAGGCCGGTCCGCCGATGAGTAGCAGCGGGGTGGTGATTCCCAAAAGGACTGCGGCGATTTTTGCCGCATGGGTGTGGTAGCTTGTCAGGCGGCGGAATTTGTAAAATCCCAGAAGGATAGGGAACAGAAAAGCGGCAAGGCCAAGGAGGATGAAGTTCAGCTCCCGGCTTACCAGCGCTGGCCAGAGCAGCCATACCCCGAACGGCGCGGCAAGATAGGTGACAAGATCGCCCCAACTGTCCAGCTGGGCACCCCATTCGGAGACCTGATTCAACCGTCTGGCCAGGAAACCGTCCAGGGCATCGCTGAGAAGGGAGAGAATAAAGAGGAAAAGAAAAAGACCTGGCAGGCCTGCTGCTGCGGCTGCCAGGAGCAGTGGCGCAAGGAGGATGCGCAGGATGCTCAGCAGATTCGGGATGTTCAGTGCTTTTTTCGGCAAGACAGGAAGCCTATTCCCCGATGATTTTTACCAGCACCCTTTTTTTGCGGCCGCCGTCAAACTCGCCGTAAAAAATCTGTTCCCAGGGGCCGAAATCGAGCGCGCCATCGGTGACGGCCACCACAACCTCGCGGCCCATGATCTGCCGTTTGAGATGGGCGTCACCATTGTCTTCATACCCATTGTGCCGGTATTGGGAAACCGGTTCATGCGGGGCTAGCTTTTCCAGCCAGACCTCGTAGTCGTGGTGCAATCCCGATTCATCATCGTTGATGAATACCGAGGCGGTGATGTGCATGGCGTTGACCAGGGCCAGACCTTCCCTTACTCCGGATTCGCGCAGACACTCCACCACCTGCGGGGTGATGTTGATAAAGGCGCGGCGGGTGGGAATGTTGAAGACAAGTTCCTTGCGAAAGCTTTTCATGGGTGAATATTTCGGTGGTGTGGTTTTTGGGAAACGGGAAACCGTTTCCCTCGTGTATCGGTTGTCGGAGATATCAGGCTGGTGGGGAAGAAGCCGCTTTTTCGAGCTGATCCCCCAATTCACCGATATATGCGCTCAGTGAGTTTTCCGACTGTTCAATCAACGAGCGGAGATCACGATCAAGCTGGTCTATCCTTGCAAGCACGGCCGCCCGTGATTCCGCGTCAAGATCCGCCTGTCTTTTCAACTCCAGTTCCAGGAATCCGCGCAATTCGATAAAACGCGAAACCTCAGCCTGATTTGCGAGTTCACGGCTTGCCTGAAGCTCGCGGGCGTGGCGACGAGCGTCAAAGAAGACCGAGGTCTGGAGATAGAGAACAAAGAAAAGAAACAGGGCCAGAAGGAAGGTCGATACCCCGAGCATGACTAATCCGAGAGGCGCCTCAACAAAGCCGAATCCCCAGGAAAGAGTTGTTGGTGTCATGAACGCGCTCCAGTTGAGCGCAGCGAAAGCAGTGATCGCGATCAGGACAATCAGTAAAAAAAGAGTGCGAATTTTCATAATGACCAACCTTTTTTTTGTTGAATTTTCCGCTGCCGACCAGGCTAAACGCCAGCGGTGTTGTCTGTTTAGTATACTGCAAGGTCACTCGGGAACACAAGCGAACGTTGGTCGCTCTGAATCAAGACCCCGCTACAATAAGAAATTGGAAGATATGATCGTACAGGTTGTGTGAATGTCGGAATTAATTCCGCTGTGGGCGGATCAGGTCGCTTTCTTGATAGGCAGCCGCCGGAATCCGCTGATTCTCTCCCGCCAATAGGGGGCGAACTCCGAAAGTGTGGTTCCTGCGGTTGATGAGGCGTGATAGAATGAGGACTCGTCATTGACGATGCCGCAATGCTTCATGTTGTTGAAAAACACTACTGACCCCAGCTGCCACTTTTCCTCTTCCTTGATCTTGGGGAGGGAAAAATAGAGTTTCCTCGCGGAGGTCCGTTTCATACGGATACCGTTCTCCTGCATCACTCGCCAGACAAAACCGGAGCAGTCGAATCGTTTCGGCCCGCGAGTCCCTCGTCCATACGGTCGGCCCAGAAACTGCTCGATCTTGAGGCGCAAGTCATTGCCAAAGGTTTCCGTGGAAGGTTTCACCGTTTCCTGCTGGCCCGCTGTTGCAGGGGAAAAGCTCAAGGCAAGCAACAAGGAGAGGCAGAGGCACGCGCTCTTCATTGGATGGCGCTCCCCACCAGCAGGCCGAGACCGATAAAAAGACCGGCCAAAAAGATAGCCACCGCCATGTTTCCGGATTTAAGCTGGTTGTTCAGGTCCATGTTCGGCGTCATCCAGTTGAACACCTTAAAGGCGGCGAAAAAGCCAGCCAGCCCCAAGACCAGGGAAATCAAGATAGAAACGCCGTAACTCATAACTTCCATAACCCGCGTATCTCCAATTCGTAGGTTTCAGCCTGAACTTCAATATCGCCAAGATAGCGGGCTCATCCCGGATGGGCAAGAATAAATTGGAAGAATTTTTCTCAAGCCTTTTCTGCGCTGTCATCGTCCGATTGAATCAGGGCGTAGGTATGGCCGAGGGTTCCAGGGATACCTCCACCGCCTGAAAAGCGATATAGCCGAAATCGCGCTCCCGCTCCGACTGTTTCGGTGCCGGATACAACCCCTGGGCGCGGACCTGAAATCCCGCATTCCCCAAGAATTCGCCGACCCGCCGAGCCCTTTCCCAGGCAAGCGGCAATGGCCCTTCTCCGGCGGTACTGGCATAGCCGTTCACCATCACGTTGTTTGCCTCCCAAGCCCGCAATGCCCAGGCAATGTCTGCCAATCGCTGCTTCTGGTCCGGGGCCAACTCGCTTACTCCCCGCGGATAAAAAAGTTTCGGCAATGCTTGTTGCGGCGGGACTATCTGTACGGTCCACCCCGGATATTGCAGCAAGAGTTCTTCTTCCATCCGGTGCAGAGTCCGGAGGGAAGCCTGGGCATCGGATTTCGGCAGGATGGTGATACGGTGATTTATCTCGTCCACTTCAAAAAGCCGGGTGGGAATAGGGAAAAATGCCCGCACCGATTGAATGATCCCGGCGGAACCCAAGGCGGATGCGGCCGTGTTGGTCTGAATCGGGTTGGCAACGGATGACTGCTGGGATTCAACCTTTTTAAGATCCGCGACCTGAATCTGGTCCAACCGGAGAGTCACGGGTTTTTTGAATTCCTGCAGCATGCGTTGCCGGATGTTTTCCTCC
>VMSS01000268.1 GCA_013791995.1 Desulfurivibrio sp. | reverse complement strand
GTCCTGAGCAGGAATGAATCAATATATTATTTGATTACCATCGAACTTCAGCCGGCACGCTGGTGCCATGCGTCAACCAGCTGATTGTTCGTGTTTTGTATCAAAGGATCACTTGCGAACAAGTCATTCCGGCGAAAGCCGGAAGGTGGATTCACATTTGAAGTGCAACATTTTACTCCAAAATAATTCAGCCGGGGTTTGGTAGTCCAGACATTTTCGTGGTGTATTATTATATGCTCTGATTAATTCGACAAAACGGTCTTCAGAAATAGTTGTCAGATCAATTTTTCTGGGGAGTGTGCGTCGCATGCGGCCGATGGCGTTTTCAATACCGCCCTTTTGCCAAGGTTTATATGTGTCACAAAAAAAGGTCTGGATGTTGAGATCATGGAGGTCATAATGGCGAGCGAACTCGGTGCCATTGTCAAAGGTGACTGTCTGGCGCCAAGCGGGTGGTAACGGTGCTAGAATTTCCCTCATGGCTTTGACGACAGGCTTCGCGGCTTTGTTTGGTTGCCTGGTGGCAATGAGTAAGCGTGAGTGACGTTCGTGTAAGGCGAGAATGGCCTGCCCGTAAGTTCTAAATAACATCAGATCGGCCTCCCAGTGCCCTGGTGTTTGGCGGCTATCGGCTTCTTTAGGGCGTTCTCGCAGAGATCGCCTATGGGCAATAAACGAAGCAGGGCTTCCACCCTTACGCCCACGCCAGCCACGCTTGGATTTGCCATGTGGCAGATAATGACGCCAAGCATAGTCCTTTGTGCGGGCGATCTGTGCGTGGATGAATCGATAGATGGTTTCATGGGAAATCACGCATGTCCCTGAATCCTTGGCAAGTCTTCCGGCAACTTGTTCCGGGGACCAGCCTTGAGCCAATCGGGAAAGCACTGTTTCGCGTAACTCGCTGTTGCGGTCCAACTTTGACCCGGTCCAACGACGAGCGCGACTCTGTTGCTCCGCATAGGTAGGTTGGTACTGGCCATTATGAGTGGAATTCCGCTTCATCTCTCGAGCAATTGTCGATGGCGCGCGATCCAGAGCTGTCGAGATTTGCCGTATGGAGAGCCCTGCGGCTTGTAATCGGGCAATTTCGCAACGCTCTTCAATGGTGATATGGGCATATTTTTGTTCCATGGCAACACCTTACCAAAGTGTTGCACTTCGTTTGTGAATTTAGGGAATCCAGAGGAATTAGATCCCTTTTGCCTGGATTCCGGCCTCCGCCGGAATAACTTGTTCGCAAGCAAGATATTGACATAAACTAAGAATTATCAGGCAGTTAACACATGCATCCCGTGGGCTGGCTGAAGTTCGATGGTAATCAGATTTTGGTTTGTGCCTCAACTTAACCTGTTTCGGTTTGAAAAATGGAAAAGACGATTCGTTCCCGCATTGCTCCCACGCCAAGCGGCCTTCTGCATCTCGGCAATGCGGTCAATTTTATTCTCACCTGGTTGATGGTGCGTATGCAGGGCGGAGTGCTGCGGCTACGTATTGACGATGCGGATTGCTTCCGCTCCCGGCCTGAGTATTTTGAGGATATTTTCAGGCAGCTTGACTGGCTTGGGATCACCTGGGATGAAGGCCCAACTGGGCCGGATGATTTTCAGCTCCGGTTTTCCCAGCAGTTGCGGTTGGAGCGGTATCGTGAATTTCTTGCGCAACTCGTTCCGCATCTCTATCCCTGCGGCTGTTCGCGCCGCGAGATCAGAGAGCTTGCTGAAAATGGCGTTTATCCCGGTTTTTGCCGAGATCGGACTGTCGAGCACGGTACAGAAACGGCGATTCGGGTCCTGGTTCCGGAAGGGAGTGTGTTTTTGGTGGAAGGCAAGGAGGTCCCGCTCTGCAAGACCATGGGGGATTTTGTTCTCTGGCGTAAGGAAGACCTGCCGGCCTATCAGCTGGTCAGTTTGGTCGATGATATTGACGACCGGATCAATCTTATTGTCCGGGGGAATGACCTGCTGGTCTCCACTGCAGCCCAGCTTTTTCTCGCCGGGCTGCAAGGAGACAATCTTTTTGCCGAAACGGTATTTCTGCATCACCCGCTTGTGCAGGGGCAAGATGGCAGGAAGCTTTCCAAGTCGGACAATGCCTTGTCCTTAGCTGCCCTGCGGGAGAAAAGTTCTTCCCCTGCCGTGGTCTTTCAGGCGGTGGCACGGCAGGCTGGATTGAATCCGGCAGGTATTGGTACCCTTGATGAATTGCTTGCCAGGTTTCGGGAGAGATCCTGATAGTTTTCTTATTCCCAAGAGGATTTTTGGGAAAGCAAGGAAGAGTGCTGTTTCGCGGGTTCTTTTCTTCTTTTGCGTGCCCAAAAGAAGAAACAAGAAAAAGGCACCCCAACCAGTCCTGGCCCTGCGGGCCTCCCTTACCTCTCGCCGAGGGCGGGACGCAAAAAAACTCGGCGGAGTTTATACCCCCCTGCGGGGTGCCCTCAGGCAGTTTTTGCGTCTTTTTCCGCCCCCGTCTGCGAGGCGCGGCAGGACAAATGGGGAGAAAGGGAAATCCGAATACACCTTCTTCAGCTGTTGCTCCACCGCCCTAGTCTGGTCGGCTTGGCCATTGCCTCATCCAGGCGGGCGGAAAACTCTTCTCCGGAAATCTCCCTGGCTCCCAACCGTTGCAGATGCCCGGTGCCCACCTGGCAATCAATCAGCTCGAAATTCCATGTTTTCAACCGGTCAACCAAGGCTGCCAGTGCTATTTTTGAGCTGTCCGGCACCAGGCTGAACATGGATTCCCCGAAAAAAACCGTGCCCAGCGACACCCCGTACAAGCCGCCGACCAACTCCCCGCCCTGCCTGCATTCCACCGAATGCGCATAGCCTTCTTCATGCAGCATGCAGTAGGCCTGGGTCATCTCCTCATCCAGCCAGGTGCCGCCTTCCTTTTCATTGCGGCGGGTTTGGGCGCATGCCCTGATAACCGCCGGAAAATCGGTGTCAAAGGTCGTGGTGAAGGTGTGCTGCCTGATGGTGCGGGCCAGCCGTTTTGCCAGATGGAACTCTTGTGGAAAAAGGACAAGGCGCGGGTTTGGCGACCACCAGAGAATCGGGTCGCCCGGGGAATACCAGGGGAAAATGCCGTGCTGATAGGCCCGTAGCAGGCGCGGCAGGGAAAGGTCGCCGCCCACCGCCAACAACCCGTCTTCCCTGGCCAGGGCCGGAGGCGGGAAAAGCAGGTTGTCGTTCAGCTGAAAAACAGGCATGGCGTGATTTGACAGTGAAAAAGGGAAAATGGAAAGTGGAGAGTGAAACGTAAAAAAAAGGTCCTGGTAGGCGCACTCAAGCGATTCGTTGTACCAGGGGAATATCCTCAATGCCGGTGGTGCAGACGTTGAGATCCCTGATGATGCCGTCATTCACCCGGTAGATCCAGCCATGCACCGCAAGCGTTTGCCCTGATTTCCAGGCGTTCTGCACGATGGTCGTATGGCAGACGTTGGCCACCTGTTCGATCACGTTTAATTCACAGAGCCGGTCGAGTTTTGCTTTTTCGCTGGGCTGTGCATCGATCTCTTTTTGGTGAAAACGGTACACATCCTTGATATGTCTGAGCCAGTTGTCGATGAGGCCGTGCTCGGTATTTTCAAGGGCAGCGGTAATGCCGCCGCAATCGTAGTGACCGCAGACAATGATGTGTTTGACCTTGAGCACATCCACGGCGTACTGGATTACCGAGAGACAGTTCAGGTCGGTATGGACCACCACGTTGGCGATGTTGCGGTGCACGAAGATCTCGCCCGGTAGCATGTTAACGATCTCGTTGGCCGGAACCCGACTGTCGGCGCAGCCGATCCAGAGGTACTCGGGCCGCTGTTGGTTGGCGAGTTTGGTGAAGAAATCAGGATCAGCCGTTTTGACGGCATCCGCCCAGTTCTTGTTGTTATCAAAAAGATGCTTGAGAATCTGCATGGGTTTCCTTGAGTATTGCCCGCCAAACGAGGCTTAATGCCGGTCGGTGGTCATGGCGAATTCCGTCAGTTCGATCAGGAATTGGTTTAAATTCTGGATGTTGTCGTACCTGAGCCCCATGTTGATGTCGCTCAGCACTTCCTTGTTATGATCCGAAAGCAGGGCGGAGAAAAAGGCGAGGATCATCTCGCGGTCAAACAGGCTGTCGATCCCCTCGCACAGCGTTTTGAGAGCTTCCTCTACCGGTAAGGCGTCCCGGTAGGGGCGCTTGGAGGTGAGCGCATCGAAAACATCCGCCACTGCGATGATCCGCCCGAACAGAGAGATGCCAGTACCCTGCAGGCCGCAGGGATAGCCGGTGCCGTCCATCCGCTCGTGGTGCTGGGTCGCGCCTTCGAGAATGTGGGGTGGAAGTTTGATGGGTTGGAGGATCTTGTCGGTGAAGACCGGGTGTTTCTGGATAAGGCAAAATTCTTCGTGGGTGAGCTTTCCCGGTTTGCCCAGGATCAGTTCCGAGATGCCGATCTTGCCCAGGTCATGCATGTAGCCAGCGATTTCCAGGTCGTTAAGCTGTTGGTTTTCGATTCCGAGCTGTTCGCCGATGGCCTGGGCGTATTTGGCCACCCGGAAGGAGTGCCCGTGGGTGTACTCGTCTTTGGCGTCGATGGCGGCGGCCAGGGCTTTTACCGTGTTCAGATAGAGATCCTGGAGGCTGTCGTACAACCGCAGGGTTTCAAAGGTCGGTGAGATGATGTTTTCGATAATCCCGACCAGTTGTTTTTCCGAGGCGGAAAAGGGTCGGTGGGGAAGGGCGCGGACAAAGACCATCTGGCCGGTCTGGCCGTCTTTTTCCTTGATCGGCGAGTACAGCAGCGAAACGCCGTCTTCGCGGGTGCAGATGATGGTGCTGCTTGTGGGCGCACGCTTCAGGCAGATACTCTTCCGGGTCGAGTCTATTTCCTGGTCGGTCATCAGGCGGGTCACGCGGATTTCATCGTCCCATCTTCCCTTGGTGTGGATAAATCCCTGGTCCGCCTTGATCGTTTTGCAAATCTCATCCAGGATGATCTGGTAGCATTTTCTCAGGTCGTCGATCCCGATGATCTTCTTGGCCACCTTGAACAAAAAGTTCAGCTGGCTGGAGAGTTGCAGCATCTCATCGGTGGTTTCCTGAAGTTCGGTTTCCCGCAGGAGCTGGCTGTTCAGGGAAGCGATGCAATAGAGGATGTGTGGTTCGGCCTGGGAAAGGAGGTTCTGGCTTGGCGCCGCGCAGATGATACCACCGATGTCGGAGGGAAAACGGAAAGGGTAGGTCCGGCTGACCAAATCGTCATGTCCCTCGATCTGGCGGCTCACCACGGAAACGCCCTCGCTGTCGATCACGGTGACTGCGAGATGAAGCGTTTCGGCCAGATAGTCGATCGACTGGTCCAGAAACGCAGTGTCGAACATATAGTCCCGAATGGAGGCCATGGCGGTCAGCTCATACCGAGAATATCATGGATGGCCTGGCCGAGTTCTTCCTTACAGATCGGCTTGTTCAGGAAGCCGATGCCTCCGGCGTCCTTGGCCTGCTGGATATTTTCCTCGCTCCCCAGAGCGGTGAAAAATGCCACCGGGATATGGGTCGTGCGTTGGTCTGCCTTGATCCGGCTGGTTGCTTCAAAGCCGTCCATTACCGGCATTTCGATGTCCATGATAATCATGTCCGGCCGGATCTCGACGGCCAGTTCGTATCCCTGGAGACCGTTTTCCGCAGCGATGGATTGGTGTCCAAGTTGTTGGACAAGCTGGCTGACGATTCGCCGGATCATGGCGGAATCATCGACTATGAGGATGGTTTTCAACATGGACCTTGTTCACAACGTCTAGGGTAACAATGTGGTACGGGGGATACTAGGTAGTCAATATACTCCGAAAGCAAGGGGAAGGCAAAAAAATATCAGGGATATTCCCCTGTCTGCAATGTTCAGGCACCCCTGCAATGGGGTGGCCGGTTCCCCCCCCTATTTTTTTTTTGGTTCGGATGGCCACGGATTTGGCATGGGCGGTGAGGCCTTCGAGCTTGGCGAGCCTCTGGATATGTTTGCTGTCAGCCTCAAGGGCCTCCCGGGAATAGGCGATCAGGCTGGATTTCTTGATAAAGGT
>VMSS01000136.1 GCA_013791995.1 Desulfurivibrio sp. | reverse complement strand
CTGAATCTTCATTTCATAAGCAACGCAGGAATCTGTTGCTTCCACGCAGCCCTTGAGACCGGGGGGCAGGTCGGCCATGGTGATGTTGGTGTTGGGCATGAATTTGTCGATGATGGCCAGGTAATTGAGGATCTTGATGTTCGAGGTCTGGTACGGGTCGAACCCAAGCTGCAGAAGATCTTTTTGAGTGGTGGAAAAGGGGGTTATCAGGTCAAAGGATGCCTTAACCTGATCAAAAGTATCCCAGCGGGCCTCGTCCGTGGTCTTTGCCACGGGCAACATCCCCGAACATCCCGAGGCCAGGCAGAGGCTAAGGGCAAGCAGGATGGTGGTGTGCAGATGCATGGCAACCTCTTTTTGGGAGGGTAGGGAGAAAAGCGAGGATCAGGTGTCAAGATTGAGGACCACCCGTCCCCTCTGTTTTCCTTGTAGAACACTTTCGATATGCTGGTCAAGCTCATTGAGGGAAATTTCCGTGGTAAGGCGCTCCAGATGGGGCAATCGCCAGGTGGTGGCGATTTTCTGCCAGATGGAGATACGTACCGCCATGGGGCATTCGGCGCTGTCGATGCCGATAAGGCTTATCCCTCGCAAAATAAAGGGGTAGACATTCAGGGGCAGGTCCGGGGAGGCAACATTGCCGCAACAGGTAACCGCCCCGCCATAGCGGGTGGATTTGATGGCGGTGGCCAGCATTTCTCCCCCCACCGTGTCAATCACCCCAGCCCATTTTCCCTTGAGGAGCATACGTGTGCTGCGGTCGATACTGTTTTCCCGCGAAACAATATGCTGGGCGCCCAGATCGCGTAAAAATTGTTCCTGCTCCGGTTTTCCGGTAGCGGCGGCAACCGAAAAGCCGCTCAGGGCGAGCATGGCAACGGCCATGCTGCCCACGCCGCCGGTGGCGCCGGTGACAAGGATCTTGCCCTGTTCCGGTAAAACCGGATGGCGCTGCAACCGGTCAACAGATTGGGCCGCGGTAAAGCCGGCGGTTCCGTAGATCATGCTTTCCCGCAGGGTGAGTCCACCGGGCAGGGGCATGACCCATTTGGCCGGCACCCGGATATACTGGGAAAAGCCGCCCGGCGTATTCATGCCGAAATCATAGCAGGAGACAATGACCGCGTCCCCAGGAGAAAAATCCGGAGAAGAGCTTTCCAGTACTTCTCCGGCTGCATCGATTCCGGGAGTGTGCGGAAAGCGGCGGGTCACGCCGTGGTTGCCCGAGGCGGACAAAGCGTCCTTGTAATTGAGGGAGGAGTATCGCACCCTGATCAGAATCTCGCCTGGAGGAAGATCGTTGAAATTTCTGGTGACGATACCCCTCTGAAAGTGCCCTGGGGTGGGTTCCGTGACAACCATGGCCTGAAAGGTGGTAGGCAACAGGATGCTCCTTTGTGCTGTTTTGCAAGAAAAATAACGGCTGATAAGAGGGGTAACATACCATGCTGCAGCACGGAAAGCCAATATCAGCCATTAGGCGAGCCCGGTCTGGGAAAAAACTGTCTGCCTCCCGGAAAAAAATCTGCTGTCTTCCCCTCTTTTTTGCTATCCTGAATCTGATGCAATCTCCCCCCGGCCCAAGATGGGCTGGCTGGGAAGCCGTTGTTCAAAAATAATCGCAACATTGAAATGACGTGATCGGCATAAAGGGCTGTAACCGAATGGTTAAAAATGTAATGGTTATTCCGTAACGGCCCCTAACCATATTGACCAAGAGAGGTGGCGCCGCATGAAAGTCTACGACGATAAGCACATCAAGAACATCGTTTTGCTGGGCAGTGTCAAGTCCGGTAAGACAACCCTGGCCGAGACCATGGTTTTTGAGGCAGGGCTCACCAAGAGACGCGGCACGGTAGAAGACAAGAATACCATCTCCGATTATCACCCCGTCGAACACGAGCGCGGCAACTCGGTGTACGCCACCTCTCTGCACACTGAATGGCGGGATTACAAGATCAACATCATCGACACCCCCGGTCTGGACGATTTCGTGGGTGAGATCGTCTCCGCTCTGCGGGTGGCAGACACCTGCGTCATGTTGATCAACGCCCAATACGGGGTGGAGGTTGGTACGGAACTGGTCTGGAACTCGGTGGAAAAATTCAGCAAGCCCGTCATCTTTGCCATTAATCAGGTCGATCATCCCAAGGCCGCCTATGACGAGGCGGTTTTTTCTGTGCAGGAACGCTTCGGCAAGGCGGCGGTGCTGATGCAGTATCCGGTGAGTCAGGGCGTGGGCTTCAACGCTATTATCGATCTGCTCAAAATGACCATGTACCGGTTTCCGCCCGAGGGTGGCAAGCCGGAGAAGCTGCCCATCCCGGAAAACGAGAAAGAGAAGGCCGATAAGCTCCACAACGAGCTGGTGGAAAAGGCTGCGGAAAATGATGAAGCCTTGATGGAGCTGTATTTTGAAAAGGGCAGCCTGAATGAGGATGAGATGCGTCAGGGGCTTAAGATCGGCATGCGCAACCGGGAGATCTTTCCGATCTTTTGTCTGTCCGCCAAGCAGAATATGGGCAGTGGCCGGATGATGGGATTTATCGATAACGTGGCGCCTTCCGCCCAGGAGATGCTGCCGGAGCACACCATTGACGGTGGGGAACTAGCCTGCGATCCCACCGGGCCTCCGGTGCTCTTTGTTTTCAAGACCCTGGTCGAGCCGTATCTCGGCAGGATTACCTTTTTCAAGGTCTGTTCCGGCGAGGTGAGCGAGGGACAGGATCTGGTCAACTATCAGACCGGCGACACCGAGCGGTTAGCCCAGCTGTTTATCATGGATGGTAAAGAGCGCAATCAGGTAAAGAAGCTCTCTGCCGGGGATATCGGCGCGACCTTGAAAATGAAAGGCACGAACACCAACCACACCCTGCACGGGAAGGAGAAAAAGTTGGGCGTGGCACCCATCGAATTTCCTGAACCCCGCATCCGTTCGGCCATCGTGGCCCAAGAGAAAAAGGATGAGGAAAAGCTGGGTGAGGCGCTGCGCGACATGCAGACCGAGGACCAAACCCTCAAGGCCGAATTTGCCGCGGAGGTGAAGCAGTTGATCCTCTGGGGGCAAGGCGAGTTGCACCTGCAGGTGACCCGGTGGCGGTTGGAGCATGTGTATGGGATCAAGACGGAATTTGTGGAGCCGAAGATTCCATACCGGGAGACGATCCAGAAAGTTGCCACCGCCATGTATAGGCATAAAAAACAGTCCGGCGGTTCAGGCCAGTTCGCCGAGGTGCATCTGCGCATCGAACCCCATGTGGATGGGGCGCCTGATCCCACCGATCTCAATGTGCGCGGTCGCGAGGAGATCGATCTGCCCTGGGGCGGCAAGCTTGTTTTTTATAACTGTATCGTGGGCGGGGTCATCGACGGCAAGTATCTGCCTTCCATCCAGAGAGGGGTCATGGAAAAAATGCAGGAAGGGCCTATGACCGGATCCCATGTGCGTGATGTGCGAGTCATGGTTTTTGATGGGAAGATGCATGCTGTGGATTCAAACGATATTTCCTTCAAGATCGCCGGGGCCCAGGCCTTCAAGGAGGCCTTCCGGCAGGCGGACCCGCTTATCCTTGAGCCCATCTACGAGATGGAGATCATGGTTCCGGAAGAGGTGATGGGCGAGGTGATGAGTGACCTCCAGACGCGGCGGTCGATCATCAGCGGGATGGAGTCTCAGGGACGATATCAGGTGATCAAGGCTTTGACGCCGCTGGCCGAGCAGTACAAGTACACCACCTCGCTCAAATCCCTTACTCAGGGTAGAGCCAGCTTCAAACGGCGGTTCAAGGAGTATGCGCCGGTGCCTTTTGAGGTGCAGAAGAGTCTGGCTGCCCAAAACGTTGATTAAACCAAGTGGTTTCAGGGAAGTGTTTATAAAAAAGGGGGTGCCGGGGTTCTACCCCGGCACCCCCTTTTTTGGGTAATGATTAATTGGTTCTCGGTTAAAACATCTGCTGTTCTTGCCCCTCAAACGAAAGGCCGGTTATTTGGTAATCAGAACCGAGCAGGGCGATACGGCGATCAACTGAGAGCACACACTGCCCATCAGCATTCGGTGCAGGCCTGTTCTGCCGTGGGTACCCACGATAATCACATCGACTTTTTTTTCCCGAGCCTTCCGCACTATCAGGTCGCATGGGTCTCCGATTTCCGCCACGCTTTCAATAGCGATTTTCTTATTCTTCACCCGGAGACTTTGACTGATACGTTGGACGCGTTTTTTTGCCTCCTCAAGACTTGTTTCATTTTCCGCTGCTGACAACACGCAGATGTATTTTAGATAATCGCAGCGCGAAACCATATTGATCGCCTCGTTTTCCGCATGTTCGCTGTGCGCTGAGCCATCGGTGGCGAGAAGGACCCCCTCTCCTTCAATCACAAAATCTTTTGGTACGATGAGGGTTTTGCAGGGCACCATGGAGGCGACCTTTTCCGTCACCACTCCCATCAGGAGCTTTTTAAGGCCTCTTCTGCCTCGACGCCCCGTTATAACGATATCTATTTTTCTCTTGAGAACTTCATCATTGATGACCTCCACCGGGTCGTCCGAATGGCGGATCACGATCTCCGCCTTGATGTCTTCATTTTCTGCCATCTTATGGATTTTTTCAAGATGGTCTCTGGCCGCGACTTCCATCTCCCTGACGGTTTCATGGCCGATGGTGGAAAATTCAGGATTATCCTCAATGATATGCAGAATTGTCAGCTCGGCGTTGCAGGCCTGGGCAAAGAAAATAGCTTCCTGCTCGGCACCTTCACTGAACACGGAGCAATCGGTGGCGAGAAGGATTCTTTCGACAAAAGGTACCATCTGAGTCTGTGAGGTTTCCATAATTGTCCGTCTCCTTTTTGTCCGTTTTTTGATGGGCATTAAAGGGCATACAGTTGGCGGCGTGCATGGAAATTTGCTTGCACAGGGCGCTGCCGCAGAGGACAGCGCCCTGTTGTTCAATGGTCGTAGTTAGATTTCTTTCATGGCTACCAGTTTTAAGGCATGGGTGGTGCATTTAGTCACACAGGCGGGTTGTAACCCCGCGTCGAGGCGATCCATGCAGTAATCACATTTTACCGCCTTGTTTGTTTCCGGATTGTGCTGGGGGATGCCCCAAGGGCAGGCCCCGGCGCAAGCCATGCAACCGATACATTTCGGTACATCCACATAGACGATGCCGTCTTCCCGCTTTTTCATCGCCTGTGTGGGGCAGATGGTGACACAGAAGGGGTCTTCGCAGTGGTAGCAAGAGCGAAACTTGAACTCGGTTTTGGGAACCCCACGCACCGATTTAAGCGGTTCATGGCTTATCTCGCAGAGGATGGGCCCCACCGGCAACTCTTTGTTGGCCTTGCAGTGGACTACGCAGCCGTGACAGCCAATGCATCGTTTGCTGTTGAGATACAGGGTATAGGTGTTCATAATTCCACCTTCCGTTGATGATTTTTGGAGCTTTTCCGCACCGTGATAAAGGTTTCGCAGAGATTAAGGCCGCCACCTACGGGATCCATATTCTGCAACTGGCCCTTCATGAGTTTCTGGTCGCTCATGCCTGCATGGTAGGCCCGAGTCTGCAGAGGAATCTGGCGGCCAAAACCGTGCACGGTATAAACCGCTTCGGGATGGATGAAATCCGTCAGCTTGGCCGTAACCACACTGGTGACGTCCCCGGAGATGACATCGACGAAATCCCCCTCGGAAACCCCCATTTTTCCGGCCTCTCTGGTGTTGATCCACAGGGTATTCTCCGGCATCATTTCATTGAGCAAGGGATTGTTGATGGTGTGGCTGTGAGAGTGCAGCGGTGAGCGGCCAAAGACCAGACGATATTGCCCTTTCGGTGGTTTTGGCGGGCTCACGTAAGGCTTCCATGAGGGAAATCCCCATTCGTCAAGCTTTTGGCTGATGATTTCGATCTTGCCTGAGGGTGTCTTGAATTTGCCATCGAGTTTCTCCCGGTCGAACATCACCGGTTTGTCAGCATATTCAACAAACCCTTTTTTCTCAAAATCGGCGAGGGTGAAGCCGGTGGGCTCCAGCTGCCAGGCCCAGAGTTCCTGCATGGTGTTGTGCGGGAAGTACTGGTCCAGTCCGAGTCGGGTGGCCAGCCCTTTGATGATGCTGTAGAGGTCGAGGGTATCGGCCTGTGGTTCGACGGCTTTGTTGCGCATGATGAGTCGGGGCTTCATGCCCTTTTGCTGGGCGATCATGCTGTCGCGTTCCAGGTAGGTTGATTCGGGGAGGATCACATCGGAATACCAGCCGAACTCGCTGTAATGGGTGTCCACGGAAACGATCAGGTCGCAGTTGTCCAATGCCTCCTTTTGGGCCTGTGGATCGGGAAAACAGGCAAAGGGGTCGTGACGGACGCAGATGATGCCCTTGATCGGATACGGCTTGGCCGTGGCCATGGCCTTGTAGAAAAGATGAAAAAGCCCCGGGCCTTTCTCGAACTGTTTGTAGACGTCTCCCACCCCGTCGGCCCTTTTGGCGGTCGGTTTGGGCGAGAGTTCGTTGAGGGCGCGTGGCCCCTTGCCGCCGCAGTCTCCGGCGCCTTTGGCAAAAACAAGGCCGCCTTCGACTTCGATGTTGCCCATCAGGGCGTTGAGACAGTTCAAGGCTCGGCTGGCGTAAAAGGAGTCGTTGTACCTGGAGAGCATCCAGCCAGGATGGAAGATGACCTTGGGCCGGTCGGCAATGAGCTGGCCGACAAGTTCGTGGATGTCTTTTGCCTTGATGCCGCATTCCTTGGCCGCCCATTCTGCCGAGTAATTTTCAACAAAGTAAGCCAGCTCGTCAAACCCGGTGGTATAGCGTTCCACGAATTCCGCATCATATCCTTCGGCCTTGATGATTTCGTGAATCAGGGCCAGGGCCAGGGCGTAATCCGTGCCGGGCCGCACCTGGAAAAAATTGGTTGCCTTGATTCCGGTCAGGGTCTGGCGGACGTCAACATAGGTGAGCTTGCCGCCCTTGTCCAGCATGTCCATGACCTGGTTGACCTCGGCCGGGCGAAGGGAAGAGAGGATGTTCCGACCGAACAGCACCAAGTGCTTGGCGTTCTTGATATCATAGATGAAGCCTTTGCGTCCCAGGCCGAAGAGCGAGATGCTGGCATGGTGAACGTTCCGGCCGCAGGCGCTGTCGTGGTTGCTGTAGTTGGGTGAGCCCATGGCATGGGTGAATGCCTTGACGAGATCCTGGAATGGGCCGCCCCTGGAGCTGGCCATGATCGCCTCCGGACCGTGCCGTTCAATGATTGTTTTGAGCTTGTCCGCGATGTAGTCAAGAGCGAACTCCCAGCTCACCGCTTCCCATCGTCCTGCGCCACGCCCGCCCCGTCTGATCAGCGGTTGCTGCGGGCGCTCCTTGTCGGCCACCAGGGCAGGTCCGGCCGAGCCCTTGGCGCACAAGGCGCCTTTCAGGATATGTTGGTTGCCCTCGAGCCACTTTACGGTGTTGCCCTCGACTTCGACCCGGATGGGGCAACGGACGGTACACATGCCGCACATGCTCCAGACTGATTTTTTCATGGTAATAACTCCTGTGGATGTGGCGTGCCGTGCTTGGGTCAATTGCCCAGCGCGGCGGAAACCTTCTGTTCCAGTTCGCTTTTGTCGATGGGTTTTACACAGTAATCAGCAGCGCCAAGGTGCAAGGCCTGCCGGGCAGTTTCAATGGTTGGATAACCGGTCAGCATGATGACCCGGATTGTCGGGGTGGCTCGCTTGAGTTCTTTTAACATGCTGATCCCGTTGGTTTTTTTCAGATTGATATCCAGGATTGCCAGATCCACCGGATTTTTTTCGGCATACTGCAATGCTTCCTGTTCGTCGGTGAAGATTGTTACCTGGTGTCCTTTTCTGGTGAGTATTTTCTGGGTCAGTACGGCGGCATCCAGGACATCATCCAAGACGAAAATGTGTGCCATACAGATACCCTCTTTTTGTGCCGCAGGTGGCTGGCCCAAGGGTTCTGAGCCGGGAGTCAGGTCCGGTTCCACGACAGGCAAGGGAAGAATAGCCTTGGGGGAACCGGACCTGGACGATTGAATAATACTAATACAGGTCTAACAGCTTAAGGCCCAACAGAATCAGTCCCACGCAAGCAACGCGCTTCACCACCAGTGGGCTCAAGCGCTTGGCGATCTGCGGGCCAAGATAGCCGCCCAACAAAGCGGCGGGAAACATGATGAGAAAGAGCAACAGGTCGAAGTTGCCGAATTGCATGTGCCGGATGGTGGCCATGCCCGTGTTGAAGAAAATGGCCAAGAGTGAGCTGCCGACCACGATGTACATGGGCAGTCCCAGGGCGACGGTCATCAGCGGTACCATGAACGGGCCGCCACCGAAGCCAAACATCGAGGACATGATGGCGATGAGGAAGCCGCCTATGCAGCCGACCCACATATTTACTTCAAAATCTTGACCCCAAAATTCTACTTTCATAATGGATTCCTCCTGATGGTGTGCTTAATTGGCTTTGCTTGCAGCTGCTTCTTCGGCCCGTTTCTTGAACTCTTTCAAGATGGCCTGTTCTTTCTTGTTTTTAGAAAGATAGCCGGCGGTGGTCTGCCAGTACATCAGGCCGGCCAGTACTAACAATATCCAGCCAAAGGCGAACTTGAACTGGGAGAGGGTGATCAATTCGGTGAGTTTGGGGCCAATGAAGCCACCCAACAGCATGGCACTACCGATGCCGATACCGAGCCTCCAGTTGATGAACTTGATCTTCGAGTAGTTATAGATGCCGCTGCCCTGGGAGAACAGTACTGTGGGCATGACGGTGCCTGCCACGACAGTGTGGGGCAGGGGGAAGAACATAACCAGGAGGGGGTTAAGGATAAAGCCGCCACCCGCGCCCATGAGTGCGCCGAAGACGGTTACAGCCAGGGCGATGAAGAAGGGCCAGACAAGATTGAGGCTCGTGCCTGCGGTGTCAAGGTAGACGGTGGGGAAGGTCATGGTATTCTCGAAGGCGGCTGGCTCGCTCTTGACCTTCTTGACGATTTCCTTGTCGCCATCTTTGATACGCTCGGTGACCGCGGTGGTGATGACGTTATATTTGCCAGGGGCAAGGCCTGTGCGTAGCTTGATTTTGGCGGTGTAAGCGCCGTCGGGGGTGGTTTCGACGTTGGCGGCCAGCAGATTGTTAACACTGCGGAAGCGGCCTTTTATCAGCCTCATTGATTCGCGTTTGTTTTCTTTTTCGTCCATAGCATCAAGCAGGGTGCCACGGGAACCGATGATGCTGGCCATTATGGTGGCCTGGTAGCTGTCAATCTTGATCTTGGCGGGCGCGCTGTAAGCGACGTCGGCACCGATCTTCTTCAGCACCTCGGAATACTTCCAGTCTTTGCCAACGGCCCTGGCTTTCTCAAGTTCCGGCTCCATGTCTTTGGGTACGTAAATTTTGTAGGCCGCAGGCAACTCATGGGTCAGATAAAATTTGTAAGGGATTACACCGGTTTTGGGGTCTTTTTTGCTGTCGAAGCGGTTGGCTTTGACTGTTTTATCGGCGGAAAAAAGTTCGATATAGACCTGGGAGCCAGCCGGGGCCTGACCACTGATGGTGATCTCGCCGCCGTTGTCAAGGGTGGTCTTGTCGAGAGTAATGGTTGGAGCAGACGCCCCCTCTTGAGCCTGTGCCTGCTGGGTGATGGGCAAGACCATCATCACCAGGGCGAGTAACGGCACCATACTGAACTTAACTTTCATACCATCCACCTCCTGTCTAAAATGAAATTTTTTTTGAAAGACGGCTTTTCCCCAAGTTCCCCCTATTCTGCCGGTGCACCTCCTTCTTTGTGTTTTCCATTTACAAACAAGCGCGGACGGTTGGCGAACAAAAAAAGTTCGAGCCTGATGCGCTGTGGTTGACATTGTGGAAGCTGCATGAACCTCCTTTTAGGTTTAGTAAAGCAAAAACAATGCCAACTCGGTGAAGCGCGGACGTGGTTGTGTTTATCGTCATGATTGTAGGTGGATGTTGTCATTTATGTCCGTGGAATTGACGGTGGAAAAAGGGCAGAAATCCGGGGGGGTGCGCCGCAAAAAATATGCATCGCATCTTTTTTGCGGCACTGGATTGTTTTGTGTGAAAAAATGGGGGCAGCGTGAGCGGGACGGGGCAGGGGTGTCAGTCCGGATGGGGACGGAATTTTTCCGCGGTGAGACCAAAACGTCGCATGAGTTTTTGAAAGGCCTGCCGGTTCATGCCGCTTGCTTGGGCAGCGGCGGTTACATTGCCGCCATTTTGCTGCAGGGCGCAGGTCAGGTAGGTGGCGGAAAAGTCCTCCACGAGGTGCTGTTTGGCAAGATTGTAGTGCAGAGAGTTCAGGCTCTCGTCGATCGCTCTGGAAGAAAAAGCTTCGGACTCGGGTTCGGTCAGTTGGCCGGCGGAAATGGGAGTGTCATCGGCAAGCAATACGGCCCGTTTGATAACATTCTGCAGCTCCCGGACATTCCCTTTCCAGAACCGTTTCACAAGGGAAGGAATCGCATCCGTGGCAAAGACCACACCTTCGCGGTCATATTCTTTGGCAAAGGTCGTGAGGAAATGGAGGGCCAGGGGCGGGATGTCTTCCGGGCGTTGCCGAAGGGGCGGCATGGTGATGGTCACCACATTGAGGCGGTAGAAAAGATCTTCCCGGAAAAGACCCTGACGTATTTTTTCCTCCAGATCCTGATTGGTGGAGGCCAGCACCCTGACGTTCACTGCCAGGCTTTTCGTCTGACCCAGAGGCATAATCTCTTTTTCCTGGAGAACCCGGAGCAGCTTGGTTTGGAGGGGAATGGGCAGATCGCCTATTTCGTCAAGCAGGATGGTCGAGCCGTTGGCCTCAAGAAACAACCCTTTTTTGTCGTGGGTCGCCCCGGAAAAAGCGCCCCGGACATAGCCAAAGAGTTCGCTTTCCAAGATGTGTTCGGGCAGGGCCGGGCAGTTCACCGTGACCATGGGTTTTTTATTTCTCGCGCTCAGCCCATGCAGGGCTCGAGCAGCCAACTCTTTACCCGTGCCTGATTCGCCCCGGATCAGGACGGTGACATCGGTATCGGTAAGCCTGCTGATCAGCCCATATACTTTCTTGATTTTTGAGGAAGCGCCAATGAATCCGGGGAAGGGTTCCTGCTCGGCCAGTCGAGTCTGGAGCCTTCGGTTTTTTTCAAGAAGGCAGAGGTGTTCCAAGCAACGTTGCAGGACATGGAGCAGGTGATCATTGTCAAAGGGCTTCTGGATAAAATCATAGGCCCCGCTTTTCAGGGCGACAATGGCGGATTCCACCGTGCCGTAGCCGCTCATCATAATTACGGCGATGGCCGGATAGCGGTCCTTGATTTTTTGCAGGAGCGTCAGGCCGTCCAGCCCCGGCATCTTGATATCCGTCAGCACAAGGTCCGGGTGCCAGTCTTCCAAAATCTGCCAGGCGTTTTCGCCGGAGGAGGCGGTTTTCACCTCGCACCGGCATTTTTTGCGTACGATCCGTTCCAGCATGGAGAGCATGTCGAGGTCATCATCAACGATGAGAACCGATGCGGCAAACTCCCCTTCCGGGCAGGAAAAATTTGGCTGGTCAGCGGTCAAGCAGTCATCTCCGGAAAGAGTCATGATGGGGAACGGTTGTGGAACAACTCTTCAATAATTGCACCATTTCTCTTGAAAAATCAACATCTTCTTGCAGTTTTTCCGGGATGGTTTCACGGGATATCGCTTGCGTACCCAGGGACAACCTGCTAGTTTTATTGATGCATCTGTACATTCTGGACAACGGATAAACACACAGCAGCACAGCATCTGTTTTGGTTTCTCGTTGCGCTGCTGCATGGTTATACTTCAGGGATTGAGCCACGTTTTGTCGTTTCAGGGAAACGACTACGGACAGTGGTGGAGGTTTCCGAATGAAACGATACGCTTTCCTGATCGGCTGCGTTTTCTTGCTCTGCTGGAGCGGACCGGCGTGGGCGGTGCAGGGGCATGGGCAGGCGGAAGGCCCGGTGGTTCACCTGATGGCGCACCTCCTGTTGTTTGTCGCTCTGCTGCTTTTACTGTATGTGCTGCACACCAAGCCGCCGGATACCGGATTGTCCTGGAGGTCCCTCAAGCTGTCACTGATTTTTTTCCTTCTCTGGGATCTGGATCATCTGTTCATCCACTGGTTTGCCGGGGATATGTACCACGATATCAAGGACTTGGGTGGAAGTTTGGTGGAGGATTATTTTGTCGGCCCCCGGACTCCGCTCAACTTCTTCTATTATCTTGGCCGGTTTGATCACCTGCTCTGTGTTCCGGCCCTCTGGTTTTTTACCGTTGCGTTGCGTGATTTTTGCGAGGTCATCGAAAAGCGGCGGCAGAGCCGTGCCGGGCAGGTATCCTGATGGAAGAAGTCTTCAGTTTCCCCCTGTTTCCCGTTTACCTGGTGGATTATCTCGGCGCCACCGTAATGGTTTTTCTTGCTTTCTGCGCCTTGTATTTTGCCAGACGGCTTACCCGGATGGAACCGAAAAACATCCTCTGGGCGTATTTTTTCTGGTTTTCCCTGGTCATGGTGATTTTTTCCATTTCCCGCGGGGTGGGACATCTTCTTCCGTATGTGTTTCGAATTGCCAATATGCCTGAGTTGTGGGATGTCCTCGATCCATACAGCGGCGGGTTGAACACCATCGCCCTGTGCGGGGTGGCTATCCTTACCCTGCACTATCACAGTACTGCAGTGCTCATCGACAGGGCCAAAAGCGATGCCCTTTCCCTGGAGATTGCCAACGAAAAGCTCCGAGAGGCGCATGCCGACTTGTCCCGCCTGAATCAGACCTTGGAACAGCAGGTGGAAGAACGTACCCACGACCTGCGCTTGTCCGAGGAAAAATTTCGCGGCTTTTTCGAAGGCTCCAAAGACATGATTTATTTTTGCGATGCGGGGGGCAGGCTGTGCGATATCAACGAAAGCGGTTTGCGCCTTCTCGGGGTCGAGCGACGGAATGATATTGTCGGCCAACCCCTGGCCGAGTTTTTTCTCGACCGAGAGCGTGGGGTGCAATACCGTGCCCTGTTAGCCGTTGATGGGCAGGCCAAGGATTTTGAGGCGGAATTTGTCGGCAGAGAGGATGGGCCTTTATATCTGATGATCACCGCCTCCGCCATTACGGATCGAGCGGGTGTGACCCAGGGCTATCAAGGAATAGCCAAGGATCTCACCCACTTCAAGAAAATGATGGAGCAGTTGGTGCACTCCGAAAAGATGACCTCCGTGGGGCAGCTTGCCGCAGGCGTTGCCCACGAAATCAATACCCCGCTCGGGATCATCCTGGGATATGCCCAGCTTCTGGAAGAGGATTTCCAGGAGCAGACTGAGGTGCATGAGACCCTGAAGATCATCGAAAAACAGGCGAAAATCTGTCGGAGGATCGTTGCCGATCTGCTGAATTTTTCCCGCCAGACCCTGGAGCATAACAAGTTGTATGGTGACATCAACCAGAGCCTGGGGGAGGTGCTGGCCATTGTCAATCATACCCTGAACATGGACCATATTTTTGTCCATCCGTGCCTGGCCGAAAATCTGCCCAGAACTTGCTTTGACAATGAACGGCTACGCCAGGTTTTTGTCAATTTGCTGACCAACGCCCATCATGCCATCGTTAGCGAAGGGATCATCGGAGTGTGGAGCCGTTGGCATGAGGAAAGCGGACAGATCGAAATTATTATCGGCGATTCAGGCTCCGGCATTCCCCCGGATCAGCTTGGCCGTATTTTTGACCCTTTTTACACCACCAAAGGTGTCGGCAAGGGCACCGGGCTGGGGTTGTCCGTCTCCTTCGGAATTATTCAGGACCATAAAGGGCGGATAGAGGTTAAATCCCCACCCTTGGAACCGGAGCTTGTTGCCCTGGACATGCATACGACCTTTCACATCTTTCTGCCGGTTGTGTGCGCCGGTCAGGAAAAGGAGGCATAGCGAGGTGGCGCAGATACTGGTCTTGGACGATGTGGAGGACGCCGGCATTTTGATCCAGAGGATTCTTCAGAAGAAGGGACATGTGGTGCATGTTTTCCATGACGAGGATGAGGCTCTGCGGTTCACTGAAAAAAATTCGGTGGATCTGGCTATTCTCGATATGAACCTGCCCAAGATGGATGGCCTTGATGTGTTGTGCGAGATGAAGAAGGCGCTGCCGAACCTGTCGGCCATCATGCTGACCGGTCTGCCCGACCTTAAGACGGCCCAGCAGGCGTTTGCCCTTGGAGCGACAGCGTATTGCGCCAAGCCTATTGATAAAGACAGACTGGAAGAGAGGGTTGCCGATGCCCTGCTGGAGGGGGCGCATTCAATGAAGCAGTGAGCGCCCGGCCTGGTGCGATGAATTGCGCGGGGGGGATTTCCGGTTCAGGCCTTCGGAGAAACGGAGCGGAGAATATCCTTAAGCGGGATACGCTTGTCCGGCGTCAGACCGTGTTCCCGGCACCAGGCAAGATTGAGATCGGCGAGACGGGTGTTGAAGCCGTTCATGAACAGGAGCTTTTCCGGGGTAAAGGTATATTCTTCCGGGAAATTCAGCGGGCAGGCCGAGACCTCAATGGTTTCGCGCTCTTCGTCCACATAGGCGAGGGGCAGCCCCTGGGTCCGGCAGATGACGGGCCGGGCTGCATAGATGCAGCAGAGATCATCAATGAGCAGGGGGCAGTGGTCGGTGTCTTTCGTACGGTTGCGGCCAAGCGTATCCCGGCTGTCCGGCGGCATGGCGTTAATGGCCTTTAGCACGCAGGCCGCCTCAATGGGCAGAACGCTGAAAGGCAGGCAACAAGAAGCACAGCCCGGGGAGCAGGAGATGGCCGCACCATGCATCTTTGCTATGCGGGCGATCTCTGCGTCAAGGTCGTCAAGCAGTTGGTGGTAGTCTTGGGTGCAGGTCATAATAGTGTAGTCATGAAAAAAGGGAATCAACCGCATGCGGCTGATTCCCTTTAGAATTTCTGGCGTCCCCAACGAGATTTGAACTCGTGTCGCCGGCGTGAAAGGCCGGTGTCCTGGACCGGGCTAGACGATGGGGACTAATATCCATACAGTATAAATGGTGGGTCGTGCGCGATTCGAACGCGCGACTCTCTGCTTAAAAGGCAGATACTCTACCGGCTGAGTTAACGACCCATCCTGTAGGAAAAAGCACTTTTACAATAGTCGGTTTTCCGTGTCAAGTCTTTGCTTTCTTCTTTTTTCTTTTTTTGCATTGGTATCTTCCTTGCCGGTGTGGCGGATAAGGGCCTGAGCTTGTGTAATTATTGGTGTTTTTCGGCCGTGGATTCGATGCTTAAATAGCTTGTGACGGTGGCGTTGGTCTGCTATATCTTCTGTTTTGTTATGGGCTGTGATGGGCTTTTGTCTGGATCGGGGCTTTTTTTTCTGACTTTTTACTTTTTGGTGCGGTATGGGATTGTTGGCCAGATCGGCAAGTTTTGTTCGTTATTCGGTGGAAGGGGAATTGCCTGCGAATTTCTGGGAGTTCGCCGCAGAGCGGATCGTCCGGCATTCATTCCGGGATATTGACGAGAGCTACGAAGAGCGTTCCGTGGGTTGGGTTTCGGTGCTCAACATGTTTGACAGCGAATTTGCTTATGCCTCATATGCGGCTGCGGACCATGTCGTGCTTTCTCTGCGCTTAGACGAGCGGAGGGTCTCACCCAAGGTGCTCAACAAGTTCTGCCTCAAGGAAGAGGAGCGGCTTAAGAAAGCGCGGCAGATCCCCAAACTGGCCAGGGCGCACCGGGTGGAGATCAAGGAGAGCGTCCGTCTGATGCTGATGAAAAAGGCGGCCCCGACTCCGGCGGTGTATGATCTCTGCTGGAATCTGGCCGAGGGGACGCTCCTGTTTTTTTCCACCAGCCAGAAGGCCCAGGAACTGCTGGAGGAGTTTTTCAAGCAAACCTTTGATCTCAGTCTGATGCTGCAGGTGCCCTATCTCACCGCCGAGCATCTTCTGGATGTCCCCGGTCGCGAGGCCCTGGCCGACATCACTCCCGCAATCTTCATTTGACTTTCAGAGGCTTAGGCGCATGGATTTAGTTGATCTCATTGACGAAAAAAGATTCTTAGGTCAGGAATTTCTTACCTGGCTCTGGTTCAAAAGCGAGGAGCGGGGGGGACCATCTTTCTTCCCGAGGCGGGCGAGGATATTCAGCTGGTTTTTGAAAAGCACATGATGCTTGAGTACGGCGAAGGCGAGAATCGCGAGAAGTTGATCTGCCGGGGGCTGATGACCGAGTTGCAGGAGGCGCGCACCGGGCTGGCCATGGGTAAGAAGCTGGAGCAGGCCCGAATGTTGCTGACCCGGGGGGAGTATGAGTGGAATCTTTCCTTCAAGGCCACCCTCATGGAATTCCGCAATGTGAAACCGCCAAAGACCATGGGCTCTTCCGAAGAGGGCAACGACCCCGAGGCGGTTGAAGGCAGGCTCTTGGAGCATGTAAGCCTGCACGAGATGGTGGTGCGCACTGTGGATCATCTGTTCCGGATGTTTCTTGATCTGCGGATCGGGCCCGCCTGGGAGCCGGAACTAGCCCGGATTCGGGTCTGGGTTGGGAAAGCAAAAGCGTAACCGCGCAGCAGCACCGCATCTGCTTTATCATCGGCCTGCTTATGTGCAATAGCACACTGCGCAGGCCTCTTCCGCGCATCTCCGGCATTGCTGCGCGGTTACTGACTCGAGGGTTTTAGAGGTTTTTGTGCCGCTGGTGAATGATTACGCAAAAGAGACACACTGTCTGGCGCTGTTGTCCCATGGTCGGGCAGGATAAGGGAGAGAACACCATGGAGTTTGAAACTGTCATCGGCCTTGAGATCCACGCCCAGCTCAAAACCAACAGCAAGATTTTCTGCGGCTGCACCACCGCTTTCGGCAACCCGCCCAACACCAACACCTGTCCGGTCTGCCTCGGCATGCCAGGGGTTTTGCCGGTGCTGAACAAAAAGGTGGTGGAGTACGCCATGAAAATGGCCATCGCCACCAACTGCGTTATCGGCCCGATGAATCAGTTCGCCCGTAAAAATTATTTCTATCCCGACCTGCCCAAGGGGTATCAGATATCCCAGTTTGATCTGCCCATCGCCGAGCATGGTTGGGTGGAGGTCGAGGTGAACGGGAAAACCAGGCGGATCGGTCTCACCCGTATCCACATGGAGGAGGACGCTGGCAAGCTCATCCACGATGAGCGCGAGCCCAAAAGCTACGTAGATCTCAACCGGACCGGCGTCCCGCTCATCGAGATCGTCAGCGAGCCGGACATCCGTTCGCCGGAGGAGGCTGCCGCCTATTTGAAAAAGCTGCACGCCATCCTGCGCTATCTGGATATCTGCGACGGCAACATGCAGGAGGGCAGCTTCCGCTGCGACGCCAATATCTCGCTGCGGCCCATGGGGCAAAAGGAGTTGGGCACCCGCACCGAGCTCAAGAACATGAACTCCTTTAAAAATGTGCAGAAGGCACTGGAATTCGAGGTGCGTCGCCAGCGCGACGTGCTGCTGGACGGCGGCAAAATCATTCAGGAAACCCTGCTCTGGGATGCGGACCGCAGCGTGACCAACTCCATGCGCTCCAAGGAGGAGGCCCACGATTACCGTTACTTCCCCGATCCCGATCTGGTGCCGGTGGTGATCGACGATGTCTGGATCGAGGAGATTCGCGCCACCCTGCCCGAACTGCCCGATGACCGGAAAAAGCGTTTCTGCGAACAACTCGGGTTGTCGGACAATGACTCCACGGTGCTCACTTCTTCAAAGGAACTGGCCGACTATTTCGAGGCGGCTCTTGCCCTGTATCCCAACGGAAAAAAGCTTGGCAACTGGCTGATGACCGAATTGATGCGGTTGATGAAGGGCGAAGAGGCCATGGACATCAGCCAGTGCCCGGTCTCTCCCGAGAATCTGGCCGCACTCCTGGTCATGATTGATGCAGGCACCATCAGCGGCAAGATCGCCAAAACCGTGTTTGAGGAAATGATGGTGTCCGGCAAAGACCCGGAAGCCGTGGTCAAGGAGAAGGGGTTGGTCCAGATGAGCGACCAGGGCGAGATAATGGCCATGGTCCAGGAGATCATCGCTGCCAATCCTGAGCAGGCTCAGCAGTTTCGAGAGGGCAAGACCAAGGTTATGGGGTTTTTCGTGGGTCAGCTCATGAAGCAGACCGGGGGCAAGGCCAATCCGGGGATGGCCAATGAGTTGTTTGTGAAGGCGCTGGCGGAGTAAAGAGATAGCCACGAAAACCACGAAAGGACACGAAAGTATTGAGAGAAAAGATCGTTGAAAAAGATCTTGTTTATGCGATTAATGCCTGTGTGTTCGAGGTGTATCGTCAGCTCGGTCATGGTTTTTTGGAAAAGGTGTACGAGAATGCCCTGGTAAGGGAGTTTCAGGCTAGGGAGATTGCCGTGGAAGCGCAGGTGCCCTTTTCTGTGAGATACAAGGGAGTGATTGTCGGAGAATACTGCGCTGATCTGGTGGTTGATGACAAAGTCATCGTCGAGGTGAAAGCAGTAGAACGGTTGCACCCGGCCCATGAGGCGCAGATTCTGAACTATCTTAAGGCGACCGGCAAAAAGATCGGTCTGCTGGTGAATTTCACCCATCCCAAGGCAACCGTAAAGCGTTTTGTTCTTTAATTTCGTGCTTTTCGTGGGTTTCGTGGCCAACTATGAATCAATCCGACTGGCAGAAAAAGGGCGACGGCCACCGGCAGCGGTTGCGGGACAAGTTTCTGGACCACGGCCTGGACGGTTTTACCGATGCCGAGGTGCTGGAACTGCTTTTATCCATGGGGACCCCTCGTAAGGATTGCAAGGAGAGTGCCCGGTTGCTGCTCAAGCGGTTCGGGAATCTGGCTCTGGCCCTGGATGCCAGTCAAGCGGAGCTTGAACTGGTCGAGGGTGTCGGGCCGAAAAACGGGTTTGCCCTGCATTTTGTCCAAAGTGTGGCTCGGCGCTACCTGCGGCAGCGATTGGTGGCCAAGGAGTATCTTCGCTCCTCCCGCGAGGTGGGCGAATATCTGGTCCACTCCATGCGCGGTCTCAAGCGTGAGGTGCTGATGGCGGTTTTTCTCGATGCCTCGCTGGGTATCATTGATACCCAGCTGGTGGCGGAAGGAACCCTGGCCAGCAACACCGTGCATCCCAGGGAGTTGATAAAAATGGCCCTGGAGCACCATGCCGCTTCGGTGGTCATTGCCCATAACCATCCCTCCGGCAGCCTGACCCCTTCGGCCGAGGATACCAGGCTCACCCGTCATCTCTTTATTGCCCTGGGTTTTGCCGGAATTCAGCTTCTGGACCATCTCATTGTGGGGGAGGGAGAAAAGCCTTTCAGCTTTGCCGATCATGGTCTTCTGGAGGATATTCGCAGCCAGAGCCGGTCGGTTCTTGCCGGAGAATGACGGTGGTCATACCTCCTCCCTCTGTTTTTACTCCTGCCAGCGGCGAAGAGCCGCCCTCCCTCTATCTCCATATCCCTTTCTGCAAGAGCAGATGCGCATACTGCTCCTTCAACTCCTATGCCTGCCAGTCTCCGCCTGCTGCATATCTCGCGGCTCTTGCCGACCAGATCCGCTATTGGGGAGGACATGCGTGGTGTAGGGAGCGAACCTTTGCCACCCTGTTCATCGGCGGCGGCACTCCGACCATTTACAGCGGCAGTGAGCTGGCCGGTCTGGTTCGACAATGCCTGGAATCGTTTAACTTCAGTGAAGACCCGGAAATCACGGTGGAGGCCAACCCAAATACCGTAAGCGTCCAGGCGCTGACCGCCTTGCGCCGGGCCGGGGTCAACCGTTTGAGCCTCGGGGTGCAGGCCTTTTCCGACCGGCTGCTGGCCGGGCTTGGCCGGAGCCATACCGTGGCCGAGGCCGACCTGGCCATCAAGGGTGCGCGCCAGGCAGGGTTTGCCAACATTAATCTCGATCTGATGTATGGACTGCCAGGTCAGAACGCAGCGGCATGGCGGGACACCCTTGTCCAAGCCCTTGATTACGCGCCGGAGCATCTGGCCTGTTATGAACTGACCATTGAGGATGACACCCCTTTTGCCGGTCTGGTGGAAAAAGGTGAACTCGTTCTGCCCGCCGAAGAAGAGGCACTGGCCATGGGTGATCTCACCCATGATCTTTTGGGTCAGGCAGGACTTGCGCGCTACGAGATCTCCAACTATGCCGCAACGGGGCGGGAGTGTCGGCACAATCTCAACTATTGGCGGAACGGCGCTTATCTGGGTTTGGGGGCAGGCGCGGTTTCCTGCCTCTCCGGGTTCAGGTTCAGTACGGTGAGGGATCCAGAAGCGTTTGTTGATCTGGTCCAAGCGGGGCAAATCCCGCTTGCCGAGGCCGAATGCCTGCCGCTTGCGGCCCGGTTCAGGGAAAGCGTGGTTATGGGGCTCAGGATGCTGGGAGGAGTTTCCTGTGTTCAACTGCGGCACCAGTTTGGTTTGACGCCGACAGGCTATTATGGGAACATATTAAGCGATTTGCAGCAGCAGGGGTTGGTCGTGGTTACCGAAGAGGGCTTGCGCCTTACAGAGGGTGGGTTGCCCGTGGCCAATCAGGTGTTGGCCCGGCTTGTGTGAGCGGATGTGGCGAGAGCGGTTTTTTATTGGGGGCAGTTGATGATTCTTCCCGTTAACAGTATTGCCAGAAAATTGCTGATCAACATGTCGTTGGTGGTTGTCGGACTGGTCCTGGCATTCGGCTGTTTTGAAATCGTGCAGGAATATGGCCGCTACCGGGACCAGGTCGATGCGCTTTGGGGAACTCAGGTTGAGACGCGCAAAAAACAGCTCGAAGCACAGGTTTCAGATGCGGTTTCCTACATCGAATTCAAGAAAGCGCAAGTCCGGGGCAGGGTGCAGGGAACGCTCGAAGCCAGGGTACGGGATGGTCATGGGATGGTGAGCCATCTCTACGAAATCAGCAAGGGATCGCACAGCGCAGACGAACTCAGAATCTTGGTTCGCGAGGCTCTGCGCAAGCAGCGGTTTAACAACGGCAGGGGATATTTTTTCATTTTTTCCATGGACGGCACGGTGCTGCTTCATGCGGCCCAGCCGAAACTTGAGCAGAAAAATCTCCTTGCCAGGCAGGATGCCGAGGGCGCTTTCGTAATCCAGGAGATGATCGAACTTATCCGAAGCAAGAAAGAGGGTTTTATCTCCTACCGTTGGGCCAAACCCGGGTTTCCCCCGGATCAGGAGTTTGAGAAGATTTCCTTTGTTAAATATCTGCCGCAGTTTGATTGTTTTATCGGTGCGGGGGAATATCTCGCAGACACTGAGGTCGAGGTCAAGGGGGAGGTGCTGGAGCGTATTGAAAAACTGCATTTCGGCGGGGGCGAGTATGTCTTTGCCGGGCAGTGGGACGGGGTTGCTTTGACCTACCCGACCAAGGGGAAAAATATGATTGAACAGACCGATGTCAACGGTCTGAAAATCGTGCAGGAATTGATCGCCCTGGCTCGTAATGGGAGCGGCTT
>VMSS01000065.1 GCA_013791995.1 Desulfurivibrio sp. | reverse complement strand
CCGGAACTCCGGTGTTGACATCAAAATAGGCCTTTACGGTGGAAAGACCACTCAGGGCCCGGGTATTCTTGTATTCTTCCGCCGAGGCCATCCCGGAGAAAAAAAGAACAAGGAATCCCATACCTGTCAGAAGAGTGATTGTCCGGCTCATAGCATTCTCCTCTTTGGTTTGAAAATGAATTTATCAGCCACTGTGTGGAGGACTGTCAACAACCAGTTTCCGGTGCTTTTTCTATCTTCACGGCGATGTTGTTTTCTCCTTCAACCGTGTACCAGATCGTAACAGATTGCTTTTCTTTGATGTCATCAAAAGAATCAAAGGCGATTAACGTTGTCTGCTCATTAAAAGAGATGTGTAGGGTTGCCCCTTTTTTCGGTTTGATGAGCATGGTCTTTGTTTCCAGGGAAACACTCTTCACCTTGCCTTTGATGGACAAAGCCTCAACCCGTTGTCCCGAATTGTCACTTGTGCTGTTTTGTGATTGCGACCAGGCGACACCGGAAACAAGGAGCGATATGCATCCTGCCAATAAAACGATCATAAAACGTTTCGTCATGCGGTTTGATCCTCTCATGTTTGTCTCCTCGTTATTCTGGGATAAGTAGATACAATCCGGCTCCATAAGGTATTAATTGTTCTGAAAAGAGTACGGAGACAGCTTGTTTTGGCCTTTACCGAGAGTCACAGCCAGTTCTGTGCCATATTTTAAATAGTCTAATCACCCTTATGGAACTATGCCACAAAGTATCCATATAAAAACTGGGGGGCGGATCTATTATCAAGGCTAATCACTAAAAAATGGTTTTAGTTCCGCAGGAGGCACCACATGAGAAAAAAAGAGAAACAGGCAATTATCGGCTCGTTTCTCCATTTTAATTTTTTCAATGATTAGGGCAAAGGCAACTTAACAGTAGTAACGCCCTTTTAATGGACACATGCTCAGTTCTCCGCATTGGGCGCAAACGGCATAGCGCGTTTCTTCATCCGCACCCCACAGGGAAGTGGAGGTGAGGACGCATTTTCGGGTGCATTCGTTGCACGATACGGGTTCGCCGTCACGGATTTTCTTCCAGCCGGCTTGCAGCAAACCTTCTGCCGACCGCTCGGTGCAGTCCGAGCAGAGGTGGTAGAAAAGAGCCTCGCAACCTGTTTTCAGCTTCCATGTTGTCATGTGTTGTACTGTAGATCAACATTTTCCTGCATGGATGGCAGCCCCTATGGCCCCGATTAAATCCGGTGCCGGAGAGGACTCCACTTTCGCCTCGCCCAGCCATTCGTGCAACATGTGCACAATACAGGGGTTTCTGGCAACTCCGCCGGAGAAAACAATTTTCCGGCCAAAGCCTACCCTGCTCAGCATGATGACGAGGCGGTTGACCACGGAAAGATGTACTGCCCTGGCGATATCCTTCCGGGGGATGCCGCGATTTTTCATGGAAATCACCTCGGACTCCGCAAATACCGTGCACATGCTGTTGATGTTGGCCTCGTTTTGCGATTCAAGGGCCGCCGGACCGAACTCGTCGAGGCGAAAACCAAGGGTTGCGGCCATGATTTCAAGGAATCTGCTGGTTCCGGCCGCGCATTTGTCATTCATCTGAAAGTTGGCGACCCGACCCTGTTCGTCCAGGGAAATAACCTTGGAGTCCTGGCCTCCGATATCGATCACGGTACGGCAATCCGGGAAAAAATGGCGCGCGCCGATGGCATGGGCTTTTATCTCGGTGATGACTTCCTGGGCAAAATGTTCCTGGGCCAGATGCCGACCGTAACCGGTGGCCACGATCTTTTCAGCCTCATATTTTTTGATCATGGCCATGGATTGGCCATAGGGATCAAAACCGCTCTCGGCCAACTGATGATCGACAAGCTGGCCGTTACACATAGCCGCAACCTTGATGGTCCTTGAGCCCAAATCTATGCCGACCCGCATGCTCATCCCCGGATTTGCTCAAGGAATGCTTCGATGCGAGTCTGCAGCTGGCCCACATCTTCGGGGGAATAATCCGATTCGATGGAAAGATAGGGGATACCCTCCTTTTCACACGCTTCGCGGATTTTGATCTCTTCGATATTGTAGGTGTGGCAGAACTGCAAAGAATAGTGCAGGATTCCTTGCGCGTTGGAATCCTTATATTCTTTGAGCACCTGATCCACCCTCTCGTTGTTCGGGGTGAAGCAGGAGCAGTCGATCTGCATATAGCGGTCGGTCAGCACCTCAAGCTGGCTGTCGATGTCGCTGGTATTTTCATCGATCAGATCCTTGAAATAGCGGGTACCGATGCAGGATTCCTCATTGACGATCACAGCTCCTGCGGTCTCCACCAGATTGTGCACTTTCCAGTTGGGCAGCGCCATGGGCGTTCCGGAAACCATGACCCGCGGGGCAGCGGCAGGGGCAACGCCTTCACCGTTTGCAATCCGATGTTCCAATTCGACGCAGAGCGCATTCACCTTTTGGGCAAAACGTACCGGCTCGTCATAAAAGGCGATCTGTTCGATCAGGAGTGCATCCTTGCCGCTGATCGGAGCGGGGTTGGCCGAGCGGATTCCGGTCAAGCGCTGGAGAGCCCGGCGCTTGTCGTTGATCACCTTGATGGCCCCGGCAAGATCGTTAGCGGAAATGCTCGTTTTACAGACCTCCTCGACCTTGGCCTTGAAATCTTTCACCTCTTCCAGCCACAGGGTTTTATCCCGTTTGTTCTTCATCTGCGGGATTTCCATGACATAGGTGGGAACCAGCCGGTCAAGAATCTCCCAGGTTTTCTTTTTGGCATCACAGGTTGTTTCGCCGTAGACGAAATCCACAATCTGAAAATACGGGCAGATGCGACCGGCCTTGAAACCGTAAGCCGACTTGACCATGGGGCAGATGTTTCTGGGCAGAATTTTTTCCGCATCGGGGATCGGCCCCTGCGAGCCGCCGCAGAGTCCGACACAAATCCCGCCGGCCGCCACAACGATTTCTTCCGGGATATACACACAGAAAGTGCCGACCACGGGCTTGCCCGTTTTTTTGACATCCAGCATCTCCTTGATTCGGCCGCCGAAGATCTCGGAGATCATCTCGTCGAAATAGGCCATGTTCTGTGGCCGGTCCGGCTGGGAGAGGTACATCTTGCCGTAGACCTCGCCGAGCATCTGCCGGGCTTTGTCAAACCGGGGAACATCCATATTCAGGCTTTCCCACATCTCGGGGTAGGCCTTGACCTCAAAAGCGGTGGAACTCATGGCAGTCTCCTGTTTCTTGTCGCGTGCGGATTACGTGATTTTCTAAGGTTTCTCGACCGGCAGTCCGGCTTCTTTCCAGTCGGCGAAAAGCGCCTGCCGGATGTCCTTGTAATCGAGCTTCATCAATTTTCGGTAAGCGTTGTAGCTGCGACCGCCGGAGTTGCAGTACACGATGATCTTTTTCTCCTTGTCGAGCACGCCCGACTGCGAGGCAAAGGAAGCCGCCGGAATATTGATGGCGCCCGGTATGTGGCTCTCCCTGAATTCGTCCGGATCACGCACATCGACGAGCGTATAGGTGTCGGGCCCGTTCTTCAGTAAAAGATTGAGATCTGGTGGAGTGATTTTCGTGGTTTCGATGCGTTTCTCGTGATCCGGCCCGGCATATATCGGCATGCCCTTTTCCTCCCAGACCGGCATACCTCCATCGTAGACAAAAACATTGTCATAGCCCATTTCCACGGCCTTGTTCGCGGAACGCTTACTTTTGCCGCATTTGACGCCGTTACAGTAAAAAACGATTCGGGCTGATTTATCCGAGGGGAGTTGGCCTATATGGTCGGAAAATTTCTTTTCAGGAACATTGATCGCCCCCTTCACATGCACTTCCTGATACTCCTCGGGATTTCTTGCATCGACAACGGTCACGGCTGCTCCGGCATCAAGAAGTTTTTTCAGACTGTCCGTGTCAATCAGTCCATAGCCGTCCTCTGCCTTCTGTTTTTGATGAAAGGTAATGGTGTATTTGAATGAAACCGGGTCAAGCCAGTCGATGGTTGTCTCTCCCGCCTGGGCAAAGGGATACATCAGGTAGTTGACCGGTTCTCCCTGCTGGGGTGGATTGAGGACCAGATCCCGGCCTTCTCCAAGCCTGATCCGGTAAGCATCGATACCGCCCCAGAAATAGTGCCGGGCCTCATTAATTTTGGGGGCATCCAGAGGCAATTTATCCACCAGCATCATTTTTCTCACATCGGCTGGATCAACCGGCACCCAGCCGTAGCCGGGCAGAAAAAATTCAGCCCAACAATGCTGCCAGGTGCTGATGTCCTGGGTGGCAGTCTTGCCCATGCGAATACCGAAAACCTCCCGAGTCGGGACTCCCGCGGCTCGTGCCAGGGCGACATAAATAGAACTGATATCGGCACATTTGCCGCCCGGTTCCTGCAGCAGCCGAAAAACATCGCCCCTGCCGCACCCACGGGTATCGGGATTTCGATAGGTGTTTTCCACTGTCCAGTCGTAGATGGCTTGGGCTTTGGCAAGCACACCCTTTTTGCCTTGGGTGATTGTATTCGCCAGCTTTTTTACTTCTCCGTCAATAGGGCCGAGGCGGGTGGGGGCAAGATATAGTGCATGATCGCGAGGATCCCAGGCACCCTCTTTGGTGGGGAAATCACGCCGGAGAACTTCTTCACGCGTGGCGTGAAAAGAAAAGCTTAAGTTCCGGTTTGTCGCGTTCTTATCCCATCGGGCATAGAGCATGGGAGTTTTAAATTCTTTGTCCGTATAGACGGCGGATTCGGCAAAATTGCCGGAAATTTTTATTTTGGTAATATCCTGGTTCGTATCCGTGACCGGGTAGGGTATCCAGAGTCGCACCTCTTTGCTATGGGGATGTTGGGACAAGTCAAAATCCATGCTGATAACGCCGGAAACCGTCGTCTTGGCTATCGCCGCTGGAACCAGTGCGCAAAACAGGGCGAGAACTGCGAAGGCAATCTGTCTTTTCAATTGTTCACCTCAAAAGTTTAGGGGTTTGCGGTGTGGGAACTTCGTTGCTGTCGACCGGAAGCGAGAGAAGCCGATGAGTTTGTCCTGGAATTTTCCTTGTGGAAATTATTTTTGCAGAGAGAATGTCGGGGCAGCACCCTCATTCGCTCTCAAGATTCCCCTCATATAGCCTTGATTGTGCCGATGAAACAAATTGAAAATTTCAATGGGAAATGCAGATGTGTATCGCCAAATGCCACAGCACGATACGCAGCCCTGCGGGATTGGTAGCAACGAATAATGCTCAAGAAAGACCAGTACACGTGCAGGGACATGCGTCTGTTCCAATTTTCTGTTTGTCCCATTACCCGCGATGACACCTCCGAACTTATCCTGTATAGTGGGGCCATGAATGCCTCCCTCAGTCCAACCCTCTCGGCGGTCTACGCCTTCAACCGTACAAATGAGTTGAAGCGCCCTCTATTTGGCTGCAGCGTTTCCGCCGGGTTTCCCAGCCCGGCGGATGATTATATCGAGGGCAGGCTCGACCTCAACGAGCTTATGGTGGCCAATCCTGGCGCCACCTTTTTTGTGCGGGTGGCAGGCGATTCCATGCTCGGGGTCGGTATCCATCACAATGACATCCTGGTGGTGGACCGTTCTCTCGATCCGATCAGCGGTAAGGTGGTGATCGCGGTGGTTAACGGCGAACTTACCGTGAAACGGTTGGTCAAAAACGGCGAGAGCGTCTGCCTCAAGGCCGAGAATCCCGATTATCCCGATATTCATCTGGCCGAAGGAATCACCTGCGAGATCTGGGGGGTGGTTGCTTACGTGGTCCACGCCCTTTAGGTTCATCCCATGTCAGCTCTGTTTGCCCTGCTCGACTGCAATAATTTCTATGTTTCTTGCGAACGGGTTTTTAATCCCGAACTTGAGGGACAGCCGGTGGTGGTGCTGTCCAATAACGACGGCTGCATCATCGCCCGCTCCAACGAGGCCAAGGTGCTTGGCCTTCGGATGGGGGAGCCGTATTTCCGTGCCAAGTCCCTGATCAACCGGAACCGGGTTCGGGTATTTTCTTCCAACTATGCGTTGTACGGCGATATGTCCCGACGGGTCATGGAGGAGGTGGGGCGCCTTGAGCCTGAGGTGGAGGTCTATTCCATCGACGAGGCGTTCATCCGGCTGCCTGCGGCCAAGGAGGAGGTTTTGCGTATCACCGGAGGGAATATTCGGGCCAGTGTCCGGCAGCATACCGGCATCCCGGTTTCCATCGGCTTTGGCCCCACCAAGACTCTGGCGAAGATCGCCAACCGCATGGCCAAGAAACAACCGGAACATGGCGGGGTGTTTATTATCCTGCCGGAGAGCGATATCGACTCCATCCTCAAGGGTGTCGAGGCAGGGGAGGTGTGGGGCATCGGCAGCCGCTCCAGTCGGAAACTGGCCGACTGCGGTATTTTTACCGCCTACGATCTGAGCCGGGCCGATGAGACCTGGGTCAGGAAACACCTGAGTATCACCGGACTCAGAACCATGCACGAGCTGCAGGGCATCTCTTGTTTTTCTCTGGATGAGGTCCCGCCGCCCAAACATTCCATTGCCTGTTCCAGATCCTTCGGTGTTTTGGTAACGGAGCTTCAGGAAATGCACGAGGCTACAGCTTCTTATGTCTCCCGGGCAGCGGAGAAACTCCGGGCGCAGCAGCTCAAAGCAGGTTGTCTCACCTTGTACCTCACCACCAACCGGTTTCGCACCGACCAGCCCCAGTACGCCAACAGCCGGACCATAACCCTGCCATGCCCCACGGCGGACACCGCCGAATTGATCGCACAGTCCATGCGCTGTCTTAAGGAGTTGTTCCGGTCGGGCTACGCCTATCAGAAGGTGGGGGTGGTCCTCTGCGATCTGATCCCCGAGCATATCCACCACCAGGCCAACCTCTTCATTGCCCCGCGCAGAAACCGCGACAACCTTCATCAGGCACTTGACCGGATTAACCACCGCTGGGGCAGGGACACGCTTCAATACGGTTCTGCCGGACTGGTCAAGCCCTGGCATCATAAACAGGCGATGAAATCGCCCTCCTACACTACTAATTGGCATGAACTCCCTATTGTGCAGGCGTCTTAAAGGTAGGGGGAAAAGAGTCGGCAAAAATTATTCCTGAGCCGTATGGGCAGGCTCTTTGCCCGCAACTGCTGCACGGTGATTTCCTGCGCTTGGGCCTGTTTTTGGGTCAGAATCTCTTGCATCTTCGCGGCCAGTTTTTTGTCGTAACATTCCAGGTTGAACTCAAAGTTCAGGGCGAGGCTCCTGGTGTCCCAGTTCGCCGAACCGAGTAAAATCCAGGTTTGGTCGACAATCATTATCTTGGAATGATCAAAGGGAGGAGGGGTGTGAAAGATGCGGCATCCCGAGGCAAGCAGATCTTCAAGACTCGGTTCTGCGGCCCACCCGACGAGAAGAAGGTTGGATTTTTTAGGGATAAGAATCTGGACGTCGATGCCGCGCAGAGCGGCAAGCCGGAGCGCGGTCAGCAGTTCGTTGTCCGGTAAAAAATAGGGAGTCGCGATCCGGATCGAAGAATGGGCTGCGGTCAATGCTCCCAAGATCACCAGGCGCAGCAGGTCAAAATCTTCATCTGGCCCATCAATGATCCCCCTGGCAATTCCGTCTCCATCCCGAGAGAGTTGTGGAAACCATTTTTCTCCCTGCAGCTTTTCCCCGGTGGTGAAAGCCCAGTCCTCGGCAAAGGCGCACTGCAATCCTCCCACCACCGGCCCTGTGATCAGAAAGTGAAGATCCTGGATGGGATGGGACGGTTTTTCGGCGAGCACATTTTCCGCCCGGATATTCATTCCGCCGGTGAAGCCGATTTTGCCGTCAACAACAAGAATTTTTCTGTGGCTGCGCAGGTTAACATAGCGAAAGCGCCAGGGCAGTCGGGTCTGCATGAAGGAGGCTGTATTAATTCCATCTTTCCGCAAGGCCCAGGTGATTGGCGGGAAGGAATACCTGGCGCCGACCCCATCAACGATGACCCGGATCTCGACCCCTCTTTTTTGTGCCTCTGTCAGCGCCACCCTGAATTTGCTTCCCCATGCGTCATTGTTGAAAATATATGAGGTCAGGGTGATGGATCTTTCAGCCTTTTCCAGTTGGGCAAGCATGAGCGGAAAGGCCTGATCGCCATTGATGAGTGGGACAATGGTGTTTCCGGATAAAAGCGGCTGCCGGACGATTTTATCCGTTAAGCGGCACAAGTCTGCCAACCCCTCTCCTCCGGCAGAAAGATGGTCCATAATATATTGGGGGAAACGGCTGAGTCCGTCGTGGGCAAAGGCCACGCTTCCTTTCTCGCAAAGCGTGCTTTGGCCCTCCTTTCTATGCGATTGACCCCGAACAACCAGTACAGGCAGGCACCTAACAAAGGGGCAAACCACACCAAGCCGACCCAGCCGGTCGCTGCCTTGGTATCGCGCTTTTTCAAAAGGATATGAAAAATGGTGAGAACAGTTACAGCGAAAGAAAGAAGAGAAACAAGGTGGGGCCAGTAATTGCGGAGTATCTCTATGAAGTGCATATTTTAAGCGTCATGTTTGGATTCTGATCGGTGCCCCTGCCTCGTGTACGAGGAGGACGCTTTGGTTGCCTGTCTGCTATTGTCCTCCAATTACAGCTTTTGGGGTAGCTCTTATTTCAGGACAATATAAGGCCGCCGCGAAGGGGGCGGTGTCGTTGTATATGGCGGCGGCGATCTCGAGAAAGGTTCTCTGGATAGTGCCAATACCCGATTGCAGTTGCCCTGTGGCAGGGGAAAATATCGGAGTTGCTAAAGAATTTCCTTGCGGAGTCTGGTGTGCAGATAGAGGCTCTCAAGTTTTTGTCTGGCCCATGGGGTTTTGCGCAGGAACTTGAGGCTTGATTTGATGCTGGGGTCTTTGGTAAAGCAGTTGATAGCTATCTTCTCCCCCAGTTTTTCCCAGCCGTAGTGCTCCACCAATCGGGTGAGGATCATCTCCAGGGTGATGCCGTGCAGCGGGTTGCTTGTCTGGCTCGTGCTCATGCTGCGTCCTTTGCGTGTGTTCGTCTTCCGTTCAAGAACGGGGTGAAGGTCTCCGATTCACATAATACGCCGGTTTGTTTCTTTTTGCCACACAGGAGAGGGCTGAAGTATGAAGAGAAAATTCATCGTTGTCGTGGTCGTGTTGCTGGTCGGTGCTGCGGGCTGGTTTTTGTACTATTTTAGCGATCAACAGGTGATCAAGCGTAAGTTCAGCGCCATTGCGGTTTCGCTTTCCAAGGATGGGGAGGAAACTCCGGTGATGATCGCCCTTAAAATGCGGCCGGTGAAGGATTTCATTGGACCGGCCTGCGAGGTTACTGTGGTGGAGCGCAACTACCACGAAATTCTGGAGCCAGGGCTGGTCATCCGCTACCTCATCATGTATCGTTCGCGTCAGGCCAATCTTCGGGTAACCCTTGATGAGATTCTTGTTGAGGTCCCGAGCAAGGGGAGGGGGGAGGTCAGCGCTCTGGTCCATGTGATTGCAAATTACAACCAGCCGGATTTTTTTGATGAAACACATCGGGTGACGTTTTCTCTGCAAAAACAGGAAAAGACCTGGCTGCTTCACAGGGCAAGGCTGCCCGATGCTTTGGTGCGCCGATAAGGAGCCATCCTGTCGGAAGCGTTTTTTGATCTTTTTTCTACTCTTCCCAAACTCACAGCCCGGAATATAGACGAACCTGCAATCTGAAGCATAGAACTGAACTGTAGTGGTATCTGGGGAGTTGCGGCAGACAAAAAAAGGGTTTCCGAGATTAACGGAAACCCTTGTGACTGTCTGGCTGGGGGACAGGGATTCGAACCCCGATAGGCAGAGTCAGAGTCTGCAGTCCTACCGTTAGACGATCCCCCATTAAGTGCCGGGCAAAGAACCGTCGAAAAATAGAGGAACAGGGGGATTATGTCAAGCAGAATTGTGGATTTTTCCTAGGTTTTTCAGGAAATCACAAAGCCTGCATACCCCACCACCTGATTGGTGTCGCCGCTTGCCTCGCCGGAGTCGGTGTATCGGATAAGTCGTGCTTTGGTTGCTCCCAACCGGAGGGCGGCGATGAGGGCGATGGTGGCCGGCATGATGCCGCACATGCTGATTTTTTTGCCCAAGACTGTGTTGTACAACCCCTCGGGATCCAATTTCTTAAGCTGCTGCATGGCCAGGGAATCCTTTGCCGTGGCGGATTCCCTGGACTCGTAATGGGTCATATCCGAACTGGCCACGATAAGGACTGGCTTGTTGTATTGTTCGATTGCTGCGGCGAGCGCTTCGCCGACAATCTGGCAGGATTTGAAAGAAAGATGGGAGATCACCATGGGAGTGAGGGTCATGTCCGGGCGGAAATACTGCAAAAACGGCACCTGAACCTCCAGGGAATGTTCAAACCGATGGGCCAGGGTATCTGCCTCGATGAGATCAGTCTGAGCAAGGAGCTGGCTGGCAAGCACCGTGTTGATCTTCACCTCGCCAAGGGGCATGCTCCAGGCCCCTTTATCCATCAAGGACACAGGTGTTCCGTAGCCGTGATGGTTGGGGCCCATCACCACGATATCCTGGGGGATTTCCACTGCGGCGAAGGTTTCCCCTGCAACGGAGCCGGAGTAAATATACCCGGCATGGGGTGAGACCACGGCAATAGCTTTTTGTTTGCTGCTGGTCTTGGGAATCAGGCGGTCGAGGGTATCTTTAAGGGTGGTGGGGTCTCCGGGGTAAAACTGATGGGCAACCGCAGGCTCTCGTTTCATGGCAGACCTCCTGGCGCTACTAGGGGAAACAGGGGGGCGTGTTTCTCGATTATAGCTCAGAACACGGGAACGAAGCAAAGAGATATATGATTAACTGAGTAATCTTAGCCAAGTCCATTGTTCTCATGCAGTCAAAATCCCATTGGCACGCAGCCGAGCATCGGAGAGACTGCCGAAAAAGGAGTTTGCACTGTTTGAGGCACCCCGCAAGGGGGTATAAACTCCGCCGAGTTTGCAAACTCCCGGCAGCATTGAGGAGTCCCCGCAGGGGATAAACTCCGGGAATCCCGACCACGGCGGGACAAGAGAGACAGGGTGCCTTTTTTTTTGGTTCGTTTCTTTGTACCCTAAAGGGCATAAAGACCAGCAAAGAAATGAACAGAAGGATAAAGGTATTTCTCTAGCTGCTGAGATAGCTTGGTAATCAGAACGCGATGCGGCAACAAATTACGGAAGTTTGACCTGCCAGGTGGTGGAGGTGGGTCCATCTTTCAGCTCAATGCCCTGGGCCAGGAGCTGGTCGCGGATTTCATCGGCTCGAGCCCAGTTTTTTGCTTCCCTGGCAGCGGTTCTTTCAGCGATACCCTTTTCGATCTCTTCCGGGGTAATGGAAAGGGTCTTGAGGATTTTTTCCTGTTCTTTCTGCATGTACTGCACAGGCTCTTCGCTGAGCAACCCAAGGGTGTTGGCCATTTCCCGGGTTGTTTCGGCGCCTTGCTTGAGCAGCTGAAGGTCGAGACTCGCCGGTTTGCCAGGCAGATGCTGGCGGATCTTGTTGAGGATTTTCACTGCATCAAAAAGATGCCCCAGGGCTTGGGCCGAATTGAAATCGTTGTCCATAGCCTTGATGAAGCGTTCTTTCAGGGTTTCTATTTTCTCCCGATCCGCTTTGGAGATGGCGCTGGCACCCTGCTCGTTGCCGGTGGCGTCCAATTGTTCGATCTCCGCCAGGCAGGTATACATTCGGTTGAGCCCGGCCACCGCATCAAGCATGGCCGCTTCCGAGTAGTCAAGCGGGTTGCGGTAGTGGGTGGAAAATATAAACAGCCGTAAGGCCTCCGGGGCAAATTTTTCGATAACCTCACGGATGGTGAGGAAGTTGCCCAGAGACTTTGACATCTTTTCATCTTTGATCGTTACAAAGCCGTGGTGCACCCAGTACTTGACGAACTCTTCCCCGCTGACCCCTTCGCTTTGGGCCATTTCGTTTTTGTGGTGGGGGAAGACGAGGTCTTTGCCGCCGCCGTGGATATCAAAGGAGTTGCCCAGGTATTTGCGGCTCATGGCCGAGCATTCGATATGCCAGCCGGGTCTGCCGGGTCCCCAGGGGCTGTCCCAGGTGGGTTCCCCGGGTTTGCTCCCTTTCCAGAGGGCAAAATCCATGGGGTGTTCTTTTTTCTCGTTCACTGAGATGCGTGCGCCTGCCTGCATATCTTCCAAATTGCGGCCGGAAAGGGATCCGTAGGTGCTGAATTCGGTCACTCTGAAATAGACATCGGTGTCAACCTGGTAGGCGAGTCCCTTGGCAATGAGATCCTGGACCAGATCGATTATCTCATCCACATGTTCGGTGGCTTTTGGTTCGATGGTGGGGGGAAGAATACCGAGGCTGACCATGTCTTCGTGAAACATGGTGATGAAGCGGCTGGAAAGCTCTTCACAGGTGGTGTTTTGTTCCTGGGCCCGTTTGATGATCTTGTCGTCGATATCGGTGAAGTTACGAACAAAGGTGACTTCGTATCCCCGATAACGCAGGTAGCGGACGATCATGTCGAAAACCAGAGCTGACCTGGCATGGCCTATATGGCAGTAATCGTAAGCGGTGATGCCGCAGACGTAGAGTTTTACCTTACCCTCTTCCATGGTGACAAAGGGGGATTTTTGACCGGTTTTGGTGTTGTAGATCTCGATACTCATGGTCTGTTCCATCGAGTTGATATGCGTGACATAACAGAAAGCTCAGGACAGGAAATGGGCTGACAATCAACTACTTTAAGTCCGCCTGCCTCTGTCGTATCCAAGACTTTTGCCGATGCTGAGCATGTATTATAATAAAGGAGTTATCCCCTTTATAAAAAGATATGTTATATACCCGTTTCCAGGAAAGAGAGCAAGTCTTGTTGTGTGCATATGCAAGTATCAAAACAGGTTTTTGCCCCAAGTGGTACAGCTATTAAGGAGTTTTGGCCATGGACATAATTGAGCAACGCAGCCTTGAAAATAATATGACCTTGACCGTGTATGATCAGTCAAAAAAAATGGCTGGAGACCGGTGGCTGATCAAGATTATCTGTGAAGCGGAGCTTCCGGTTGACGAGGAGTTTTTCTCCCGGATGTCTGAAACGGATCTTGCCTTGCAGGCAGAGGTTCGGAAGGTCATGGCCGGATCGGTAAAGTTTTCGGCCACCAAGGAGAGGACCTTTATTGCCGAAACCGAACGGGCTTCGTTGGTGGAACTCATGGTGGCTGATATTTTGACCAACATGATAACCTATATGAACAAGCCGGAATTTCCGGAAAAGCTCTTTGCCCGCAAATATGAAGAGATCAGAACAGCCTGCTCCACGGCCAGACATTATCGGGGGCTGCCGGATGAAGACCGTGATGGGGACGACGATGTGGGTCCGGCTGATTTCTCCGCATGTTTTAAAGACTAGGAACAGGGCGTCAAGACAGGGCTGCGTTCATGTTTTATTCTTGACAAACTTCCCTGATCACATAATATTCGGGACTTTAGGTTGCCGGGAATCCGGGTTATTTTAAGTTTTTTTGGTCTGTATCATCCGTGTTCTATCAATTTGCCAAGGTTCGCAAATGGCTTTGGCTGCTTTTCTTATACATTAAGGAGAAACAATGAAAGTTCTGATCAGTGACAACCTGTCGCCCATTGGTGTTCAGATTCTCGAGGAGGCTGGGCTTGAGGTTGATGTGAAAACAGGCCTTTCTCCGGATGAGCTTAAAGCCATAATTCCTGAATACGACGGTCTGGTAATTCGCAGCGCCTCCAAGGTTACCGAGGAGATCATCGAAGCGGCGGAGAAATTGAAGGTCGTGGGACGCGCCGGAATCGGTCTTGATAATGTCAATATTCCTGCGGCAAGCAAGAAGGGGATCATCGTCATGAACGCCCCGGACGGTAACGCCACCACCGCAGCGGAACACGCCATTGCCATGATGATGTCGCTGACCAGAAACATCCCCCAGGCCACCGCCTCCATGAAGGAAGGCAAGTGGGAGAAAAAGAAATTCTCCGGCCGGGAAGTAACCGGCAAGACCGTGGGTATTGTCGGGATCGGTCGGATAGGCAGCATTTTTGCCGATCGGGCCCAGGGTTTGAAGATGAAGGTTATCGCCTTTGATCCTCATATGCCCAAAGAGCTGGTCGAGAAAATCGGCGTGGAGCTGGTCAGTCTGGAAGAATTGTGCAAGCGCGCAGATTTTATCTCTGTGCATGTGCCGCTCACCAAGGAGACCAAGCATCTGCTCTCCACCGAACAATTCAAGATGATGAAGAAAGAGTGCGTTTTCCTCGATTGTGCCCGCGGTGGCGTGGTTGATGAGGAGGCCTTGTACAATGCCCTTAAGGATGGAGAGATTCGCGGGGCAGGGCTGGACGTTTTTGAGGTGGAGCCCACCAACAAGGAAAATTGCAAATTGCTGAGCCTGGATAATTTCGTTTGCACCCCGCATCTGGGAGCTTCCACGGCGGAGGCCCAGGAAAATGTTGCGGTTGCCATTGCCGAACAGATGGCGGACTATCTGCTCCGCGGTACCATTACCAATGCGGTCAACGTACCTTCCGTAAGCGCCGATGTTCTTTCCCAGGTTGGCCCGTATATCACCCTGGCCGAGATGCTCGGCTCCTTTCACATGCAGATTGCCAAGGGCGGAGTGGAGGAAGTCAATATCGAATTCTGCGGCGATCTTTCCGAGATGATCACCAGCCCGATCACCGTTGCTTTCCTGAAAGGGTTGTTCACCCCGATCCTCAAAGACGCTGTCAATTACGTAAACGCGCCGATCATCGCCCAGGAAAGGGGCATTCGGGTGGTTGAAGCAAAGACCAGCAGGAGCGATGATTTTCTCAATCTGGTTACCATTCGGGTGAAAACCACCGAGGGTGAAAATGTTCTGGCCGGGACGGTATTCGGTAAGAATGAGCCGCGTTTGGTTCGCCTTAACGGATTCCGCATGGAAGCCCTGCCTGCCGGGCCAATGCTTTTTGTGCAGAACAACGATGTTCCCGGAGTTATCGGCTTGCTCGGCACTACTCTGGGTAACGACGGGGTGAATATTGCCAGGATGACCGTGGGCAAGCAGCGGGAAGGTGATATGAACCTCAATGTGATTCTCCTCAACACAGATGGCCTGGTTCCCAAGTCTCTGCTGGAAAAGGTTCGTGCTCTGCCGAACATCAATGAGGCCATGGTTCTTGAGTTGCCTGAGTTGGTCAATGCCTAGCGGTGATGTTTTCTCCTTCTGCCCATTGGGATAGTCCATGACCGAAAACGAGAAAAACGAAAAAAAGTGTCCGGAGGGCTATATCAGGGAAGGCTGCAAATGCGTGTTGCCTGAGGTAACCTTCACCACCCTGATCATGTCGTTGAACAGCTCGGCGCTCTATCATATGGGAGAGATTCAGGATCCGGAAACCGGGCAGGCCGGCAACGATCTTGCCCTGGCCAAGCATACCATCAGCACCTTGCAGTTGCTGAAGGACAAAACCAAGGGGAACCTGACCGACAAGGAAGATGAGCTTGTCGGTCATGTGCTTGCCGACTTGAAGCTGCGGTATGTGAAGGCCAGCGGCTGATTTTCCCTACGCAATCGAAATTTATAATCGCCTGGTTTTCAATCTGCTGAAATCAGGCGATTTTTTTTATGATAACGGGATAAGGGTACAGGGTATTTGCTGAAAATGAAAAATGGCTGCGCAATGGAGCTTGTCTGCGAGGCTCCGGCAAAAATAAATCTCTATCTCGCCATCAAGGGCAAACGGGTGGATGGGTTCCACGACCTTGAAACCCGGATGGTTAAAATCACTCTGGCCGATCGATTGCATCTTGCAAAGCGGGATTCCGGCATCACGGTGCACTGCCCGGGAAGCGACCTGCCCACCGGGGAAGGCAATCTTGTCTATCGAGCAGCAAGGAGTTTTTTTGCCGCTTTTGGTGCAGGGGGTGGCGTTCATATCGTCCTTGATAAAAAAGTGCCGGTTGCCGCTGGTCTGGGAGGGGGAAGCAGTGATGCTGCCGCAGTATTGCGGGGGCTGAACACCCTCTATGGGTTGCCCTTCTCCTCCGGTCAGCTTATTGATCTCGCGCGGCCATTGGGAGCCGACGTGCCTTTTTTTGTTGATGAATGCACTGCAGCTTGGGCCACCGGCATTGGCGACGAGATCCATGCCGAGGACATTTCTCCTGCCGATTGGATTGTTTTGGTAAACCCTGGATTTCCCGTGTCCACCAAGTGGGTGTATGAGAATTTTACGTTGACAACGGGTGGCAATCCATATATCTTAGGCCGCGACTTCGTGCATGGTAATAATGCATGTGTCGGGCCGGGGAATCTTCCTTTATATAACGAGTTAGAGGCCGTGACCATCGGGAAATATCCGGAGCTCGGCCGCATTAAAGATGAGCTTCTGGCTGATGGTGCCCACGGGGCATTGATGTCCGGTAGCGGCCCCACAGTGTTTGGTCTTTTTGAGGACGAGGCGCAGGCGCAAAAGAGTGTTGCTCGATTCGCCCGGCGGTTCCCCCGGAATGTCTTTCTTGCCCGACCACTGAGCACATAGGCAAAGCTGTAAGGCATTGGGGCGTCGTCAAGCGGTAAGACATCAGCCTTTGACGCTGACATTCGCAGGTTCGAATCCTGCCGCCCCAGCCATTTCATATCTTTTGGCGCATAAGGTTACGGCGGCAATTCGAAGTGGCGGAAATACGATAACCCGAACTTCAGGCAACAGAATGAAAGAGATGAAGGTCTTTGCCGGTAACGCCAACCCAGCCCTGGCTGGGGATATATGTAACTATCTCGGGGTTCCCCTGTCCAAGGCGGAAGTTCGTCGGTTCAGCGATGGGGAAATCTTTGTCGAGATCGGTGAAAACGTTCGCGGCCGTGATGTCTTTATCATTCAACCGACCTGTCCGCCGGTGAATGATCATCTTATGGAATTGGTGATCATGGTTGACGCTTTACGGCGTGCTTCTGCCCGACGGATTACCGCAGTTCTTCCGTACTATGGCTATGCCAGACAGGATCGCAAGGTTGCACCCAGGGTGCCTATTACCGCAAAGGTTGTGGCCGAGATGATGATGGTTGTCGGGGTGCGGCGTGTTCTGACCATGGACCTCCATGCCGGGCAGATTCAGGGCTTTTTTAATATTCCGGTGGACAACCTGTTTGCCGCCCCGGTTCTGCTTGATTACATTTCGCAGAAACTGCAGAATGATGTGGTTATGGTTTCCCCGGATGCCGGCGGGGTTGAACGGACCAGAGCTTTTGCCAAGCGTTTGAATGCCAGCCTGGCGATTGTTGACAAGCGTCGCGACCGGGCCAACGAATGCAAGGCGATGAACGTAATCGGTGAAGTTGCCGGAAAAACCGCGATCCTTTTGGACGACATGGTTGATACCGCGGGAACGTTGTGCGCCGGGGCCGATGCCCTCATCGAAGCGGGGGCCAAGGAAGTATATGCCTGTTGTTCCCATGGGGTGCTTTCCGGACCAGCTATCGAGCGGCTGGAAAAATCAAAGATTACAACCCTGGTTATTACCGACAGTGTTCCACTCAGTGAAGCCGCGAGGAATTGCAAAAAAATTAAAGTGCTTTCCGTTTGTAAGTTGCTGGGAGAAGCGGTAAAGCGAATTCATAGTGAGGATTCTGTCAGTTCATTATTTGTGTAGTGAGAAAGACAGAGATATCTATACAACCGGAGGCCACTGCTATTGTGGTTGTTGCTGGTTTTTTTGTTATGAGAATCGGTACATGAGGAGGTCAGTTCAATGATACAAATCGAAATGAAGGCGCGAGTCCGTAAAACTATTGGCAAAGGTGCGGCAAGGACAATGCGCAGGGCGGGGAATACTCCTGCTGTTATTTATGGCCCGCAAGGAGCTCCCCTTTCCCTGGAATGCAATACCAAGGATCTCACCCAGAGTTTGCTCTCGATCCATAGAAAAAATGCCTTTATTAATCTGGAGATTGATGAAGACGGCAAGAAATCGGTTCGGCACGTAATTACCCGGGAGATCCAGACGAATCCGGTGCATGACAACGTTTTGCATGCTGATTTTTACGAGGTTTCCCTTGAAAAGCCCTTGGTCTTCCAAGTTCCCCTCAAATATGTCGGTAAAGCCAAAGGCGTCGACATGGTCGGAGATATGACCATCGCCAAGAATAAGGTTTCTGTTTCGGGCAAACTGCTTGATATTCCCGATGTTATAGAGATTGATGTTACTCCTTTGGATCTTGGCGCAGCCTTGACCTGCAAGGACCTTGGTCTTACCGCAGGAATAAGCCTCGTAAGCAAAGGGGATACTGTGTGCGTTTCTATCTCCGGCTCTGCAGAGTAGACGACTGGAAGAACATCTTTCTAATACAGTGTGGTAAAAGCCGAAGAAAGGATATTCCTTTTTTCGGCTTTTTCTATTTCGAACACTGGGGCTTATGGAGGGGCGAAAAACGCTCATGAGACGGTTACTGAAAAAAATCGCCCTGTTTTTTGCAACTCCCCGGCAAGATTTTGACCGTGTAGAGGAAAATATCGTGTACGTCGTGGTCGGTTTGGGAAATCCCGGAAAAGAATATGCTGCTACTCGGCATAATATCGGTTTTATCTTTCTTGATTATCTTGCGGAAAAATACCGGTTTACTTTCAAGGGAACAAAATGGCAGGCGGAAACAGCCAAAGATTTGTCCTGGGGGTATCCCGTCCTTTTTGTCAAACCACAAACCTATATGAACAGAAGCGGCAGCGCGGTCAGGGCAATCGCCGATTTCTATCAGATCGATGCCGACAGGATTATCGTTGTTCACGACGACCTGGATCTTCCTTTGGGGCGAACTAAGATCATGACAAACCGGGGAGCCGGCGGGCATAACGGAATCCGCTCTCTGATCGAACATCTTGGTGGCAATGATTTTGTGCGGGTGCGGGTTGGGATCGGACGCCCGGACAATACGGATCGGGTGAGCGATTTTGTCCTTTCCCGTTTCGGACAGGAAGAGGCGCCCATGGTACTGGAAGAACTTCACCGTATTGAGACATCAGTGCGTCTTGTTATGGAAGAAGGTTTGTCCGTTGCAATGAACCGTGTCAATCCGGATCAATCGTAATCTAATATACCGTAATACCATGGTTTTTTAAGTTTGCATTGATAGTTCTGTGATTTATGGTATAGTGCTTTTCTAATCTTCTTCATTTCCTCGTTGGCGTTGGAGCACCTCCTTGTAGAAAAAGGAATTGGGTGATCCATTGTTGATGAAAGGGAGGCACGCGTGTTTAACGTTGGTGATATGGCAGTATATCCGGCCCATGGCGTTGGCAAAATAGAGTCCATCGAGCAGCGCCAGGTCGGGGACAAGAAGCAATCCTTTTATGTGATGAAGATTCTTGATTCAAGCATGGTTATCATGATCCCCACGGTCACTTGCCAGAATGTGGGATTGAGAAACATCATCAGCGCCAAAGATGTGAGCAAAATCTATGATATCCTGAATGAAAAGGATGTCGCAATCGTCACCCAGCCCTGGAACCAGCGTTACAGGGAATACATGGAAAAGATCAAAACCGGTTCTGTGTATGAGATTGCCTCTGTGTTGCGCGATCTTTTTCTCCTGCGGGTTGATAAGGATCTTTCTTTTGGCGAACGCAAGATGATGGATACCGCCAAAAGCCTTCTGGTGAAAGAAATTGCCCTTGCCAACGAATTTAAAGAAACCGAGACTCAGGTGGAAAAGAACATCGAACAGATTTTTTCCTGATCCAAGTCGGCTGGCCGATGGGTTTCATTTGTGTTTTTATTGTATAGATTTGCCTGTGCTATCATCTGGTAGCACAGGCATTTTTTTTTGGTACGCTGAATTGTATTCTTCGTACTTGATCCACGGCCTCACTTTTCGCCTCCCCATGAGCCTATGAGCCAGAAGCATCATTTTATTATCGAGAGGGCAGGGCAGCGCCTTGATCTGTATCTGGCAACCCAGCTCGAAGACGAAGGGTTGACGCGTTCAAGGATTCAGCAGTTTATCCGCGATGGAATGGTCAAGGTGAATGATACCGCCCGAAAGGCCAAGTATCTGCTCCAGCCTGGGGACAACATCACGGTTACAATCCCTCCGGCAACCCCTTCTGAGTTGGTTGGCGAGCCAGTCGAATTTGTCACCCTGCATGAAGACGAGGATCTCATTGTTCTCGTCAAACCCCCCGGGATCGTTGTGCATCCTGCCGCTGGGCACAGTTCTGCAACGTTGGTGCATGGCCTTTTGTATCATTGCTCCGGGTTGTCCGGAACGAACGGGGATATGCGCCCCGGGATTGTCCATCGTCTGGATAAAGACACCTCAGGTGTTATGGTGGCAGCCAAAACGGATTTTGCCCATCAGGCTCTGGCCGATCAGTTCAAGCGGCGTGAGGTGAAAAAAATATATCAGGCTCTGGTGGATGGCAGGGTGATCGGTCAATCCGGAAGGGTTGATCTGCCCATTGGCCGTCATCCAGTCCATCGTAAGAAAATGGCGATTCGGGACGACGGCCGGGAGGCTGTGACCAACTGGCGTGTTTTGGAGAGGTTTTCCCATGGCCTGACTCTCCTTGAACTTGGCCTGGAAACTGGTCGTACCCATCAAATCCGGGTACATATGGCCGCTTTGTCTCATCCTGTTGCCGGAGATTCCGTTTATGGCCGGAAAAACTCTTTGTATCCCGAACTGGGAATAATCCGTCAATGCCTCCATGCGCACACGCTTGCTTTTCGCCACCCGCGAACCGGAGAGGATTTGCAGTTTATCGCCCCGCTCTGGCCTGATATACTGTATACAATTGAGCTGTTGCGGCGATCCGGCACCATCTAGAGGCTCTTGGCACTGTTTGACGACAGCATTGTTGTCGTAACGGCTCAGATTATGTGTGAGGGGTAATTGTGACACAGCAGGCGCAAACATCGGTGGTTGCCGTCTCCGGGGGAATGGGCTCCGGCAAAAGCTCCGTGGCTGTCTATCTCTGTGAGATCAGCGGAGCCAGAGGGCTGAATGCCGATACTATTTGCCGCCGGCTGCTTGAGCCGGAAGAGCCCGGTTGGCTGGCCGTGCGCAAGGCGTTTGGCGAGAGATTTTTTTTGGCGGACAAGCGCATTGACCGGTTTCTGTTACGAAAGGTTCTTTTTGAGGATTACGTGTTTCGTCGTGAACTCGATGCCATCCTTCATCCCTTGGCGAGAACCGAGATAAACGAGTGTATTAAGAAAGAGAGCGGCCGTCATTTGCAGACCCCCTCGCGCTTCGTGGTTGAAGTGCCGCTTCTGTATGAGGCGCATTGGGAACATGATTTTTCGCAGGTTGTGGTGGTGTACGCAGATGCAACCGCCTGTTTGCGAAGAATAATGCTCCGTGACCGGATAAGCGAGGCAGAGGCTGAAAAAGCCATTGGGTCACAGATGTCCCTGCCGCACAAGGCCCTTCTTGCGGACCATGTTATAGATAACAGTGGTTCTTGGTCCGACACCTGTTTGCAGATTATGCATCTCCTGGATCTGCTGTGGTAATTGACTGTTTCCGCCTGTAAATTATTTTGTAGTGGAATCGGTATTGGATTACTTTTCTTCTTCCGGAGAAAAGTGACCCCAGGAAAGAACGGGATCCTGTGTATCGCAAGCTTCAGAATCTTGAACATCTTATCGTTTTTGCGCGAGGAAGTCGGCTTGGATAATCCTTTTTCTGGAAAGATGGATTACTTCTCAGGGACACCGAGGATGAAAAAGTCACCGGCTCGTATTCTTGTTGTTGTCCTTGGTTTGATTTTTCTGGCTGAACTCGCCATTTCTCGTCTTCTTACCTTCTTCCCAAATCTGCCCCCCCGCACCGCTGCTCTGGCGGACGGGATATTTCTCACCTGTCTGGTCTTACCGCTGTGGTTTTTTCTCTCCTACCGGCCCATGCTTGAGAAAACCGAGGAATGCAATCGTGAAAGGCAGGAAATTGCGAGACAGAACAGTTTTTTGCACACCGTGCTTGACGCGTTGCCATTCCCTTTTTATGTGATCGACGCCCACGATTATCGGGTGAAGATCATCAACAGGGCTGCGGGAACAAATGAAGCCGGAGATCTCACCTGTCACGCCCTTTCCCATAAAAGTACGACCCCCTGTGAGGGGGGCGAACATCCCTGCCCCATGGTCGAAGTGAAAAAAACCGGCAAACCGGTGGTTCTCGAGCATCTCCACTATAATCGGCAAGGCGCTCAACGGGTCATGGAGGTGCATGGTTACCCGATTTTTGACGAATCCGGCAACATTGTCCAGATGATCGAATCATCAGTGGATATAACCCAGCGAAAGGTGGCAGAGGATGCACTGAGGAGAAGTGAAGCGAATTTGCAGAATTTCCTCGATAACGCCAATGACCTTATTCAGATTCTTGGTTTGAACGGGCAATTTCTCTATGTCAATCGCGCCTGGCAAAGGGTTTTGGGTTATGACGAGGCAGAGATCGGGAGTATGAGCATCCATGATATTTTGCACAAGGATTCCCGGAAAAGCTCCCTTGGGTTGTTCAGTTCCATCAGCAGAATTTCTCAGGTCGTGGAGCATGAACTCCTTTTTGTCACCAAGAGCGGGAAAACCATAGTTGTTGAAGGAAGCATCACCACCCAGATGGAGGAGGGCACGCCGGTCGCGGTGCGTGGCATATTTAGAGATATCACCAAGCGGAAACAGCTTGAAGAGCGGTTTTTGGAACAGAAGAACTTTACGGAAAAAATTCTCAGGTATTCAGCGGTGCCGATTTTTGTTCTAAACAAGAATCACGAGGTTACGAGCTGGAACAAGGCCTGTGAAAAAATGACCGGCATCCCGGCGGAGAAAATTGTCGGCACCAGCGATCACTGGCAGGCTTTTTATCCCAGCAAGCGGGACTGCCTTGCCGATCTGGTGCTTGACGAGGCATATGGTTCGCTTCCTCAGTTTTATGAGGCGTTTGAAAATTCTGCCTTTATGGAGGAAGGGGTCCGTTCCGAGGGGTGGTTCGATAATATCGGCGGAATAAAACGCTATCTTGCTTTCGATGCCGTGCCTATCTACAACAGAGCCAATGAACTTGTTGCGGCCATTGAAACCTTGCAGGATATAAGCGAGAGAAAAAAAATGGAAGAGGATTTGGAGCGGCTGGCCACCACCGATGCCCTCACCGGACTGTGCAACCGGCATCGATTCAACGAGCTTCTGCAACAGGAGGTGGATCGGGCCAAACGTTATAATACTCCGCTCTCCCTGATCATGTTTGATCTGGATCATTTTAAAAAAATTAATGACACATACGGTCACGCGGTTGGCGATCAGGTGTTGCAGGCTGTGGCCAAGGTTATCCGTGAAAATGTCCGGACGTCGGACTGGGTCGGACGCTGGGGCGGCGAGGAATTTCTGGTCCTCTGCCCGGAAGCCACGGAAAAGGATGTGCTGGTCATTGCCGAGAAATTGCGGGAAACAGTGGAGAAACATATCTTTGAAACCGTAAAGACCATTACCGTCAGTTGCGGGGTGACCTGTTTCAAGCCCCACGATTCGGTGGATGCTTTTGTCAGCAGGGCGGATGAAGGATTGTACAGAGCCAAGGACAAGGGAAGAAATATCGTTGAGATTATCTGAGCAGTGAATTCCGCCTGATTTTTTTGTCGCATTTGTTCCGTAAATCTTTTCTTTTGAACGCAAAGATCCTTTCGGAAAAATTCCTGTTTCTTTTGCCATATTGCTCAAAACAAAAGAGCTTTTGCTCTGTGGCAGGCTTTCGTAATCTGTCAAGTATACCCAAGAAAAACGGAGAGTTAGATCCTGGTGGATTTCCCAAAAATAAAGAAGCTACAGCTGAAAAAAGTGTTTAAGGGTTTAATTAAAAGTAGTAAGGTGCTACGGTAAAACAAACCGGAGCAATTTCAAAGATAAGGCGGCTTTTTTTGAACGATAAGGATTTACAGTATCCAACGGAAGTCGAGGTGACGAATCGCACACAGCCGTTTTTCGAAAATGAGCATGTGCATCGGCAGCGGGAGGAAATAGGCTTTCTTTCCGGAAGCCGTTTTTCCCAGATTTTCCTCGATTGCGCCAATGATTTGATCCAGAGCATCGACCGGTCTGGAAGGTTTCTCTATGTCAACAAGGCGTGGCGGGAAACTCTGGGATACGATGATGCCGAGATTGGTGCGCTTTCCATTTTTGATATTCTTGATCCTGATTGCCGGGAGAATTGCGCCACTCTGTTTCGGGACATCGCTGCCGGCAAGATCTCACATACATACGAGGTGGTTTTTGTTGCCAAGAGCGGCCGCAAGATTCCGGTGGAAGGAAAAATCAGTACGGACTTTAAGGACGGCGAACTGGTGGCGACCAGGGGAATTTTTCGTGATCTCAGCCACCGGAAGGAGGCGGAAGATCTCCTGCGGGATCAGAAGCTGTTTACTGAAAAATTGATCCGCTACTCCGCAGTGCCTATTTTTGTGCTGGATTCGCAGCACAGGGTTACCGATTGGAATCGGGCTTGCGAGATGCTCACCGGCATCCCTGCCGGGCAGATCGTGGGCACAACGAATCACTGGCAGGCCTTTTACCGGGAAAAACAATCCTGTCTGGCCGATCTTGTCATTAATTCCGCTGAGCGGCGTAAGATCGCAGCCTTGTACAGCGTAGTCCAAAATTCTGAAGGCTTGGAGGAGGGCATTCACGCGGAGGAATGGCTGGATGCTGTGGGTGGAGTGCGCCGTTATCTGTCCTGCGATGCCGTACCTATATACAACCGCGACAAAGAACTTATCGCGGTCATCGAAACCTTGCATGATCTTACCGAGCGAAAAAACATGGAAGAGGAGCTCACCCGGCTGGCCACCACCGATGCTCTCACCGGAATCTACAATCGCGGCAAGATCGAGGAATTTCTAAAGCAGGAAATCGCCAGATCAAGCCGCTATGGAAGCCCACTGACAATTATCCTTTTTGACCTTGACCGTTTTAAGGATATAAACGACAGCCTCGGGCATACTATTGGAGATCAGGTGTTGAGGGAAGTTGCCGCTACGGTGGGTGGGCAGATCCGGGCTACTGATGCGCTGGGGCGGTGGGGCGGTGAGGAATTTATGGTGCTCTGTCCGGGAATTGTGGCTACTGATGCGATCAGTATTGCCGAAAAATTGCGGCAACAGGTGGAAAACTTGCCGCTTGGGGTCACCATCAGCTGTGGACTTGCCGGCTGTCTACCAGGGGAAAGCATGGATGGGCTGATCAAACGTGCGGACAAAGCGTTGTATGCGGCCAAGCATGCGGGTCGCAATCTGGTGCGGATGGCCGCTTAACTCGGGAAAAAATCAGCGAATCTCGTCGCTGTCCACATAGGCGTAGGCGCTGTGCTTGTGGATGGATTCAAAGCTCTCCACGCTTACGGAAAACCAGGTGATGGCCGGATGGGCCATGGCCTGTTCCGCCACCTTGCGCACCGCATCTTCGACAAACATCGGGTTATTGTAGGCCTTTTCCGTTACGTATTTTTCGTCCGGTCTTTTCAGCAGGGAATACACCTCGCAGGAGGCCCCGGCCTCGGCCATGGCGATGAGATCCTCCATCCAGATGAAGCCTGAGTATTTGACGGTAAGATTCACCTCGCCCCGCTGATTATGGGCGCCGCATTCGCTGATTTCCCTGGAACAGGGGCATAGGGTGGTCACCGGCACCCAGACCGAGAGAATGAAATCCTCGTCTTTGCCGATGCCGCCGGTGAATCGGCAGGTATATTCCATAAGTCCGGTCGTGCCGGTGACCGGCGCTCTTTTCTCCAGAAAATAGGGGAAAGTCATTTCCACATGGGCTGATTCGGCCCGCAACTCTTCTTTTACCTCGGCCAGCAGATTTCTGAAGATCCGGTTGCTCATCTCATCCTGATAGGTATTCAGGACCTTGATAAAGGTGGAAACGCAGGATTCCCTGTACTGGCGCGGCAGGCTGACTTGAAGGCTGATGCTGGCCACGGTGTGCTGCATGCCTCCGGATTTTTCGCGCACCCGTACCGGATAGCTGATATCTTTTATGCCGACGGTATTGAGTTTCATGGTGGGAAGATATATACACCATTTGCTCAGGGGCGGAAAGCGCGAAGCCGTTATTGCAAAACAATATTGTCTTCTGAAGGTCCAAAAATCACAGATAACTGTGGCAAAAGCACAAAAAAAAATCAAAGAGTGATAGGTCGCGATATCTAAACTGTGGCGGCAGAGCATCGGATGTCCCTTGGCTGGAGGAATAGAACTGTGGTAGGCTGGCAAGACCGTGGGAGGAGGCGGATAATAAGATGAGCGAGGAGAGTCGGGTCCGACTGGATAAATGGCTGTGGGCCGCCCGTTTTTTCAAGACTCGCTCTCTGGCATCCCAGGCTGTTTCCGGAGGCAAGGTTCAGGTGGATGGCCTTCGGGTAAAGCCTTCCCGCGTGGTGGTTGTAGGTGATTCCCTGCGGATCCAGAAGAATCAGGAAGAGTTCGTTATTGTGGTCCAGGGTATCAGTGGCCAGCGGCGGGGGGCGCCGGAGGCACAATTGCTCTACGAGGAAACTTTCGACAGCATCGCTGCCCGTGCTGAGGCCAGGGAAACCCGGCGTCTCTTAAGGGTCGTTGGCGCTGCGCCGCCAGGTCGGCCAGGTAAGCGGGATCGGCGGTTGATCAGGAGATTTACCAAGAAAGAGGAATAAGGGCTGGGGATGCGGCTGCTTTTTTTAATCCATCCATCTGTTTGCTTTGCGTCTTCGCCTCTTTGCGTTACAGTGTCGGTTCAAGGTTGATGGACTCGTCGCAACTCTAAACGTGCTTCACATGGGTGCTTCGACAGGCTCAGGCCGAACGGACATTGTCTTAACCAATTGATATTCCGTTCATGCTGAGCCTGTTGAAGGGCAGTCGTTATGTGCCCTTCAAGGTTTACGGCAGAGGTTGTTTTGAGATAATATCCAGGAGGAAAACATGAAAAAAGTAGAAAGGGCGTTGATCAGCCTGACAGATAAATCCGGGATCGAGGGATTTGCCCGGGAACTTGAGCAACTGGGGATAGAGATTCTCTCCACCGGCGGCACTGCCAAAAAAATGCGGGACAGCGGCATCAAGGTAAAGGATGTTTCCGAATTCACCGGTTTTCCGGAGATGCTTGATGGCCGGGTCAAGACCCTGCACCCCAAAGTGCATGGCGGTATCCTGGCCCAGAAAACCAACCCTGACCATGTGAAGCAGATGCAGGAGCATGGTTTGCAGGCCATCGATCTGGTGGCGGTTAATCTCTACGCTTTTGAAAAAACCGTAGCCAATCCCTCTTGCACTGTGGGTGATGCCATTGAAAATATCGACATCGGCGGCCCCACCATGCTGCGCTCAAGCGCCAAGAATTTTCAGGATGTGACGGTGATCGTTGATCCGGCTGATTATCCGCAGGTGCTGGCCGAGATCAAGGCCACCGGCAACACCACGCTCAAGACCCGCTTCCGTCTGGCGGTAAAGGTTTTTGCTCTGACCAGCACCTATGACACAACCATTGTCAACTGGCTGAACACCGTGGATGTCGACTCCAACCCGTATTTCAAGTAGGTGGCGTCGATGAAGATGGCGGTATTGCTTTCCGGCTCCGGCAGGACCCTTGACAACTTCCATGAACGGATTGCTGCCACCACCATGCAAGGGAGCATTGAGGTGGTGATTTCCAGCGTGGTTGACGCCCTTGGCTTGGACAAGGCCAGAAAGTATGGGTACCCGGCTTTTCACGCCAAAGACAACGATGCCATAAACGGTATTCTGCAGGAGCACAACATTGAGCTGGTGCTGCTGGCAGGCTATTTGAAACTCTATGCGCCTCCTGCCCATCTGCGCCGGGCAGTGCTCAACATTCACCCCTCCCTGATCCCTTCTTTCTGCGGGACAGGGATGTACGGCATGCGGGTGCATCGGGCTGTAAAGGCGCGCGGGGTCAAGGTGACCGGTTGCACGGTGCACTTTGCCAACGAGGTGTATGACGAGGGGCCGATTGTGGTCCAGCGATGTGTGCAGCTTGATGAGAGCGATACCCCAGACGATATCGCCCATAAAGTTTTTGATGCGGAATGCGAGGCGTATCCCGAGGCGATCAACAAGGTGGTGGCGCGGGGAATCGATTCTTTCTGGCCATAACCCGGCAGGTGTTGCTTTTAATCCTGGAGGAAAAGAGATGGAAAAACGGATCATGTCGGCAGAGGATATAGACCGGTCATTGCACCGGATCGCCTTGCAAATTGTGGAAAACAACCACGGTGTTGCCAATCTGGCCATAATCGGCATCCATACCGGCGGAGTCTTTCTCGCCGACCGTATCCAGAAGCTGATCCAGGACAGGGAGAAGATCGTGCTGCCCACCGGCACTCTGGATATCACGCTCTACCGGGACGACTGGAGTCTGGCCAGCCAGAATCCCATCGTCAAGAAAACCAGCATCGCCTTTCCCGTGGAAGAGATGGTGGTGGTTCTGGTCGATGATGTTATTTTCACCGGCCGTACCATTCGGGCTGCCATGGACGCATTGATGGACATCGGCCGCCCGTTGTGCATCCAACTGGCCGTTCTGGTTGACCGGGGCGGGCGGGAGTTGCCGATTCAGCCCGATTATGTGGGAATGGATATCCCGGTAAAAGCCGATGAGCATGTGCATGTGCGTCTTGCCGAAAAGAGCGGTGCTGATGAAATCGTGCTTGTCGGCCAGTAGTAATTGGACTTCTGTTTCAGCCAGGGGCAGGAGTATCTTCTGGAAACGAGTAAATATGCTGTAAGCGCTTGCCGGTCAGGAAGATCATGAGTCAGGAACCCCATTCATGTATGGATTTGCAGCAGATCAGGCTGCGGATCAGGGAAAAGCAGCGGAGCTACGCGAGCTATAATCTCAGCCCGGCTCAGAACGATCTGCTCCGCGCCTTTTTTGACCTGGCCCAGGAGTTCGACACCAATGATGATTTTTACAGAGTCTGCGTGGCGGCTCTCTCCGAGTTTCTTGGGTTGCACAGCCGCCTGTATCTTTTTGATAAAAATCAGGAAAAGCTCGTTCTTGTCTGCGACAGCCGGAAAGGATTGCAGGTCGAATCTGCTGATGCCCCGGATCATGTGCGGCTGACTTTTAAAAGTTACGAGAGCGAACATTCTCTGCTTGTGCCGATTCACAGCAAGCCGTCCCCTGATTCGTTGGACGGTGGAATGCAACCGATCAACATGCAGGTCATGGGGGTCTTTGAGGTATATCCCCTTGAGAAAATTTCCAAGGCCGACCGCTTTTTTCTGCGCAAATACACAAACCGTATCGGCTATAACCTGCACAACCGGATGATTGCGCAAGAAAACATCCGGCATCTTAAGTTCATCAACAATCTGGTGATGGACATCGAGCACAACGTCATTACCCCCAACATGTATTTCAAGCATTTATTCAATCAGCTCAAGGCCCGGATCGGGGATATCGACGAACTGGAAAAAATGATTGCCGGATTTAAGGCAGCTCAGGGGGTTCCCAGTGGAAGCTGTGAACTGGTGATCAACAAGGTGAGCACCCTGCATCAAAGTCTTCTGGAAAACCATCGCGAGTTGTTGGAGCACCACGCCAATTACAGCCTCTTTTTGGAAAGTTTGTTCCGTCGGGATCATTTTGCCCAGGGAAGGTTTGTGCTGCGCCCACGGAAATGCTCCATTGATCGCGAGATTGTCTCCCCTCAGCTCGATCATTACCTGAGCAGATTCGGGGCCCGGGGAATTATAGTCGAAAAGCCCGAGGACATGCAGGAGGAAGAGCTCTTCCTGCGGGTTGATGTCGGACTGCTCTCGCAGGTCTATGCCAATCTGTTTTCCAATGCGGTGAAGTACACCCGAGAAATAACGAATCGTTACGGAAAAGTCAGGAAAGCCGTGGCCTATGGCCGCGAATTGCTTGATGATTATTTCGGGCCCGGCAAGGCAGCGGTGAAGTTCAACGTATTTACCACCGGCAAGCATCTTTCCGAGGTCGATGTCAAAACCATTTTTGCTGATGGTGTCCGGGGAGAAGGGGTGAAGAGCGAACCGGGAACCGGGCATGGTCTTGCCTTTGTCAAGCAGGTGGTGGAGATCCATGGCGGAGTCGCAGGATACGAGGCCACGGAAGAAGGAAATAACTTTTATTTCATCCTGCCCTTATCCGAGCCGGATAACATCCACGCCGATCTGAACTGAAGGGGAATTGCCGAGGCATGTTTCCCTTAAAAGACGATATCCCCTCCCGCCATCTTCCTGTTGTCAATGTCTTGCTCATCATCGCCAATATCCTCAGCTTCGTCTATGAGCTGAGCCTTGGGCCGCAGTTGGAGAGCTTCATTGTCACCCATGGTTTTGTTCCGGTTCGTTTTTCCGCTGAACTGGCCGGAAATTTCATGCCCCTTGCCAGTTATCTCCCGGTTTTCAGTTCCATGTTTCTCCATGGCGGTTTGCTCCATGTTTTTTCCAATCTGTGGATGCTGTGGATCTTTGGCGACAACGTGGAAGACCGGATGGGACATGGCCGGTATCTCTTGTTTTATCTTCTCTGCGGTGTCGGCGCTGCCTTTGCCCAATTCTGGGCCAATCCCCAGGCACAGTCTCCGATGATCGGGGCGAGCGGGGCCATTTCCGGGGTGCTTGGCGCTTATTTTCTCCTTTATCCACGCGCCCGGATACTGACCTTTATTCCGATTTTTATCCTCTTTTATCTGGTGGAAATTCCGGCATATTTCTTTATCGGTTTCTGGTTTCTCATGCAGTTTCTCCAAGGCGCGGCCCAGCAGGTTATCGTGGGCAGGCTTGCCGAAGGCGGGGTTGCTTGGTGGGCCCATGTCGGGGGCTTTGTGGCCGGGGTGGTTTTGTTGTATTTTTTCAAGCGGGAAGAGAAAAGAACGGGCCGGGCTTGATGCAGCCGGGGGGATGGAAGTGTTTCGTCAGGTTTCGGCTTTTCTGTAACGCTATGTGAACCGCCCTTCGACAGGCTCAGGATGAACGGAACTCCGGGCAGGATTTTTTTGCAGCGAATAACGCTGTTCATCCTGAGCTTTCGTCATGCTCAGGGGAGCCTTGAAGATGGAACAATGGAGAGCGGCACCTCCAAATATCACAAACCTGCTTTTTTGCTTTCCACATAATGGGCGGCAGCCAGAGCAGCGGTGCAGCCGTCCGCGGCGGCAGTGATGATCTGCTTGGCGTATTTTTCCTTAAGATCACCAATGGCAAAGATGCCTGGAGTGTTGGTTTCACATTTCTCGTCACCAATCACATAGCCGTTGGCGTTCATTCTGGTGCCCGCCGGAACCAGGGAATTGTTCGGATCAAAACCGATGAAGACGAATACCCCATCGGTGGCAAGGGTATTGGTTGCGCCATCCTTGGTATTTTTGGTGATCACGCCGTTTACCCCTTGGTCATTCGCTTGAATTTCGGTAAGAACCGTGTCCCAGAGAACGGTGATCCGTTTTTCGTTCAGCACCCTTTTCTGGAGGATCATGCCGGCCCGGAAGGCATCCCTCCGATGGGCGATGTACACCTGCTTGGCAAGTTTGGCCAGATAGAGGGCTTCTTCAAGGGCGCTGTCGCCGCCGCCCACCACCACCACGGTCTTATTGCGAAAAAAGAAGCCGTCGCACACGGCACAGTAGGAAACTCCCTTGCCATAATATTTGTCTTCCCCTGGGATGCCCAATTTTTTAGGGCTGCCGCCGGTGGCAAGAATCACAGCGTGGGTGGCAAGAGTCTCGCCGTTATCCAAGGTGACGGTGTGGTGGTTAATCCCCGGTTCAACAGCAACGACCTCACGATTCATCACCTCAAGGTCATAGACTGCGGCATGCTGGGAAAATTTCATGGCCAGTTCCGCACCGGTTATTTTTTCGGTGCCGGGCCAGTTTTCCACCTCGTCGGTGTTGTTGAGCTGCCCGCCGGGAATACCTTTTTCGATGAGCACGGTTTTCAGGGCAGCCCGTTGGGCATAGATGCCTGCGGTATAGCCGCCTGGGCCGCCGCCGATAATAATGAGGTCGTGGGATGTGGAACCTGCCATGGTGTGGTCTCCTGAAACTGGGGTAAGGGTGAGGGCCCAGTTCTTTGTTAATGGCTTCGTAACAACAACCCTTCGACAGGCTCAGGGCGAACGAAGTTGTATTATTCTATCGATATTCCGTTCGTGCTGAGCCTGTCGAAGCACTGAGCATGAGCTGAATGTCAGTTTATTAAGAAATTTCCGTTCACCCTGAGCCTGTCGAAGGGTTGTTGTAACTTGCCGGTTACTTGGTGGTAAATGTGAATGCCCCGTCCCAGTCATCAGGTGGCGGATTGGCCGCAAAATGAGCGATACGGTCGAGGTAAAGATCGTAAAGCGGCAGCTCCCTGTTTTTGTTGAGCGCGAGGATGATTTTCTCGGCTTCCTGAAATTCGCGGTTTGTATACAGTTGCAGGGCCTCGCCAAACGCCTCTGTTTCCTTTTTCAGTTCCGTCTCCGGCTCGCCCTCGCAGAGAGGCTCATATATGCGCACCGGCACATCCTTGCCCTTGACCCGAACCAGATCGAGAACCCGGCAGTAAAATCGGTCTCCCAGCGCGGCCTTGGTGTATTCCGAGATGATGATGCCGGTGCCGTAGGTTTTGTTCGAGCCTTCCAGCCGGGAGGCCAGATTGACGTTGTCTCCCATGACCGTGTAGTCAAAGCGTTGATCGCTGCCGAAGTTTCCCACGCTCATAATTCCGGTGTTGATGCCGATGCGGATATCAACTCCGGGCAGTCCCCGTTTCTGCCAGTCCGCCCGTAACTCCTCGAGTTTCTTGGTCATCCTGAACGCCGCCCGGACACAGTTGGCCGCGTGGTCATCATCGTCAAGGGGCGCGCCCCAGATGGCCATGATAGCGTCGCCGATGAATTTGTCAACGGTTCCCTTGCCTTCCAGTACGATACGGCTCATGGCAGTGAGATACTCGTTCATGAACAGGCCCAGCTCTTCGGAGGTCATTTTTTCGGAGATGGAGGTGAACCCTTTGATGTCGCTGAAAAGCACGGTGAGGTTTTTCTGCTCTCCGCGCAGGGAGAGTTTTTCCGGATGCTCCAGAAGCTGGTGCACAATCTCCGGGGAAACATAATGGCCAAAGGCCGTGCTGATGAACCTTTTTTTCTGGCCTTCGAAAAAGTAATTGAACAGGGTGACAACGAGGAAAATCACCAGGACGGTCAGGAGCGGATAGGAGAGGCCAAGGAGTTGGTTGCGGCTGAAAAATAAAAAGTAATTTCCCGCCACGGTAGCCAGGAAAAGCAGCACTCCGCCAAGCCCGCCGGCCAGGGGGGTGGCATAGACAAGCAGCGCGGATAAACCGATACCGCCGACCAGAAGCAGGGCGTAGGTGATGCCGATTTCGGTGAAGATGTCATGGGTGAAAGGGTCGCCGGTGAGGATGTTGTCGATGATGGTGGCATGCACCTCCACTCCCGGATAGATGTTGGAAAAAGGCGTGGCCCGCAGGTCGAGGAGGCCCGCGGCGGAGGTGCCGATAAGAACATATTTTCCATTTACCTGATCGAGGTTTTTTCCTGCCAGGATGTCCATGGCGGAAAGGTAGGGATAGGTCTGTCCCGGCCCCCTGAAATTGACGGTGAGCTGGCCTTTTTCATCGGTAGGGATAAAGGTTGTGCCCAGTTCGATTCCGAGTATGTCTTTGGGGAAGGTTTTTTTCTGCCTGGACACATGGATGGTCGCCCCCGGATGTCCCATGCCGATACGTGCCATTTCAAGGGGCAGGGACGGGTACGGGACGTTGTCCATCATCATGAAAAGCGGAACCCTGCGCACTGTGCCGGCATTGTCGGGGAACACATTGAAAAAACCTTCGCTCTGGCTCTGGGCGACTGTGGTGACGTTGGTGATGGCCCGGTACGCTCGAATAAGTGATATATTCTCATAGGAAATGGTGTCGGGCACCAAGCGGGTAATGCCGGAAGGAAAAGGGATATCCGCCTGGTTTTTCAGGCCGTCATCCTGGGTCTGGAAGACGTAGCCCAGAACAGAGGGGGTTACTGCCAGGGCTTTGCCAAGAGCCAGATCATGATCCAGAGCCTCGTTGGCTTTTAGCTCCGTCAGCATTTCCGGCGTGAGTTGCGCCGGCAGAAGTTTCTGCAACTCATCAACAAAGTTTTTAGGTGAGGTGCGGTCCGGTTCGGCAAAGACAATATCCATGCCGATAACCTTTGCTCCGCCACCGCTCAGGTTTTGAATCATCCGCGCCACGGTGTCGCGCGGCCACGGCCATTGGCCAATGGCCCGCAGGCTTTTTTCATCGATATCGACAATAACGATGGGCTGGGAGGGGGTGACCGTGCCACGCCAGCGGTACATGGTGTCGGTGAGCCGGTTATCCAGGGTTTTGAGGATATCCGGTTTTTGCAGGCCAAAGGAGGCGAACAGCAGGACGGCTGCCAGGGTTACCAGGCAGCCGACCTTGAAGGGGCTAAGGGTGAAGAACGCCTTGAGTCGGGAGGATTGTATCATCTCTTGGCGTTGTTTCCCTTGTTGTTAGCGATTCCCGCCGAAGATGCCAAGATAACGAACACCGTCATTCATCCGAGCTTGGAAGTTGCCGCCTATCGCAGCGGCGTCAGAACCGAAGAAGGCGCCGTTGACTGAACTTGAAAGAGGGACTGCGCCCGATACAGTGGAGACCTCGGCTGAGAAGCCGCTCGGCAGAACGGGCGTCCCTGAATTAATGCTCAGGACCGCCTGGTCAAAGTTAATGACCCCGTTGACTGAAGTCGTGGCGGCGGCAGCAAAGTTGATACCCAGGTTGACAGTGCCCCAAAGGTTTGCGCCAGACGATGAAGTAAGTTGGGTGTTGTGACCATTGGAGTCTATTTGTATGCCAAAAGCCTTGCCAGTGTAAGTGCCGGAGGAACTGGAAGTGATGAGGGAGTTAACCTCTGTGATAAGAGTTTGTTGCCCGGCAACAAAGAAGGATTGCGAGCTGAACAGGTGATCATTGCTTTCAGAAGGGTCATCGTAGGCTATTTCCCAGTATCCCCAAGTCATAAAATCGTTGGAAACGTTGGTGATTACCGGGGCGTCAGGACCGGCGGTAACCAGAAAGTTGCCGTAATCCTTAAGGGAGTCGCCGGAAAGAATAGCTACCATGTTGTCGTTCGCTACATAAGCGGAATAGGCTGCGCTGCCGCCTATAGTAAGGGTGGGCATGATAACTGGTGACTGTTCATTTTCAATGGCGATGAGGTCATTCAGGTTGTTGATAGCGCCGCTAAGCACCCCAGTGGTTGGGTTTACGGACATGGCGAAGTCGGTGGATGTGGTATTCATAATAATGCGATGTATTGATCCATCGAAGGTGTCGTCGCCCACGCCTATGAGAAATCCTGTATAGGCAATGGGGGAAGTCGGATAGGAGATGTAATCACGGGTCGGGCTACGCATGGCAGCGCCGGTAGCATCCCAGGAGCTGGTTTCCGTGTTGTTGATGATGGAGTAGTCATGGCCGGAGGCTGTAAAAGCGAGGCCCTGCTGGAAGCTGCCGTAAAGGGTGGCGGTGGCAGTATTACTGAAGGCAGCAGTAACATCGTTTCCATAGGGATCACCGCCAGCCAGGATGGTGACAGCGGCGGTGCCGTCCGCAGCCAGAGAACCAAAAAACACGGCCCCGCCGCGGCCAAAATCTTGAAACATTTTGTCAGAGGAGCGGCCGATGAACCGTTTGTTGTAGTAGTTGACCACGGTTCTGGTTTCTTCCAAGTTTCCGTCCAGCGACGTGGGAGAGTCGTAGATCAGGTGGCCGGTGAATTTGTCGATGCCCGTAGTGGGAATGCCTCCGGACGGAATACCAGCGTACACCAGCGAGGCGAGGAGCAAATCGTAATCGGGAGGGGCTAAGTCGATGGCAAAAAGGGTAGTATTATAGAAAAATTGTCCGGATGGCTCCACATAATTGGTAACGGTCAGAGTAAGAAGGCCCGCGTCAGGCTCATTATAGCTGAACGTGTCTGTAAACGAGGTGAAACCGCTATAACTTGTTGCTGCCGGGGTATAGTTCGTGAAGGTGTATGGGCCAAAAGAGGTGGGGAAGCCTGATAACGGGGCAGAAGAAGTACCGTCGGTAACGGAAGAGGCTTGAAGCGTACCGTTACTGAAAATGGTGGCATTCACCGTGCCGCTATCCCATAAGAGGAAGGTTGAATTAAAATTCGATGGGTTGCTGAGGGCAAGATCGATATCCCGAAGAATAATGCGGTATTTGCCAATAAGCGCAGTACTGTTGGGCACCGTGCTGTCTGCTGTGATGCTTGCCGTGGTGACCAAGTCGGTTTGTGATTTTTTTACAACCACATCCTTTTTTATGTCATCCGGTACGGGGGGAATGATTGGGAGGACAGTGGGGAAGGGGGTGGTTACTGTCTCTCCGCCGCCCAAGCTGGCTTTGTCATCATCTGTCGGACCTGTAGTGCTACCCGGTTCTTCCTTGGGAGCGGAGCCGTTTTCCTTGTCCTCTCCATTTTCTTCAGCGCCGTTGCCACCCAGGGCTTTGTTCAATTCGCCCAGTTCCTTCGTTGTGAATTTTATCGGCGGCACCGGCGGTTTGTTCAAGGCCACCTTGGTGCCGTAGCCGGGTTTTGTGATTTCCACGGTGCCAAAGGCGTTGGTTATGTCAATACCCTTGCCGCCCTGGAACACAACCGAGAGAAAATCTGGAGTCACGAGCCCGGCGTACATGGAGCCACGGATACCGATGGTTGCTGTGGGGGTCTCGGTCTTGAAGTTTTGGGGGGCGGTCTTGGCTAGGGCACCGCCCATGATCCGGAAGGTGCCTTCCTTGATCTGGGTTTTGAGAGCGCCATCTTTCTGCTCAGGCTGGTAGCGGTATTCGGCGATTTTCATGGTTGTTGCATTGCCGAGGTTGATCAGGGTGTTGTCGGAGAACATGATCTGCACCCGGCTGCGTTCACCGGTCTGGAGGGTTTCATCCTCGAAAATCGCGGACTGAATAGCGAGCGCGCGGCTTTTGCCCTGAGCATTCAAGGCTTGGACGTTGCCGCGGATCGCAACCACGGTGGCAACCGTGGTTGCAGCGTACGCCGTCGAGCAAGTCAGGAGGACTGCAAAAAAACCGAGAAAGAGGGAGCCGGTGATGGAATGTTTCATTCGCGATCCTCCTGGAAAAGCACGGGCACGGCTGGTCTTGATTACGGCGGTCATGGCCTTAATCTGTGTAGTCGTTTTTACGGCGGTTAAAAGGCAAAGGTTAGCTCGGCTGCGGTTACATTTTTATCATATTCATAGAGGGCGATGTTGGATTCTGCCTTTGTGTTCGTATAGCTGATCTGACCGGAAAGGCTGCGCCGCTTGTCCTCTGTTTGCCATAACCGTTTTGACAGACCGCAGGAGAGATCAAGGACATCATCGGAACGGTTGCTGATATAGAGCGAGTCGGTTTTGTCATATTCAGTGTTCTGAAAGCGGAAGCTGGCAAAAAACCCGAAATCAAGGGGTAATTGGCGATCATACCGGGCCAGCACCATGAAACGGTCATAACTGTTGTAGTCATGGGCGGCGTTCTCAAATTCCTTGCCAAAAGAAAGGGTAACCCGGTTCAGGCCAAGGGTGAATACCGGACCGGCGATAATCAGAAAGTTGTCCGCATCCTGGTCCCCGTCCTGATAGTTGTTTTTTTGCTGTGCCGTGACGCCGGCGTTGAGCAGGATAGTTTGGTCCACCAGCCAGGTCAGGGTCGAGCTTAAGCCGTAGGCACTCTGATAACGGTCATATTCGAGATCGACATTGTTAATTTGGCCCTGAACCTGCCAGAGGTAATTCTTCCCTTGGAAGACAGGTCCGGAGGCCAAGCTCAGATAGTTGATGTCGTGGATGTTCTGGTTTTCGTAGAAAGCGTTGTAGTTGACCGCCGTTGTTTTCCAGGTGTAGGGACGGTCTTCGAATTTATAGATGTGGTTGGCCACCAGGGTGGTGTTGTAAATCTGATCGCTGATTGCTTGCTGATCGATGGTAATAGGCAGGGTGATGCCGCCAAAGTCGATATTGACGTTGCCTTCCGAGGGGGCCACGTTGACGTTGTCGTCATGGCTGACCCCGAAGGTGAAAAGGCCATTCAGGAAATGACGTTGTTCCGATGCGGTGATAATATCCAAAAATTGTTGGATGTTTTTCCAGACCTGTTCCGGAGGGTTGGTGGCCTGTACTTCCTTGAAGTACTGTTTTGCCAGCTCTCGGGAGCCAAGGCGGAGATGGGCGCGGGCCAGTTCCAGTTTGGCGCGGGAAGCATCGGGGTTGGCAATGAGGATGCGGTCAAAGGCCATGACCGCCTCTTCGAAGCGGCCGGATTCAAAAGCGGCCCGGCCAAGGTAAAAATTGATTTCCTGATTGCCGGGGTCCTGACGAAAGGCCTTGTGGAGTTCCGTATAGGCCTCTTCGAATTTTCCCTGGTCAAAATATTGCTTGCCCACGGAGAAAGAGGCGGGTACCTCTTCCGCAGCCATGGCTTGGGCGAAGGAGAGGTGCAGAGCAAGCAATACAACAACGACAAATTTCAATTGTGTCATGACGGTCCCCCCCCCGGGAGTGGCCAATATAAGGCGGAAAATCTTGATAGGATGTATCAATTATACAGAATAAGGCCAAGTTTAGTATTTTTTTTTAAAAAAAGAGGGGTGTGTCTTTCGATTTCGCGAGCGTTAGATGTTTGCCTGCTGTTGGCGAAGGGGTTTTGGTCTGGTATGATGTCAAGGTGGTGATGTTTTTTTGGCGAGTGCGAGAAAATACGGAGGCTGGTCGTGTTGTTGAATGATTGCAAACAGAAGCTTGAACTGACATATCCCTGCTCGTGGGTATACAAGATCATAGGCAGGGAACAGGAAGAATTGCACACGGCCATCGCCGAGGTTATTCAGGCGCGGGAGTGCCTGGTAACCCTTTCCAACTCCAGCAGCGGCGGCAAGTATCTGTGTCTGGATGTGGAGCTTGTCGTGGTCAGCGCCGAGGACCGCGAGGCCCAGCACCTTGCCTTTAAGGGGCATCCTGCAGTGGTGATGGTGCTGTAGTTCTTTACTGCGCCGCTCCTGTCTGGAAGGCGCTGCTTGTTTTAATCCACCACCTCGAAACCGATGGCATCGATGGCTTTTTTGATGGCAGTCAGGGGTATATCCTTGCTCTGGTTGAAGGTGGCTTCTTTCTTTTCAAGTGAGACATTCACTTCGCTGAGGCCGTCGACGGCGTTGAGTGCCGAAGTGACCGAGGCCACGCAGTGACCGCAGCTCATTCCTTTGATGTGGATGGTTGGCATGTGGGACTCCTTGGATGGATTGTTGTTTGTGAGGAATTATAGTAAAAACTGAAATATTGCTGGCTGCAATATTTTTTTACAGTTGATGGACTCGTAATAACTCTGAATACGTTGCAAACAGGTGCTTCGACAGGCTCAGCACGAGCGGAATATGACGACGTCGAGAAAAGTCCGTTCGTCCTGATTCTTTCGGCAGGTTCAGGAGAGCCCTGCTGCAAGGCAATTGTTACGAGTTCATCATAGTTGCATGCAATTTACCGTGAACGGAAAAAACAATCAACACCGGAGCAAGTCACACATGCTAACCGAAAAACAAAGGGTCGCCATCCGGGGCATGCACTGTGCTTCGTGTTCCTCACGCATTGAGAAAGTGCTTGGCAACACCGAGGGTATTCGGTCCGCAACGGTGAATCTTGCCGCCGAGAGCATGGAGGTGGAGTGGGAAACCGAACGGCTTAGCCTTGCGGATATTGGTGGTATCGTCAAAGGGCTTGGTTTTGAGTTGGTGCTCCCGGACAAGGAAACAAAGCTGGCCCTGGCCATCGGCGGCATGACCTGCGCCTCCTGTTCCGCCCGAATCGAAAAGGTTGTGGGCGGGATGGAAGGGGTGCAGAGTATGCAGGTGAATCTGGCCACGGAATCGGCTGTGGTGGTTTTTGACCCGGAGGTTGTCAGTCAGCGGCAGATCAGGGAGAGTATCGAGCGACTTGGTTTCACGGCCAAGGCGGCTGGCCCGGCCGGAGGATCTGATTTTGAGCGGCAGCAGGAGGAGGCGGTTGCCAGGCTTGCTGCCATGGCAAAGCGGCTCTATCCGGCGTTTGTCTTTGCCGTTTTGCTGCTTGTTCTTTCCATGGGCGAGATGCTTGGCCTGCCGTTGCCCTCGTTTCTAGCTCCCCATCAGGCTCCGTTCACCTTTGCTGTTGTCCAGTTTTTTCTGGTTCTGCCGATCATGTGGTCGGGCCGTCATTTTTATCTGCTCGGTTTCCCGGCTCTCTGGCGTGGCGCGCCCAATATGGATTCGCTCATTGCCATCGGCACAGGCGCCGCTTTTGTCTACTCCACCTGGAACCTGATTGAGATCGGCTTGGGCATTGAGGCCATGACCAGGGTCATGGATCTGTATTTTGAGTCGGCCGGTGTGCTTATTGCTTTGGTCTCCCTGGGCAAGTACCTGGAAACCCGCTCCAAGGTGCGCACCTCGGACGCCATCCGTCAGCTTATGGCTCTGACCCCGGAGGAGGCGACCCTGCTGGTTCCTGAAACAGAGGAGCACAAGAAGATTCCGGTGGCGGAGATTGAAAAGGGCGACATTCTGCTGGTTAAGCCCGGCGAGCGTATTCCAGTGGACGGTTCGGTGGTCAAGGGCCGCTCCAGTGTGGACGAGTCCATGCTCACCGGCGAATCTCTGCCGGTTTCCAAGGAAGTCGGCGATCCGGTGGTGGGCGCTACCCTGAACAAGAACGGCCTGTTGCAGATGCGGGCCGAAAAAGTAGGGCAGGACACGGTGCTTGCCCGGATCATTACCATGGTCCGCGAGGCTCAGGGTTCCAAGGCGCCCATTGCCAATCTGGCGGACCGCATCAGCCTCTATTTCGTACCCACGGTCATTGTTTTTGCCATTGTCGCGGGATTATCCTGGTATTTCATCGGGCAGGCCGAGTTTTCTTTTGCCCTGCGAATATTTATTGCGGTGCTGGTCATTGCCTGCCCGTGCGCAATGGGCTTGGCCACCCCGACCTCAATCATGGTCGGCACTGGCCGTGGAGCCCAATTGGGTGTGTTGGTGAAAAGCGGCGAGGCCCTGGAAATGGCGCAAAAGATCGACGCAGTGGTTTTTGACAAAACCGGCACCCTGACCCATGGCCGACCTGAACTGACTGATGTTCAAGCGGTGTCTCAGGATATGGATGCCAATCAAATT
>VMSS01000161.1 GCA_013791995.1 Desulfurivibrio sp. | reverse complement strand
TTGCCAAGGAGTTATTGTTTCAACAGGTCCCTGGCGGTGTCATATTCTCCTGCTTCGGCGAAGGCCGCAGCAGTGGCGGAGCTGTCCAGCAGGCTCTTTTTTGCCTGGTGGGCTGCCTTGATCCGTTCAACCAGTATTTCGATATCAACGGGTTTTTTCAGATAGTCAAACACACCGAGTCGTCGTGCCTCGGACTCGTCCAAATCGTTGCCGTGCCCGGTTTGAATGATGACCTGGATGTTGGGGTAGATTTGCCGTACACGGCGCAGAACCTCCATCCCGTCGATGCCCGGCATTTTCAGATCAAGGACCATGACATCGGGTTCTTTCTCGCCCACATAGCCCAAAGCCTGTTCGCCGTTGAGCGCGGTCTTGCTGCCAAGATCCCGCAGGTCAAGACGTTCCGACAGCGTCCTGACAAAATCTTCCTCGTCGTCTACCAGCAGAATTTTGATGTCGTCCATAACGTCCTCATTGTCGGTTGTGGGCCAGCGCGGGAGCAGCCCTTAAGGGGTGTTCCGGTCGAAGGAGGACCGGTCTTTTTCTTCCTGCTCGTCCAGCAGGGCGACGGCTGTTTCAAATTCTCCGGCCTGGGCAAAGGTCGCGGCGGCCATGGCGTCCCCGAATCTCCTGAACAGCGATTTCTTCCCCTGTCTTTTTTTCCGGCGACGGAGGGCGGCGGAAATGGTGTTTTTCAGGGCGCCTGTGTCAAACGGGGCGATGATTTCATCGGCCGCTCCGGCCTGCATCCCGGCGATGGACTGCGGGATATTGTCCGCCCTGTTGATGAGTATTACCTCGGCTTCGGGCATTTTTTCCCGGATGGTCAGCAGGAAAGAGATTCCGTCGCTGTTGTCCTGCCTGATGTCGAGCAGAACGATCTCCGTCTCGAGGGATGGCGGATGCGTGGAGCCACCGGACAATTCAACCTTCATACCCCAGCGTTGCAGCAGGGCTTCCATCGTTTTCGCAAAGGTTGCGTCACTTGAGGCAATGAGCGCGGTTGCCTGCATGGGTGGTTGCCCGATCCGGCCCAGGTCCTATCGTGCTGATTCGGTGGCGTAAACGCCGTAGGTCATGCGGATTCCGCCCAGGCCGAGCGACAGAAGAAAGTCATCGGCGCTGGGCGCATGGAAGCTGAGGCCATCAGCCAGGCCAATGGCCTCAGCATGGAGTCCCTCTTCGGCAAAAGCCGCGGCCATGAAGATCTTCTGGAATGTGTTGATTGCCCTGGTCCGGATGCTGACTGGGGTCATGAGGCGTGCGCTTTCCCATTCTCCGGCTTCGGCAAAGGTGATGGCTGTCATCCATTGTTGGAAAGTGTTAAGTGTTTTCATGGCAACCTCCGTAATTTGTGTGATGCTTCCCAGGCACCGGAACTTCGTGTGCTGTTGTCTTGATGATACAGCAAAGATCGTGCCACGGGTTAATCTCATATGAAAACAGTATCTTATAAAAAAACCTTCCAAGTCAAGAGGGTTGGGGGGGAACATTGTGAAACAACAAGAAACATATTGGCGAATGGGTGAAACATTGGCGCGGACCGGAGGGGTTTCGTTTTTTTTGTTTTTCGGTATGCGTGTGGATGCGGGCGAGGAGATTTCCCTGTGTTTCATTGGGGTGCAGGTCTGCGCGCGGTGTGAAAAAAAATATTGACTTCTCGCCCGCAAGTATTGTATTTGGAACATGTGGGGACAATATGAAACACTTTGGTGGCAATGTGTGTTCGCACATCCTATGCAATGGTTCGATGTCAATGTCTGAAACCGAAGAAGCCACGACCTTCACTCCCGATCTCCTGGACATCCTTAATGGGGTGCCGCACGGTATCGCCCTTCTCGATCAGGATCTCTCCATCATTATGATGAACCGCTTTCTCGAGGCGATAACCGGGTATTCCGGGGAGGAAGTCCGTGGTATTTATTGCGACCATGTGTTGCACAGCAGTTTCGGCAGAAACGCACAGGTATTCCGTGAGGCCTTTGAGACCGGGGTTGCTTCAAGCGCCGAGGGCGACATCCTCGGACTGAATCGTAAAAAGATTCCCATGCGTTTCACGGTCACCCCGGTGACTGACCCCAGGGAAGGGCGGCAGGCGCTGGTTCTTGTGCTTGAAGATATCACCGCGTTTCAGGAGATCGGCCGCAAAAAGGATATGGGTCCGACCAAGGGCCTTCTCGGGCATAGTCCGAAGATGCAGGAAATCTTCGAGCTGCTGCCGGTTCTTGCCCATACTGATTCTTCGGTGCTGATTACCGGCGAGACCGGCACCGGCAAGGACATCCTGGCCGAGGCCATTCACGAGGCCTCCCGCCGCTCCAAGTATCCGTTTATCAAGGTGAACTGCGGGGCGCTTCCGGAAAGTCTGCTCGAGTCCGAGCTGTTCGGTCATATGCGGGGCGCCTTCACCGGGGCGCACGCCGATAAGCACGGCATGTTTCAGCTTGCCCAGGGCGGCACCATCTACCTGACCGAGATAGGCGATCTGCCCTTGCCGCTTCAGGTAAAACTGCTCACTGTTCTTGACGATCGGGAATTTTTTCCCCTGGGCAGTCAGAAAAAGGTCCGGGTCGATGTGCGGCTGATAACCGGCACCCATCGTGACTTGAAACAGTTGGTTCAGGAGAGCAAGTTTAGGGAAGATCTGTTTTTCCGTCTCAACGTTCTGCGGGTGCATCTGCCCTCGCTCCGTGACCGGGATGGCGATGTGCGGCTGCTGATTGATCATTTTCTGCAGATGTTTGCGGCAAGCTTCGAGAAAAGCATCAAGAGACTTTCCGCCCAAGCCCTGCGATTACTGAGCAGCTATCACTATCCTGGCAATGTCCGCGAGTTGCGCAATATCATTGAATACGGGGTGAATATCTGTCGGGGAGAGGTTATCGGGATCGAGCATCTGCCTCCCTATGTGCTTGCCGACACAGGAAAGGCGGTCCTGCCAAAATCTGAGGGAGGACAGTCGAACCGTCTGGAAACCGGAGAAAAGATGGCCCAAGAGGTGGTGCCGGAAAGCCCGGGTAACGCATCGAGTTGGAGTGCTATTGAAAAAAAGAAAATCCTTACAGCGCTCATGCAGACCGGGGGCAGCCGTACCGAGGCCGCAAAGGTGCTTGGTTGGGGCCGCACCACGTTGTGGCGAAAGATGAAAGAGTACGCGTTGTGAGCGATCATCGGGTGGCGCATCTGCTTCGCAGTCTCGCTCTGCGCTCGCTTAGCTGTCATCGGTCTGATCGCTTGCAAATTAAGATAACACAGGTTGTAGCTTCGGTTATTGACCTGTGCTCACGAGTGCGAATCTGGGTAAGATGGCATGAAGATACTGGTAACCCTGCAGAATAACGATATTGCTCCGCGCTTCGATCTGGCCACGGAGGTTCTCATTGCCAAAGTCGTCCGGGGCAAGACCTCGGGGGAGCCGCGCACGGTTCTGCTGCCGGGTCCGTCCAGCGATGAACTGTGCAGTCTGATCATCCGGGAAGAGGTGTCCCTGGTGATATGCGGCGGGATTGAGGAGGCGCATTTTCAGTATCTGGTCTGGAAAAAAATAGAGGTGATCGACAGGGTGATCGGCCCGGCTGCAGAAGCCATTGACCTGGCCATCGCCAAGCAACTACGGTTGGGAGCCATTGTCCGGCCGAAAATAGAGAGGAGTGCGGCATCATGAGTACGAATCTTTCTCCCCGGCCTAAGTTCCCCTTGTTTTGCGGCATTTCCGGCAAGGATCTTTCTCCCAAGACCCGGTACAAATGTATGCGTAACAGCCTGCTTATCGTGATGCTGGCTATCACCATCATCCCCTTGAGTGTTGCCTCGGGGCTCAATTTTATCCAGTACCAGCAGCTTCTGCGTGAGGATTCCCAGACCAACGCCCGCTGGAACGCGGAAAGCGCCAGAGCGACCATCAACGCCTACCTGGAAAAAATGGAAGCGGCGATCACCGTTGTCATTGACACCTACTCTTTCGAGGATCTCTCCGATATCAAAAAGCTTGAACTGATATTCAAGCAGCTCAAGAAGGAGCACCAGGGGCTGGTCGATTTGAGTGTTGTCGGCCCGGACGGCATCCAGAGCGCCTATGTCGGCCCATACCGGTTGGCGGGCAAGGATTACAGCGACAGTCTCTGGTTTCATAAGGCTCTGGCCCGGAGAATGTATGTGAGTGAAGTTTTTACCGGCTTCCGGAATATGCCTCATTTCGTGGTGGCCGCCAGCAAGAAGGACTCGTATTCGGAACAGTATTGGGTGCTTCGGGCGAGCATCGACACCGAAACCCTGGACCGTTTTCTGGCCAAGGCAGACACCGAAGTTTTGGAGGACATCTTTCTTATCAACGATAGCGGCATCCTGCAAAGCTCCTCCCGCTACCATGGCGGCCCCATGGAGGATTTCCGTCTCAGTCGCAAACCCAAGCAGAACGATATCCTCATTTTCGAGGAAATGCGCGGCGACAGCAGTTTTTATCGGGCCGTAAGCAGGATTCCGAACACGCCCTGGCTGCTGGTTCTCGACCAGCAGGGCGCTGAGGCCCGGAAAATCTGGCATTCCTTCAAAGCTCGGCAGCTTTTCACTCTTGCCATCTGTTTTTTGATCTCGGGAGGGGTTGTTTTCTGGCTGGCCCGTTTTCTGGCTGGAAAATTCCGGGAGGCCGATGAAGCGCGGGACAGAATTCTAAGTGAAACGGAACACTCGAACAAGCTGGCTTCCATAGGTCGGTTGGCTGCGGGTGTTGCCCATGAGATCAACAATCCGCTGGCGATCATCGGGGAAAAAGCCGGGTTGATGCAGGATCTGGTCGGGCTGGACCAGGATTTCCGTTACCGGGAGAAATTTCTCAATCAGTTGGCATCCCTGCAAAACGCGGTGGGCCGGGCCAGAACCATCACCCACCGACTGCTGGGCTTTGCCCGGCGGATGGAGCCCTCCCTGACTGTGGTGCAGCTCAATGAAATCGTGCAGGAGGTCTTGAGTTTTCTGGAAAAAGAGGCTGCTTATCGCAACATCGATGTTTTTCTGCAACTCCAGAAGGATCTACCGGTCATTATGGCGGACCATGGCCAGCTGCAGCAGGTGTTCCTTAATGTGATCAATAACGCCATCGATGCGATCCGCAGTGATGGGGCGATTCATATCACCTCGAGCCGCGAAAACAACAAGACGGTGATGGTGGCTATTTCCGATACCGGGCCGGGGATTGCTCCGGAAATCATGAAGAATATCTTCGAGCCGTTTTTCACGACCAAGGCCAACGAGGAGAGAAAGGGAACCGGACTGGGACTCTCCATTACCTATGGCATTGTGCAGAAATTGGGCGGGGAGATCGAGGTGAGCAGCGAGGTTGGGGTTGGCACAACCTTTATCATTTCCTTCCCGATTTACAGCGGAGGTGAAAGCGATGACCGAGCGTAGGATTCTCATTGTAGACGATGAGCTTGAATTCGGGTCAACCCTGGCAGAGCGATTGGAACTGCGAGGCTTTACCGCCAAAGCCGTGGGCGGCGCCGGCGAAGCGGTGACGCTGCTTGCTTCGGGCTGGGCGCCAGATGTGGTTGTGCTCGACCTGATGATGCCGGGGGTGGACGGTCTCGCCACCCTGGACCTGATCAAGCAGCACGATCCGCGTATCCAGGTGATTATCCTCACCGGGCACGGCTCCACGGAGAGCGGCATCGTCGGCATGCAGCGCGGCCTGTTCGATTATCTCATGAAGCCGGTGGACATCGGTGAATTGATCGCCAGGATTAACGAGGCCGCTGCACAGTAAAAGGTGATTCCTCTTGACCGTGGAGGGGGTTTTGGTATGATTGGGCGTGGATTTGTCGCAACTCAGCGACCGCCCGTCATTCCTGCGAAAGCCGGAATCCAGACCTCTGTGTGCATTTCCGGAAAGGCTGGACACCGGTTTTCACCGGTGTGACGATTTTTTTCCAGCCAGTCCAGCAAGGAATACATTGTGAAAAGACATTTCAATATGCTCCGGGAGTTTTCCGTCCCGCTTCTTTCCGGGGTTGTGGTTGCCCTGATCTGGGGAAACCTGTCTCCGGAAAGCTACCACTATTTCAACCATGAACCCCTGGTCGGGAAGCTCAGCTTCCATTTCATCGCCAATGAATTGTTCATGGTGCTGTTTTTCGGCATGGCTGCGGCGGAAATTACCAAGAGCTGCCTGCCCGGAGGCGATCTCCATCCCCTGCGCAAGGCAATAAACCCTTTGCTGGCTACATTTGGCGGGGTGGCAGGACCGGTGCTCGTTTATTTTGGCCTCAATGCCCTGATCGGCAACTCGGAGCTGCGGGGCGGCTGGGGCATTCCCACCGCCACCGACATTGCCCTGGCCTGGCTGGTCGCCACCCTGGTGTTCGGCAAGCGGCATCCCGCCATCTCGTTTCTGCTGCTGCTGGCCATAGCCGACGATGCCATCGGCCTTGCCATCATCGCGATTTTTTATCCGGACCCGATGCATCCCGTTGCCCTGCAATGGCTGGGGCTTACCCTGGGCGGAATGGGCATCGCTTTTCTGCTCTTCCGACGCAAGGCCGCCAGCTACTGGCCGTATGTCATTCTTGGCGGCGGCCTCAGTTGGGTCGGGTTGTTCAAGGCTCATATCCATCCCGCCCTTGCCCTGGTTTTCATCGTTCCTTTTCTGCCCCATCCTCCCCGGGAACAAAAGCATCTCTTTGAGGAAGATCCCAGGGATCTCTCCCCCCTCGCCAGCTTTGAGCACGAGTGGAAGGTGGTGGTGGATTTCGGCCTGTTCATGTTCGGCCTGGCCAACGCCGGAGTGGAGTTTTCCGGGATGGGCGTCGCAACCTGGCTGGTCCTGGCCTCTCTGGCGATCGGCAAAACCGGCGGCATTTTCATCATGGGAATGCTGGGCAAATGGCTGGGGTATCCGTTGCCTTCGCATGTCGGGAAAAAGGAGTTGCTGCTGGTCGGACTGATCGGAGGACTTGGTCTGACCGTGGCCCTGTTCGTGGCGGGCGAGGCTTTTACCGATCCGGTCATTCAGGGTGCGGCCAAGATGGGCGCCTTGTTCAGCGTTGGTTGCGGCATTTTCGCCATCATCGGCGGGAAACTGCTGAAGGTGGCGCGCAAACCATAAGAGGCGCCGTAATCGATCCCATTTTTTCTTGACACATTTGGCCCGGCCATTGTAAGCACAGAGGAGTCTTTCCCTGATTCGCCGCCTTGTTCCGGGCCGAAATACACCGGAGCAAGGATAACCTTCGCCAGGCAGAAAACATCTTCATGAAACAACGAAACCTGAAAAAACAGCGCGGCTTTTCCTTGATGGAACTGTTGATCGTCATGGTCATCCTCGGGCTGATCGCCTCTCTGGTCGGGCCAAAGCTTTTCGGTAAACTGGGCAAGGCCCAGCAGAAAACGGCCAAAACCCAGATAGAAATGCTCATGGCGGCCATGGACGCTTTTCGGCTTGACGTGGGCCGTTATCCGACCCAACAGGAAGGGTTGACCGCCCTGGTGACCAATCCGGGCCAGCAGAAATGGGACGGCGCCTATCTGAAAAAGGCCGTGCCCAACGATCCGTGGGGCAACCCCTATCAGTATCGCAATCCCGGAGAGCATGGCGAGGTGGACATCTATTCCTACGGGCAGGACAATCTGCCCGGCGGGGAAAAAGAAAACGCCGACTTGGGCAGCTGGGATTAATCCCCGGCAGAGGCCTTTGCTCCCTTATGCAAGCCGCCTTCTTTCGTAAAAAAGAAAAAATCGGTTCATTGCTGGTCGCCGGCGGCAGGTTGCAGCCCGCTCAGCTTGACCGGGCCCTGACCCATCAGGAAACCGTGTCCCGCCGGCTTGGGGACATCCTGCTTTCCCTCGGCTACATCAGCGAAGAAGACCTCGCAGGGGCCCTGGCCCAGCAGCTTGGGCTGAGTGTGTATGTTCCGCAGGAAGCTGAGGAATTTCTTACCCCACCCATTTCCCAGTTTTTTTTGAAAGACCATCCCTTTCTCCTCTTTCGCCGAGGGGATTCCGACCATTTCCTCCTGACCAGCGACCCCTTGGACCCCGATATCCTCGCTTCCGCCCGGATCAGTCTGGCGTCGCCTTTCACCATTCAGGTTATCGGCGAGGCCCAGCTCAAGAAACTGGTGCGTGAGCACTACCAGTTGGGCCAGCAGGAGAACGAAGCCGCGGCCATGCTCATTGATGAGGCGGATATCGACAAACTCAAGGATATGGCCTCGGAAGCGCCGGTCATCAAGTATGTCAATAATCTGATCGACGCGGCGCTCACCCGGAGGGCCAGCGATATCCACATGGAACCCTTTGAAGACGGGTTGCGGATTCGGCTGCGCATCGACGGCATTCTTCACGATTATGAAATTCCCCCCCACGCCATGCAGCCTGCCATTATCTCCCGGACCAAGCTCCTGGCCGGACTCGACATTGCCGAGCGGCGGCTTCCCCAGGACGGCAAGATTTCCATGCGGGTTTCCGGCCGCGAGATCGATTTGCGGGTTTCCACCCTGCCCACCATTTTCGGAGAAGGCGTGGTGATCCGTATTCTGGAAAAGGCCTCCATTATCCTGGAGCTGGTAAAGCTGGGCATGGGCAGCCGGATCGAAGAGGAGTTCCGCAGGCTCATCGCGATGCCGGACGGCATTATTCTGGTTACCGGCCCCACCGGCAGCGGCAAGACCACGACTCTCTATTGCGCGCTCAACCAGATCAACACCGGCAGCAACAAGATCATCACCGTGGAAGATCCGGTGGAATACCAGTTGCACGGCATCAATCAGATCCAGGTGCGTTCCGAAATCGGCCTGACCTTTGCTTCGGGTCTGCGTTCCATTGTCCGGCAGGACCCGGACGTGATCATGATCGGCGAGATCCGCGATCTGGAAACCGCGGAAATCGCGGTGCAATCCTCCCTCACCGGCCATCTGGTTTTCTCCACCCTGCACACCAACGACGCCATCTCTGCGGTGGTGCGGATGATCGACCTCGGGGTGGAGCGCTTTCTGATCTCCTCTTCCCTGCGCGGGGTGCTGGCCCAGCGGCTGGTGCGCTGCATCTGCCCCCATTGCAAGGTGGAGCAGGGGTTGCTCAGCGAGTTCGGCTACCAGCCGACGGGCGAGGATTTCCCCATCTACGAAGGGAAGGGCTGCCCCCGCTGTTCCGGAACCGGCTATACCGGCCGGATCGGCCTCTATGAGCTGCTGGTGGTTGATGAAGTCGTCAACCGGGGGATTTCCAAAGGCTTGGATTTGATGGAGCTGAGAAAGATTGCCGAGGAACAGGGGTTTCAGTCCATGTTCAGCGACGGGTTGGACAAGGTCCGACAGGGGCTGACCACTTTCAGCGAGGTGGTCAGGGTCTGCAGGGGAACTGAAAATGGGGCAATTTAAATACACAGCCCTGGACGCGAACAACCAGACCCAGGACGGGGTTCTTGAAGCCCCGGACCGGGAAAGCGCAGCCAAACGTCTCATGGAGCAGGGCTTGCGGCCCCTGAACATCCGCCGCCATCGTCAGGGTGGCTTGGGCCTGGGGCTTGGCTTGCAGCTTCGATTCCGCAAGGAAAAGCTGAAGCGTGCGGATATCGAGTTTTTCACCAACCAGATCGGCTTGCTGCTTAAAAGCGGGTTGGCTTTGGATCAAGCGCTGCGCGTGATGAAACGGCACAGTCATAAGCCGGTTTTTCAGCAGTTTGTCGGCGATCTGGAGCAAAAAATCAAGGAAGGCAAATCCTTTTCCCAGGCCCTGGCTGATTATCCGCATTTTTCCCCCATGTATCTCAATATTGTCCGGGCCGGGGAAGAAGGTGGCATCCTGCCCGCCATGTTGATGAAGATTGCCAGCTACCAGGCGGCCTTTCAGGAACTCAAGCAGTATGTGATTTCTGCTTCCATCTATCCGCTTTTTCTCCTGGGCGTGGGCTTTCTCGCGATCATTATCCTGCTGACCACCATTTTGCCTCGCTTTGAGATTCTTTTTGAGGGCATGGGCCAGCAACTGCCCGGTCATGTGGTGATGCTCATGGCCACGGCCAAGTGGATCAGCAGCCACCCCCTGTTGACCGCTCTGGTGCTGGTTGGGCCGCCGCTTGCAATATGGCGTTATTTCAAAAGTGAAGACGGAAAAACGCGTCTGGACCGTTGGGTATTACGAATTCCGGTGCTCTCGGGTTTTGTCCGCAACCTGGAGACCACCCGCATCTTCCGGACCATCGAGGTGCTGGTCAACAACGGCGTTCATCTGGCCGCAGCGCTTAAAATCGGCAGCGGCGTGGCGGTGAATGCGGAATACCGCAGACTGCTCAACCAGGCCACCCGCGCCCTTCAGGAGGGCCGCCGTATCGGCCAGCGGCTGAGCGCGGAAAAGCTTTTTCCGGAGCTTGCCACCGAACTGCTCTCCATAGGGGAGGAGTCGGGGAGGGTGGGGGAGATGTGCGGCCAGATCGCCGACCATTTTGAAAAGGAACTCAAGGAAAGGATCAAGCGGCTCACCGCCATGGTGGAGCCGATCTTTATCCTGCTCATCGCCGTGGTCGCGGGCTATGTGGTGATCTCCATGCTCTCGGTTATCTTGAGCATCAACGATATTGCGGGTTAATTCATCCCGATATTTTTTACGATATTATCATCCATGATGGTTTCGTGAAAACGGCCCTTCGACAGGCACAGGGCGAACGGATGTTATTCTAACGTATTGATTTCCTTCGTCAGTGATGCTGCGGACGGATAATGTATTGATAATGTTCCGTTCGTGCTGAGCCTGTCGAAGCACCTGTTTGCAAGTAAATTCCGAGGTGTCGTGAGTGCATCAACCATGAACCGTCCCCGAAAACAGTCCTGGAGACAAGACCACGGTCTTGCCATACGGGGATTTTCATTGCTTGAATTGATCATTGTCCTGGCGTTGCTCGGCATCATGGCCGGAGTGGTGGCCCCGGCCACCGGGAGGTTTCTCGACAAGTTGAGCTTTCGCAAGCAGACGGCATCCCTGGTCGCTGGTACCCGCTATGCCCGGCTGATGGCGGTGAGCAAGGGCGGGCCGGTGGCAATGCGTTATGATACGTCTGCCCATCTCCTCTTTTTCAGCGGGGCGGTGGAGGAAAAAAAAGAGATCGAGCTTTCCGGGGGCGCGGTGTTTGAATTCAGGCCGGAAACCCTGGTTTTTTATCCGGATGGATTGGCCACCCCGGGAAGGATGGTGTCCCGCAGAGGGAACAGCTCCCAGGAGTTTCGCATAGACCCGCTCACCGGCATCCCGGTGCGGCAATGACGGACGAAAGGCAACCTGTATCACCGGTTTTTCCCAAAACGCTGCACGGCCAGCGCGGAATCACCCTGTTTGAGCTGCTTATTGCCGTGGTGCTTTTGGGCATGGTCTCCACCATGATCTATTCGGTGCTCAATGTCGGGATCAATTTCAGCGCCAGGGGCGGGAAGCATCTGGAGACCATGGGCAGGGAAAAGAATCTGCTCAGCCTCCTGCGGCACCAGGTGAACGGGGCCTGGTACGATCTGCGTTTCGGCAAGGTCTTGATCTCCGGCGGAGACGGAGTGCTTCGCATCGTAACCCGTCAGCCCCTGCTGCACAGAGATGCAGGCACGGTGCTTGCGGTGTACCGGGTCAATCCCGACGAGCAGGTCCTTTATTATCTGGAAAAAGTGGATTATTTCAACACCGAGTACGGCGAGAAGTATCTGCCCGAGTTCAACGAGATGGAAAAGATGTACGGTGCGGAAAAGTCGGTGCTTCTGAACTATGAACCGGAAAAAAGCAGGGTGGTTGTCAGTCTTGGCGGGGAAGAGTTCGCCTTTTTTCCCAAATGTCTGCCGCCCGGCGTGACGCCGACATTTTCCGGAATGGAGCAATAGGAGCGGGGATGCGGAAGGCAGATTCAAAAACCTTGGGTAATTATTCCCAGCAACACGGGTTTACCCTGCTGGAGGTGCTCGTTGCCGTACTCATTCTCAGCCTGGCCTATGTGGCGGTTTTGCAGAATTTTTCCCAGTCCAACGCCAATATTTTTCGGCTGGAAAAAGGCCGCGCCACGGATCTGCGGGAAGCCCAGGCCCTTGAACATGAGTTGCGGGGGGCGGATCGTGCCGGTGAGGTGATGGTTCAGGGGCGGAAATTCGTCCTGAAAAAAATTGGCAGTAAAGACGGTGAGTTGGAAACCGTGAGGCTTGAAAAGCGCTGAAGACTATGGT
>VMSS01000032.1 GCA_013791995.1 Desulfurivibrio sp. | reverse complement strand
ATTTTTTTCCGTCGTCATATCGACCACTGGCTCCTCCTTATCTGTTCTTAAACCCCAAGGCCAAGCCGATACAGAAGGAAGGGCCATTCCTTCTGTATCGAAATCGATTGCCAGACTTTACTGGGTATTGATATTGGCAAGATTGAACTCGAACGGTGACGAGCCGGGGCCGGGACCTCCGCCGGTCATGATGATATCGGCGCTGGAAATGCCGAACAGGTTCAATTCAGTATTAATTGTTTGGATAATGGCGGAATCCATGATCTGCGACTCCGTGATCTGGGAAACCACACCGATGTAGATACGCGGATGAAACTGAAAGACCGCCTTCTGGCCCGGGGCGATATTGGTTTTGGTGGCCAAAAGCTTGCCATTTCGAAAGCAACAGGCGTCTATGGCCCCCTGCTGCAGGCTGTTGCGAACTTCAATCTCGGAGGAACTGCTGGCCGGCGTACTGGCAATCGACAACACATCACCGGAGGTATCCTTGACCATTTCGTAGGCTTGGCCATCTACAGCGGTCAACTGCGGGGTATAGTTCCCATAGGAATCCTTGGCACTGACCTGGAACTGCATGGGGTAGGTGAAAGGATGACTGTCGAGTCGACCGCAGTTCTGGATAACCCTCCAAGCCACCGCGATCTCACCGAAAGATTCTGCAACATTCTGCTGAAAAATAACAATCGAACTGTTATTTGTATCATTGGAATGGTTGATAAAATTGAGCTTGATATCAGAGTTGGACATAACAAAACTCCTTTGTCTTGTTTATAATGCTCTTGTGCTAGATAATTACTATTCTCCACTTGAACACCCTGAATGAAACATCCCTCTTATCCATCAAAAATCTTTATGCTCGTGATCACAATCCATCACCTCCCTCTTCGTTGAACATTAAGAAGTGGCCGACGCCAACAAGCTCCTGCACATTGATGCCGCCCAACTCCGATTGATGTTAGGGTTATCTTCCCTAACATCAATACGCTGCGTCAACAAACCACCTTGTTAAAATTGTTAAACAACAGGCAACGCCCCGAAAATACGATGTTATCATGTAGTCATTAAGGGAAACTAAGTGACTGGTATCAACTCGACAACAGAATTGGATGGGAAAACGGATTACTCATCCATGGAAAACTGGAGCCGCTCTGAAAATATTTCTAGTTTTTCGCGCAAGAGAGAGGGGATGGAGCAGCGAGTCAAAACGAAGTTGGCGGTAGCCAATATTTTTTTCCAATTTGGTCTTTTCGGTAATCGATTGATATCGAAATATTTATCAAGGGTTTGGGTGCGTTCCCAGCCATCAGGATTGGTGTAAACCGTCCAGAATTTGGATTCACGGGCAAGATCGAATTTGTCCGTTCCACAGCATTCGATCCAGTACTCGACACAGAGGCTCATCACCTTTACGGCGAGAAAAGCCTGTTTGCTTGTTGGGGGGGGGGAGCGTTGCAAGAGATGGTTTATCCGGACAAGAGAGAGATTAATCTCACTCAGACCGAACAAAATTTGTCCGGTCTCAACGGAAGGTTCCGGCAACAGCTCGGTGAGAATGACGCCAAGACCCTTGAGTGTCTCCTCGATCACCGACAGCTCTTCATCCACAGGAGTTACCGAGACATTCCACTGCCGTTGCCAGATAAACCCGGACGCCTTTCCAGGCCACTTCAAAATAAACAGGAAGTAAACCGAACATTCACTGAGAAAAGGGACGACCTGGACGTTGACGTAACAATTATTTCCACATCGCCTCTCAAGACCGACTCTAAAAACCCGTGCCCCCTGTCCGGAAACGCAAAAATCCTCATCGTCGGCGCATAAAAAAGGACGAAGAAGATCGGCTGTGTTGGTGCGGAATATCGACCAGATCAAACGGCCGCGGAGATCATCTGTCGGATAGAGCAAAAGCTTTTCACAGGCACGATTACAGAAACGGATTTCTTCGCTTTCGTTTACGCCAATAACAGCTTCATCAAGGGCGTCAAGCATCCGGAGCAAGGTGCGATATTCAAGCGCTTCCCCTTGTTCGCCGCATTTGCCGTCCCCGTGTTCTTTTTTTAATTGCACGTTTTCATCAAACGTCAGTTTAGTATTTCAGACCTCAGGCACGGAAAAAAGCAAAACTGTCGTATGCTTCCCGCAAGGTAGCAAGATGAAATGGGATTTAATTTGTTTTAACGGCAGAAGCCTCCTGCATAAACTGCTTGAAAAAATAGCAATCTGGTCATCGAAAGCAATGGCTGGAGAGCGAAACACCTATCAACGCAACAAGGATAACGAAAAATTATTACCCACGGCAAAGACATTTCCCTAATGGTATGCAATGCCAAAGAGATGACTTAGATGAACATGACAAGAAATAGCGTTGTTCGACCCGTCGAAAAAACCCGTACAGACGCAAGAATCACTCTACCCTAGCAATGCAATGACTCGTTTGCAACTTTTTTTCAGCAAATTCCAGGGAACACGAAAGCTGTCCGGATTTGTAGCGCAAAATTTGCCCAAATTTGTTCTGTACCAAGAGAAAACAGGAATCAAGGCGGACAATTTATTTGCTCACCAGACTTAGCCAAACAGTGCTTGCAAAAAAAGAGCCCAGATGTTAAACAATTCGGGTTCAAAAATAAACACACCCCTGCAAATGCTCCTCTGGTGCCCGGATTCGGGTTGGAGCGATGGGGTGGACGAAAAACCAAAACCACAGGAGAAGTGCCATGTCTTACGTTACTATGAAGGAAATGCTGGAGGCCGGTATGCATTTTGGCCATCAGACCCGCCGCTGGAACCCGAAAATGAAGCCGTATATCTTCGGCGCCCGCAACAAAATCTACATCATCAACCTCGATAAGACCCTGCCGCTTTTCAACAAGGCTTTCGAATTCATTGCCAAGACTGCAGCCAAGGGCGGAACCGTTCTTTTCGTCGGCACCAAGCGCCAGGGCCAGGATATCATCAAGGAAGAAGCCGAACGTTGCGGCATGTACTACATCAACAACCGCTGGCTCGGCGGCATGCTGACCAACCACCAGACCATCAAGAACAGTGTTGACAAGCTGAAGAAATACGAAGCTATGCAGGAAGACGGCACCATCAACCATTACCACAAAAAAGAAGCCCTCCAGATCCAGAAGGACGCGATCAAGTTGGATCGCAACCTGGGCGGCATTAAAAACATGAAGGGGCTGCCCGCTGCCATCTTCCTCATTGATCCGAAACGCGAAGCAATTGCCATCGAAGAGGCCAATCGCCTCGGCATCCCTGTGGTTGCCCTGATTGACACCAACTGTGATCCCAAAGGCATTGATTATCTCATCCCCGGCAACGATGACGCCATCCGCGCCATCAAGTTGATTGCCTCAAAAATGGCGGATGCCGTGTTGAGCGGCCAGGAAAAACTTGCCGCAGTCAATCGGGCTGCCACCGATAAGGACACCGAAGCCAAGGCTGCTGCTGCAAAAGGCGACGAAGCATAAATCTGCCTCTCTAAAAAGCGCTCCGGCCGAACTTTGTGAGTCCGGCCGGGGACTACGCCATAGAGTCGCTTCCAGATTACAAGAGCACATGAAGGTAGAACCGTGAATATTACAAGTCAGATGGTAAAAGAACTCCGCGACAAAACCAACGCGGGTATGATGGATTGCAAAAAAGCCCTCACCGAGACCGACGGCGACATGGAAAAAGCCGTCGATCTGCTCCGCCAGAAAGGTCTGGCTGTTGCCCAGAAGCGGGCAGGCCGGGCAACCAGTGAAGGTTTGGTGGAAACTTACATCCAGGCCGACGGCAAGCTGGGCGTCATGGTGGAAGTAAACTGCGAGACTGATTTTGTCGCCAAGAGTGACGCCTTTATCGAGTTCGCCAAGAATGTCGTCTTGCATGTGGCAGAGACTACGCCGCCCGCTTCTCCAGCCGACCTCATGGCGCAGAAATTCGTTAAAAACCCAGCCCTCTCCATTCAGGATATGCTCAACGAACTGGTGGCCAAGCTCGGCGAGAACATCGGCGTCAAACGCTTTGCCAAATTCAACGAAGGCGTGAGCGAAACCTACATCCATGCCGGCGGTAAATTGGGCGTCATGGTCGAGATAGCCTGCGAGAACGACTCGGTTGCCAAAAACGCCGATTTCAGCGAGTTCGCCAAGAATATCTGCATGCATATTGCCGCAGCCAACCCTGTTTCCATCAACCGCGAAGAAGTTCCTGCGGACCTGGCGGAACGTGAGCGCAACATCTTCATCCAGCAGGCCATCGATTCCGGCAAGCCGGCGAACATCGCCGAGAAGATGGTGGGCGGCAAAATGGACCGCTTCTTTGCCGAGAGCTGTCTTTTGGAGCAAAAGTTCGTCAAAAACCCAGACATCTCGGTTCAGGATCTGGTCAAGGAAGTGTCAACCAAGCTTGGCACAGGCCTCACTATCAAACGTTTTGCCCGTTTTCAAGTTGGCGCATAACGCTGTTTTACCAATGCCTCGGATGAACTGACCGTGACCAAAGCCAAGCCGTTGCGGGTAAATAACCTTGGTATTCGATATAAAAAAAACGGCATAAGTGGCCGTAAATGAATGACCAGAAAAACATGGATAATTCCTTAACGGCCCCTAAATACCAAAGAGTTCTCCTGAAGCTGAGCGGCGAAGCCCTGATGGGCGACGCCGCTTTCGGCATCAGCACCAGCGTACTTGATTATCTCGCCTCGGAAATCCAATCCCTCGTTGACCTCAAGGTGCAAACCAGCCTGGTTATCGGCGCGGGTAACATTTTCCGAGGGGTAGCCGGCGCCTCTGCCGGAATGAACCGGGCCGCCGCCGACAACATGGGCATGCTGGCCACGGTCATCAATGCCCTGGCCCTGCAAGACGCCCTGGAAAGAAACGGCATCGCCGCCAGGGTTCTCTCCGCCATCCCCATGCTCACAGTCTGCGAACCCTATTCCCAGCAAAAGGCAGTACACCATCTCCGCAAAGGGAGGGTGGTGATCTTCGGGGCAGGCACCGCCAACCCATACTTCACCACCGATACAGCCGCTGTGCTCCGTGGTCTGGAAATCAATGCCGACCTGATCTGCAAGGCCACCAGAGTCGATGGCGTCTATGACAAGGACCCGCTCAAACACAAGGAGGCGGTCAAATTTTCCCGGCTCAGCTTCAGCGAGGTTCTGCATCGGCGTCTCAGAGTCATGGATTCGGCGGCAATCTCCCTGGCCATGGACAACAACACCTCTATTATGGTTTTCAACATGAATATCCCCGGCAATATGAAGAGGGCCATCTGCGGCGAGCAGATCGGCACATTGATACAGGGAGAGGACAATGAGTGAGATCATCGACGGGCTGACCGAAAAAATGATGACAAACATCGAGGCCTTCAAACGCGATCTCACCAAGATCCGAACCGGTCGGGCCACTACCGCCCTGCTCGACGGTTTAAAAGTCATGGCCTACGGCACGCCGATGCCGCTCAATCAGGTCGGCGCCGTGACCATCCCGGAAAGCCGGATGCTGGTTATTCAGCCCTGGGATGCCAAGCTCCTTCCCGCCATCGAAAAAGCCATCTTCTCCTCAGACCTGGGCCTCAACCCCTCAAACGACGGCAAGATGATCCGGATCTCCATCCCCCAGCTCACTGAAGAGCGGCGTAAAGAGCTGGTGAAAAACGTCAAGAAGATCAGCGAAGAGCACCGGGTTGCCGTTCGTAATCTGCGGCGCGAGGCCATCGACACCCTGAAAAAACAGAAAACCAACAAGGAAATCCCGGAAGACGATTTCTTCAGGATGCAGGATGAGGCCCAACACGCCACCGACAGGTTTATCAAACAGATCGATGAGATCATGGCTGAAAAAGAAAAAGAGGTCATGGCGGTTTAGGTGTCGTTACGAATCATGTGTTTTCCTGGCTATCGCCACGGACAGCTGTATAAACGGCGCTGCTTCGCTGCATCACTGTAAGCCGTTCTCGCTATCACATTGACGATATTCTCTTACTACAACGGCTTAAACTTTTCTTGCCCCCTTCCCGCCCCTTGCCTCAGCCGGTTGTTTGCTGTAATCTGCTAAAAACCGAGATAAGCCAATGCCCAAGCCCGACACTGCAACCCTGCCCCGCCATATAGCTATCATTATGGATGGCAATGGCCGCTGGGCCGAGCAACAGGGAAAGCCCCGAATTATGGGTCACCGGGCCGGGGTGGAATCCGTTCAGGATATCGTTCGCGCTGCCCGGGAGCTTGGTATCGGGGTGCTTACCCTGTACGCATTTTCTACGGAAAACTGGAAACGCCCGCCCCTTGAGGTTCAGGCCCTCATGGGATTGCTGAAATCCTTTCTGGAAAGCGAACTGACCACCATGGTCCACAACAATGTGAGCTTGCGCTGCCTGGGACAGAAAGACCGAATCCCCCCTGAAGTCCGTAAGGTGATGGAACGGGTGATCCAGGAAACATCAGGCAACACAGGGCTGATTCTCAATCTCGCCTTGAGCTATGGCGGCAGAAGTGAAATCACCCGGGCCGTACAGGCAATCGCGCAAAAATGTCTTGAAGGGACTCTGGTTCCCGAAAAGATTGACCAGGCCGTGTTGGAGCAGCACCTGTACACCGCAGGTCTACCCGACCCTGATCTTTTGATTCGTACCGGGGGAGAAGCACGACTGAGCAATTTTCTTCTGTGGCAGGCATCCTATGCGGAGCTTTATTTCACGGAAATCCTCTGGCCTGATTTCAGAAAGCAGGATCTGCTGAATGCCATCATGGACTTTCAGAAACGGCAACGGCGTTATGGAAAAACAGGCGAACAGACTGAACAGACGCACCCCAATTGAGCATCCGCAGCAAGGATCGGCTATGACAGGATTAACATGAAACGACTCATTACCGGTGTTCTGGCAAGCGCTGTCTGGCTGCTTCTTATTTTCATGGGCCCTTTTCCGCTATTCTGGCTGGCTATCACCTGCCTGGCTGGTGTTGCGCTATCCGAATACCTGAGCATTGTCCTGCCCGCCCTCAGCCGGCACTCCAAAATCCCTCTTATTCTTTTTGGCCTGTTCCCGCTGATCGGGACTTTTTCCGGTGAACCCACGGGCCTGCTCTGTGGACTGAGCCTTGCCCTGATCGCCCTTCTGCTTCACACCCTTTCCCGCTATGCCAGTTTTTCCCAGCCCTACGAGGTTCTCAGCCGCGGGGGATTTGGCTACCTGTACATCAGCCTGTGCAGCGCCCACCTTGTCCTGCTCATGGCCCTGCCCCAGGGTCGGGCCTGGCTGCTGCTGCTCACCGCCATTACCGCAGCCTCGGACACCGCAGCTTTCTATACCGGCAGCAAATTCGGCAAAAACAAACTCTGCCCCGCCATCAGTCCCGGAAAAACCTGGGAAGGCTTCTTTGGCGGTCTTGTCGGCAGTCTGGTCGCCGCCCTTGTTGTCCGACATTTTTTTCTGCCGGATCAAGGTTTGCTCTGGATAATTGCCATCGTCCTTCTACTGGGTTGCCTCGGCGCGGCCGGTGATCTTTCCGAATCAGTCATCAAGCGGGCCTTTGGCGTAAAAGATTCCGGAAGCCTTCTCCCTGGACACGGCGGATTACTGGACCGTATCGACTCTCTGCTGCTCACCGCCCCGGCGCTCTATTACTTGCTGTCTTTTGGGACAAAGCTATGCTCAGGCCCCATTGGAAGATAATTCTATGTTCTTGACTCATCCGATCACGGCTCCATGCTTCTGTAACAGCGACGCATACGGTTCCACTGCAATGTTACCAAGCCGGATACAGAGATTAACATTATAACAACGGCTCACTATTACGATTCTGGTCGCGCTTCCGCCGGCTGACTTTCATTTTTAAGCGATCAAAAGGACTCATGAAAAACATTTCCCTGCTTGGCTCAACAGGCTCAATCGGCCGCAATGTTTTGGAGGTGGTCCGTCAGTTTCCCGGACGCTTCCGCGTTGTGGGGCTGGCTGCCGGCGCCAATGGCCGTCTGTTGCGCGAGCAGATTGAGGCCTTCAATCCGGAAAAGGTTTCCATTGGCGACGCAAAGCTGGCCGGAGAACTGGCCCAGAGTCTGCCTCCCGGCTGGTCTGAGAAAATACTGGTCGGCACGCCGGGAAATGTTGCGATTGCCACCCTGCCTGAGGCAGACACGGTTGTTTCCGCCATCGTTGGCGCAGCCGGACTCACCCCGACCATGGCCGCCATTGAGGCCGGGAAAAATATTGCCCTGGCCAACAAGGAAACCCTGGTCATGGCCGGACATCTGGTCATGGCAGCGGCAAGACGCTGCAAAGTTACCCTGCTGCCCATTGACAGCGAACACAGTGCCATTGCCCAGGCGCTGGAAGCCGGGAAAAAAGCGGATGTCAACAAACTCATTCTCACCGCTTCAGGCGGGCCGTTCCGCAATTTTGCCGAACGTGATCTCTGGTCAGTCACCCCGGAACAGGCTTTAGCCCACCCAAACTGGGATATGGGCAAAAAGATTTCCATCGATTCCGCCACCCTGATGAACAAAGGTTTGGAGGTCATCGAGGCGCGCTGGCTTTTCGATATTGATGTCGAAAACATTGAAGTTCTCATTCACCCCCAGAGCATTGTCCATTCCATGGTGGAATACATCGACGGCTCGGTTGTCTCCCAGATGGGCGTGCCGGACATGCGTATTCCCATTGCCTACGCCCTGTCCTATCCGGAACGGTTGCGGATGAACCTGCCCCGTCTGAATCTGGCTTCTGCCTCTGATTTAAGTTTTTCCCGCCCGGATTTTGAAAAATTTCCCGCTCTGAAACTTGCCTATCAGGTATGTAAGCGGGGCGGCAGTCTGCCTGCGGTGCTCAATGCCGCCAATGAAATCGCGGTTGATGCCTTTCTCTCCGGCACCATCCGTTTTCCGGAAATAGCCCTGGTGGTTGCGGAAACAGTGAGCCGTCTGCCCAGGGAAGAAGCCACCAGCCTGACCGCAATCCTTGACGCCGATCTCGCTGCCAGGGTACAGGCGGCTTCTGTTATTGAAGCCCTGCGCATGCAGACCCAACAGCGCCTCGGCAATGAAATACTCAGCCCGGAACTCCCTCCGGGAAACACAACCTTAACCATCTGAAGACTATGACCTCTATTCTTGCCTTTATCCTTGTCCTTGGCCCGCTTATTTTCATCCACGAACTGGGTCATTTTCTCTGCGCCAAGTTGTTCGGCATCCGGGTTCTCAAATTTTCCCTGGGGTTCGGGCCCAAGGTGCTGGGCCGCACGATAGGCGACACCGAATATCTGGTGAGCGCCTTCCCCCTGGGCGGATACGTTAAAATGTACGGCGAAAGCCTCACCGAGGAAGTGGCCAGCGGCGAGGAACGTTTCTCCTTTTCGCACAAGGCGATCTGGCAACGCTTCCTGGTGGTCTTTTCCGGACCGCTTTTTAATCTCATATTCGCGGTTTTTCTCTTTTCGTTTATCTTCGCGATCATGGGCATTTCCCAGCCGGTCAATGAGGCACGAATCGGCGGAGTTACCGTGAATTCTCCGGCAGAAAAGGCCGGGCTCGCAGCAAACGACCTTATCCTGAACATCAATGGCGCCAAAGTTCAGGAATGGAACGATGTCGCGCACCTCATAAAACTCAGCGCCGGAAATCCCGTGACGCTCATTGTCCGGCGGGGCGATCAGTCCCTGACCATTACCGGTCAGCCCACAATGGAACAGGACAAGAACATCTTCGGCGAGGTGATTGACACCCGCTACATGCTCGGCATACGGGTTGCCGACGAATTGGTTCATATTTCCCCGGGCGAGGCGATACAAACCGGGTTTATGCACACCTGGGTCCTGATCAAGATTACCCTTCTGGGCATTGTCAAAATTATCCAGAAGGTGGTCCCGGCCAGTGAACTGGGCGGCCCCATCCGTATTGCCCAGATCGCCGGACAGCAAATGTCTGCCGGCTGGGTCAATTTGCTGCATTTCACCGGGCTGCTCAGCGTCAGTCTCGGGGTTTTGAATCTTTTCCCGATTCCCATCCTCGATGGCGGACATCTCGTCTTTTTTGCCGTTGAGGCCATTCGCCGCAAGCCTTTGAGCGTGGAAACCCGGGAACGCTTTCAGATGATCGGCCTGGTCCTGCTCGTATCTCTGATGCTCTTTGTATTTTACAACGACTTCCGTTTTCTCGGCAATGGAGGCTGAGGCAGGTGATACCATCTTCCTCCGTGCCGGCCTCCGTTATTCTAGCGATTGAGACCGCCACCACCTGTGGCAGTCTGGCCCTTGTTGCGGAAGACCGGTGCCTTGGTGAATATTCTCTCAACAGTTCCGCCACCCATTCCCGCAGTCTGCTGTCCGGAGTGCACTGGCTTCTTTCCCAGTGCCAAATAGGCTGGCAGCAAATTGGGGCCATTGCCGTCGGGCTAGGCCCCGGGAGCTTTACAGGACTCAGGATCGCCTTGAGCACTGCCAAAGGTTTGTGCATGGCCTCCGATAAACCGCTCATCGGGGTCCCGACCCTGACCGGACTGGCCAGCCAGTTTCCCTATTATTCCCTGCCTATCTGCCCGGTTATCGATGCCCGAAAAAAAGAAATCTACACCGCTCTGTACCGTTGCAACCGACAAGGAGTGCCGGAACAAACAACCAAGGCCATGGTAATTGCGCCTGAACGATTACAGGAATACATTACCACCCCCACCCTGCTGGTGGGAGATGGCTTGCCCCTGTATGGCACCATGCTTAAGGAACTGCTGGGAGACTCGGCGCTTCTTGCCCCACCGGAAGTCTGTTTTGCCAGAGGTGCCGCCATTGGTTCCGCAGCCTGGCATCTTTTCCGGAAGAGTTCCTTCCTGGACCCGGCCACTGCAGTACCCCTCTATGTTAGATCCTCGGACGCGGAGTTGCAGTTCGGTGAAAAGAAGGGAGCAAAAAGAGATAAAACAGAGAATACAGCCTGAGACGCGCCCATGGGCATGCGATGAACGTCCTAATCTGAAACAAAAGAACAGGCTCAAACTTTCCAATTTCAACTGTTTCGCAGTGCCGCAGATGCGCGAAAGAGGCCGGCGAAGTGTGCTGGTGCACACGAGCTGGCCGATGACAGCTAAGCGAGCGCAGCGAGACTGCGAGCAGATGTGGTACTGCGGAACAGTTGAAAAATTTAGAAACCGAATTCGGACAAGAGATCGTCAACCAGATCCTGTTTGAGGGAAGAAGGAGCGCCGGAGGCATGAACTCCACGCAGCAATTCCTTCTTTTTCTGAAGGTTTTTCGGGGAACTATCCTTCTTGAGATTAAGAATCACTAAAACCTCAAGAAGCCAATCGCGGATCTGATTGAGATCAACGACGATTTTCTCCATCTTCTGTCGGGCAACATCCTGGTAGGACTGGGATGCAATGATATCGTACAGAGCGGCTTTCATTTCGACAATGGCCGTCCTGGCCTGAGCGGTATCCCCGCCTGCCTGGCGAAGCATGTTTTCAAGTTCCTCGACCTGCAGGATAATCTTGTCGGACTTATCAAGAACAGCGCCGGTGGACTGTTCCATGAGTTGCACCACATCCTGGGCGTGGCTCACAACAAAGGGTGCCTGCTTTCCGGCGTTGGCCAAGGGCACCTCCACGGTCTTCATGTTGACCAGCATGGTGTTGATCTTGTTGGCCAACAACGAAAGTACGCCTTCGGCATCGACCGTGGGCACATCTCCCTTGTAGTCTCCCCGCAGGAAAGAATCGGTAATCTCCACCAGAGAGGCTATGCTTTTTTCAAAATTTGCATCGTTGATCTTTGTCATGCCGCTCTCAGCTTCCTAAGTAAAAATATGAAAATTCAGCACGTTACACATTGTGATCCTTTTGTGATGCTGAAAAACTCTACAAGAAGAGTACGGGGAAATCAACCCCGGAATAACCCGATCCCCCGACAAAAAAAGACATCCAACCAGCCGAATTAGCGGTAACGCTGAACCGTGGCATAAAACCTGTCTTTTGCAGCATACATTTGCCTGTCCGCTTCCTTGGTCAGAGAATCAGGAGGATGTTTGTCCGTGCCGGCCTTACCCAGGCTGACCGTTATCGGAAATTCCGTACCGTCGGGCAAGGTAATGCTGAGTCCGGAAAAAACCCGTTCTTGCAACCGTTCAATGAAAAGCCCGGCATCCTCATCCGTGCTGTTGGTAAGCAGGACAATGAATTCGTCGCCGCCGGTTCGCGCCGCAATGTCACTGCCGCGCAGGGTGCTCCGCAAAGCCTCGGCAACGGTGACGATCAATCGATCACCGTTTTCATGCCCGTACTGGTCGTTGATTTTTTTCAACTGGTTCACATCCCCCAGCACCAGGGCATAATGAATTCCGTATCCGTGAAATTTCCCCAGCTCCTCTTCCACAGCCTGGGCCAGATACCCCCGGTTGTAGAGTCCGGTCAAGGCATCTTTGTTCGCTTTTTCCTCAAGCTGACGCATAAGAAGCTGATTCTGAAAATATGCCCCCAGCGGTTCCGTCACCAAACGGAGGATTCCCATATCTTCCGGCCCAAGGCTGCCTTCAAGCAGAACCAACCCCACCCTTTGTCCCTGTGCTCCCACCAAGGGAATCTGGCTGCTTTTCGGCCAAGGCAGAACCGTATCGGCAAGAAGGCCGTCGGCCTTAAATTGCTGCATATCCCGAGACATGCACGCCTTGGTCACGGTCTTCCATTCCGCCTCCGTCATCCCGCTCTGGTGGGAAACCCAGATATTTCCCGCCCGGATGTCGTTGATGATAAGGCCGGCTGCGCCTGCATGAAGATCCGGCAAGATTGCATCGAGAAAATATCCGGCAACCTCTGAGATTCCGGTTCCCTTTTGCAGGTAAATGCCGAAATCAACAAGAAGAGATAACACCTTGTTTTTGTTTGATATTTCCTCACGACGGAGGCGAATCTGGCCAATCAGATCAATCTGCCGGGTGATATCCCGGAACAGGATCAGTCCACCTGTACCATTGGGGGTGACGGAAAATATTTCCGTATAGGAGCGATCCCCTGTTTCATGACTTTTTTTCTGCCCGTTGGCCTCGTTAAAACCCTGCTGAGCCGGACAATCAGGACATGGCGCGCTTTTACCAAACACTGAATAGCAGTGGAGTCCATCGTGGCCGGGAAACATATCCTGAACCGCCTTGTTCTGCCGTTGCACCTGAAAATTTTCATCCACCGCAATCAGGGCATCCGGAAGATTATCCATAAGCTGGGCCAAAAACTCCTGCTCTTCCTGGTTCTGACGGCGACGATGCTCAAGCAGGATATTTTTGGCAAGCAACTCTTTCCGATCCAGGTCGCTGCGACGAAGCAGGGTAATTTCCTGGGTTACTTCATGGATGGTAAGCAGATACTGCCCCTGCCATCTCTGACAGAAGACCTTCAGGAAGATATCCCCACTCTGACCTTTGATGGTGAGCGCCTGACGCTTGCCCGTCTGATCTTCTCCACTGCTGGTCGGACATCCCTCGCACGGACCATCACCGGAAAACAACGCTTTATGGCAGGGCTGACCGTTCATTTCAAGCCCTGACCTGCGGAAAAAATCCTGGGCGACATCATTGGCAAAGACAAAACGGCAGTCCTGGCCACAGAGCAGAAGCCCTGTCTGCACGGCATTGAACAATTCCAGTAACTCAATGTCTGGCAAGGAAACGCCGGATTTTTCCATAAAAATCACAAACCGTGACAGATTTTAAAAAAAAGACAGCGTACGCAGGATTAATCAACCTATCAAAAATCCGTACTTTTTCACATCGAAAATACATGCGCGGTAAAAAAACAGAGAATAATCAGTACTGGTGCGATTCAAGTTCCCGCCATTTTTTATCAAGACGTTTTTCTGAAACGGGAAAGGCGGTTCCAAGCTCCTGGGCGAAGAGCGATACCTTGTATTCCTCGATCATCTCACGGTATTCCCGCAAATGTTCCAAAAGGTCCGCAGACAGGTTTTCCCCACTCATAGCCCTGGCATAGCGGTCCTCATGGATGGCAATCTGCCGGGCCTTGATTTCGTCTTTGCCTGGGGAAAGCTGGGCTCGCTCCAGGCGAATACGCAGGGCCTTCAAATAGCGGCACATGGCGGTCAAGCGAGGGAGGGCGACCCATTGCAGGAAATCAGCAGGCATAATCATCGACACCAGCCGACGGTACTCAACAAACCGCTCAGCCTGTGCCCCGCCTCGGCCGGGGGGGGGTGTTGTTCCTGCACATTTGGCAATGGCGTCCAAGGTGGCCCGGCGCTCCTGCAACGCCAGAATAACAGCATCATATATCTCCCGGCACAGAGGAAAAAGCCCCTGCTTCTTAATCTCCTCCACCTTGCCTGCAAACTGCACGGCAGAAGGCGGCAGGCCGTCTCGAATATCAAAAACAGTGAAAAGGATACAATTCCACAAATCTTCATTGATCTGCTCATGGGAGCCAAGCCCCTCGTACAACGCCCAATGGGACCGAGGAATGGACAAATCATTGCGCAGCGATTTGATTTGCTTGGAAAACACTTCGCAGTAAAGGCGAAGCAGCACCTGTCTGGTGCTTTGCCGTGCCTCATTTTCTTTCATAAAAAGTCGCTGGCTCACCTCCGTTTGACCATCAAAACAGAGGCCCGGATAGATATAACCCTGCAAAACGCCACCGGCGTCGGGCACCGCGACAACGGCGGGCGTCTGGTCGAACTGGTCCGGCGTAATATTTTTTTGTTCCCAGCGCGCCTTAAGCTCGGCTATTTTCCCTGGACTGAAAACCTCAGCCTGTCCTGCGGCTCCATCTTTAACCTCGCTGAAATCCCGGGTTACGGTAACAATTTCCCCCTGCCCATCCAGCAGACAGAAACGAAACTTCAGATGGGGCGGCAAATCGGCCAGGGGCCAGTCCCGCCCGGTAATCCGCAGCTTAAAGGAATCGTCGATCACCTGTTCCAATGCCCGGTACAGGGAACCACGACCAAAAGGAAGACCCCGGACAATCTCCGTCGCGGTCTGGGGAATGGGAACCAGTTGTTTGCGCAGAGCCTTGGGAAGCCCCTTGAGCAGAAAAACAACCTTTTCCGCAAGCATACCCGGGACCAGCCATTCAAAAAGCTCTTGTCCCAGATGCGGGGCCAGACTCAACGGGATTGCAACAGTCACTCCGTCGTCTTCCTCCCCAGGGGTGAATCGGTATGACAGGGGGAGTTCACTCTCGCCTGCAGACAGAGAAAGAGGAAACTGCTCCAGCGCCGCTGCCTCGGGCATTTCCTGACGTATATCATCGATGATCATGATAAGCCGGTCTTGGGCGTCGGGCTTTTTCAACCACTGATTCAGGCTTCTCTGATCGCGCACCTCCGGAGCAAGACGTTCCTCGTAGAAACGATGGAGGGTATAATCATCTACCATGATGGTGCGCAAACGCAGCCGATCTTCCATATCCTGAAGCTCTGCCACCAACGCCGCGTTTGCCGCGAGAAAAGGATACTCACCTTTCAGTTCCCCCTCAATCAGTGCGGACTGGATAAAAATCTCCCGGGCCTCCTCCGGCTTGATCAAACCGTAATTGACCTTTCGCCTCGGCACAATAACCAACCCGAACAGGCTGACCTTTTCAAAGGCAACCACCTGGCCCCGCCCCTTTTCCCAGTGCGGCTCCGAGTATGAGGAGCGACACAGCTCCCCGGCCAGGGGTTCGATCCACTCCGGCTCAATCCCGGCAACAGTCCGGGCGTAAAGGCGCGAGGTTTCCACCATCTCGGCTGCCATGAGCCAATCTCCTGTCTTGCCGAACTGGCTTGACCCGGGGAAGATCATGACCTCCTTTCCTCCTCCGGTCTGGTAAAAATTCTTCTCTTTTTTCACCGCGATATTCCTGAGGTTGCCGCTGAGAATTGCCCGATGGATGGCCTCCGGTGTGGCGGGTTGGGTATTCAGGCTGAAACCGGGCTCTTCTGCAAGCACCTGACAGATCTGCTCGTGGATATCACGCCATTCCCGCATCCGAAGAAAGGAAAGATAATGGCTGGCGCAGAACTTCCGCATCCTGGAAAGACTTTGCAGTTTGTCAAAGGTGGCATGGTACCCATCCCAGAGCGCCAGAAAAAAAAGAAAATCCGAAGGCGCCTTTACAAACCGGGCATGGGCCGCATCCGCCGCAGCCTCCTTATCCACCGGACGGACCCGCGGGTCCTGAATGCTTAAACCCGCGGCGATAACCGTGACTTCCCGCAGGGCGTTCTGGTCACGGGCCTCAATGATCATCCGGGAGATCCTCGGGTCCAGAGGCAGACGGGCCATGAGCCTGCCGTGCGCGGTGAGCCGCCGCTGTCGGTCCAAGGCGCCAAGCTCGGTGAGCAGTCCATACCCATCCTGGATGGCCCGACCCGAAGGCGGGTCGAGAAAAGGGAAGCGAGCCGGTTCGCCCAGCCGGAGACTGGTCATTCGCAAAATGACCTCGGCCAGATTGGTGCGCAGAATCTCAGGCTGCGTGTATTCAGGCCGGTTGCGATAATCCTCCTCAGAGTAGAGACGAACACAGACCCCCGGTCCCACCCTGCCGCAGCGCCCCTTGCGCTGATCGCAGCTTGCTTGGGAAACCGGGACGATGGGCAGCTTGCTGGTCCGTGCCCGAACATTATAGCTGGCCATTCGGGCCAGCCCGGTGTCCACCACATACCGGATGCCGGGCACGGTGATAGACGTTTCAGCCACGTTGGTGGCAACTACGATTTTCTGACCTTTTACCGGCTGAAAGATTTTTTTCTGATCGCCTGGCGAGAGCCTGCCGAACAGGGGTAACACCACAACAGGGACTTGACTGCCCCCCCGTTTACCAAGACGTGCGGTCAGAGTCTCGACGGTTTCCAGAATATCCCGTTCACTGGGCATGAAAACCAGAATATCCCCAGGTCCTTCATTCTGGCGCAGATCGCAAACAGCCTGAACAGCTTGATCCACATAGCTCAGTTCCCCTTCCTCCTCCTTTTTCGGGTCCAGGGGCTGATAGCGTAGCTCCACCGGGAAGGTCCTGCCCGAAACCTCGATCACCGGAGCATTTCCGAAATGTTTGGCAAACCGGGATGTGTCGATTGTGGCTGAAGTGATCAGCACCGAGAGGTCCGGGCGACGCTTTAAAAGCTGCTTGAGCAAACCGATGAGAAAATCGATATTCAGACTGCGTTCGTGAGCCTCGTCTATGATGATCGTATCGTAGGCAGAAAGATTCCGATCGTGGTGCGCTTCGGCAAGCAAAATGCCGTCGGTCATGAACTTGAGACGGGTATTGCGACCGGTCTGATCCTTGAAACGTATCTTGTAGCCCACCAGAGAGGCCAGCTCGCCAAGTTCTTCAGCAACCCTTTCGGCCACGGCAATGGCCGCGATGCGTCGCGGCTGGGTACAACCGATACGCTTACGGACACCACGCCCCGCCTCAAGGCACATCTTGGGAAGCTGGGTGGTTTTTCCGGAACCGGTATCCCCGGCAATGATCACCACCTGACTGCTACGGATCGCCTGAACAATCTCCAAGCGATGCGCCACGATGGGCAACACGGCAGGATAGCGCAAATTCATTATATCTTTATTTATCACTGAGGTGTGTTCCTTGGCCGTTGATACTGGTGGCTTTCCGCGCCGGACACTGGATTGGCATGCATTTCGTAAGGTTCAGACAGCATGTCCGGAGAGATATTTTTTTCTTTTCTTCAAGAAGAATGCTGAACAGTCCGAAAATAAAGTAGAATTTTTAAAATTCCGAAAGTACAATACTCTCCAGTCTCGTAAAAAAGCACAGAGGCTTGATATCCAAATTTCCGCAATAATACAAATTTTCTTCTAAAAACGCAGAAAAGAACACGATAAAAAAGGAAAACAAACGAACACCGGAAACAGACTTAAAGGCTTATGTAGCCAAACCCGCTATCAGGCGAGGAAGAGAGGACAAGGAGGATAAGGATGACGGAAGAAATGGGAAACATCAACAATGCCATTGAAGCATCACAAAAAACCGTTGTCTCCCGTGAAAAGGAGACCGGCGAGGATGCAGAACGCCCCAAGGGCCCGGTGGGCCTCGATATCGGGACAAGCCACATCGTCATGGCCCAGAACAAGGGCAAGAACATCCACACCACCAAGCAGCTGAACGCTTTTTTCACCATCCCCTACACAAAATTCACAAAAAAGATCCTGGTGGACAACGAGGTGACATTTTTTGAAAAGGGGGACATGTTTTACATCCTCGGCTATTCAGCCGAGAATTTTGCAAACATGTTCAACACCAACACCCGCCGCACCATGGAAAAAGGGTTGCTCTCCGCCCGTGAGGACGAAGGGATCAATGTCCTCCAGGCCATCATCGGCACCTTGATCAAGCGGCCCAAGAACCCCGGCGAGGTCATCTGCTTCAGCATGCCCGGGACCCCGGTTGACAGCGGCCAGTCCGTGGTCTACCACGAATCCATCATCAAAATGTACCTGGCCACTCTGGGCTACAACCCGATTTCCATCAATGAGGGTTTAGCCACGGTCATGGCCGAGCTGTCGGAAGACAACTTCACCGGCATCGGCATCAGCATGGGCGGCGGCATGTGCAATATCTGCCTGGCCTATCTCTCCGTACCGGTCATCACCTACAGTATCCAGAAAGGCGGCGACTACATCGATCAGATGGTCGGCGTTTCGGTCGGCGAACCTGCCACCAAGGTCAAAACCATCAAGGAAAGTACCTTCCGACTGGCAAGGCCGGCGAAGAATCGTATCGAAACCGCCCTGCACATCTATTACGACGACCTGATCCACACCCTGCTGCACAGCCTTCAGGACGTGTTGCACTCTTCCGACAAAATTCCGAAGATCGCCAAGCCCATCCCCATCGTGCTGGCAGGCGGTACCGCCATGCCGACCGGCTTTAAGGAGCACTTCGAGAAAGCACTGAAGGAATTCAACCTGCCCATCGAGATTTCCGAAGTCAGGATTGCTGAAGATCCTCTCAACACCACGGCCAAAGGCGCCATGGTCATGGCGCTTTCCGAAGAAATCTAATATCCGGGAAGACAACAAAATGAAAAAAGGCGCGGCCAATCGGCCGCGCCTTTTTTTTTCCTGACAAACACAATTCCAAGCAAAAAATGACGATGAGCCCGACTCCCGAAAAGCCAAGAGACTCACATCACCATAGTGTCCAAAACCCTGGAAACAGAGAACTACAGAAACCGCAGTTATTATAAGACTGCGCCCTCCCGAGAAAGACGAACCTCCATCTGTTTGCCCTTCCTGACCTCAAACTGTTGTTCACCGATCTTTCGGTTCTGATAAAAAAACTGGACCGTCCAGGTTCCGTACATCTGCATTCTTTCCGTGATGGTGAGAGCCTCTACCAGTCGCTGCATGTACTTGACCTGCTGAGTTGAGGAGCGGATCAATTTCCCATCCGGCCCGTACCATTGGATAACCAGAGGCAGCGCTTGGTCCACCGGAAGGAAATTCACCGAATACAGTGCGCCCAGAGTTGCCCCAACCTTTCCGGTAATATTATTCGGCCCTCCGGCAAACATCTGGAGCTTTTTCATGTTCAGTTCAACCGCGCTGATATTTTCATAGGCGGCGCTCAGTTCGCCAATCTGCTGAAACGGTTGCTGCACCAAGCCGGCGCCCTCGACCTGCAAT
>VMSS01000239.1 GCA_013791995.1 Desulfurivibrio sp. | reverse complement strand
CATATTCCCACTTTTGCCAAGGCCATGCCCACCAAGATCGAGTGGGACTGGTCCACCGCAGGTCAGGATATCAAGGCTGACGAACAGGTGTTCGGCACGGAGAAGCGTGATACCTACGATAAGAAAAAGGGCCATTTCAAGTGGGCCAAGGACGTGGTTCCCGCGTACAAGTGGTACAACGGCAAGGCCACCGTTTATCTGCGCGGCGAGAAGATTGATCCTGCCAAGGTTACCGAGTTAAACGCGCCGGTGGGCAGCATCAAGGACAAAACAGCCAAAATCTATCCATTCAAGGTGCATACCGGAAAGCAGATCTACGACAAGGAAAACAAGTACTTCCTGACCCCGAAGGTCTGGCCGACCAACAAGGAAGACAAGGATGCGTATTGGAAGAATTTTGATTGGGACAAGGCAGCCAAGGCAGGTAGCGAAGCATCCGGCCTGGCCTACAGCGGCGCCTTTGACTTTGCTCCCACCGTCATGTACTGGCGGATCAACCACATGGTTGCCCCGGCCGCAGATGCCTTGAAGTGCAACGACTGTCATGGAAAAGATGGCCGTCTTGATTGGAAGGCTTTGGGCTACAAGGGTGATCCTATGAAAACAAAAGGCGCTGCCAGGATGAAGAAGTAACATCCCAGGCTTCCATACACTTTCTAAATCCCCCTTCTTCTTTTGAGGAAAGGGGATTTTTTTGTGGTTTTATTTTTGGTGGATTCGTAATAACGACCCTTCGACAGGCTCAGGGTGAACGGAATATTCTTTAAGGTATTGTTTTCCGTTCGTGCTGAGCTTGTCGAAGCACCTGTTTACAGGAAGTTCCGCCGTGCCGAATGGATTAGCGTCGTGCCAATATCAGTTTCCAGGAGGGCCGGAATTGATGCCGCGGATTTTATGGCAAGGGTTTCCGGTGGTGGCGTACCAGGAAAATATACCCGTAGATTATCAGGTTCACAGCGACAAGACCCATGCCGAGCAGGTAGCGCAGCTCAATGGTGAGGTTGTCGGGATAGAGAACCAGGGAAACGTAATGTTCGATAAACCCTCCCGCATAGCCCGCCTCGCCGCCTTGAATTCTCAAAGCGTTTTCCAACGGCGTAAGCGGACAGATCCAGTCCGCCCACTCGATCACCACCCCCCAGAGCACTGCGCCGAGATGCACCCAGAGAAGGGAGGGGCGGTGCAGCACCAGCAAACCTCCCAGTACGGTGAAAAGAGTGAAGGCGAGGTGCAGCAGGAGGATGGCGTCGGCACCGATGCGGTAGATCATTTTCCGATCTTGAGACCAAACATCCCTTGGAGCGCCGCCGGCAGATCCGCAGGCAGGATAACGGTTTTGGCATTTGCGGAAACGCCCAGTTCCTGCAAGGCGGCAATATATTGCTCGCCCAGCAGGTAGAGGGCCGGCAACTGCTCGGCGCCAATCCCCTGTTGTACCAAGGCCAGGGCATCCTTGGTGGCTTGCGCCAAGACGATTCTGGCTTCGGCTTCCCTTCTCGAGGCCTCAAGACTGCCCTCCGCCTCAAGGATTGCTTTCTGCTTCTGACCTTCTGCAGTCAGGATGGCGGCTTGTTTTTCACCCTCAGCCTCGGTGATGGCCGCCCTTCGAATACGCTCCGCTGCTGCCTGGCGCTCCATGGAGGCTTGCATGGTGCTCGATGGTTTGATGTCCTGAATCTCGATGCTCTTGACCGTCAACCCCCAATCCTCAAGATCATTGGCAATGGCCTGAATAAGTTTGATTTTGATCTGTTCCCGGGAACTCAAGGCATCATCCAGATCCATCTGGCCGATAATGGCCCGCAGGTTGGTCATGATCAGATTCCTGGTGGCATGTTCATAGAAATCGATGCCGAAAATGGCCTTGTGCGGGGTGTGAATGTTGATAAAGGCAATGGCGTTGGTGATAATCACCGCATTGTCGCGGGTAATGACTTCCTGACTTGGGATATCCAATGAGATATCCTTTCTGGTCACCTTGGCGGCAATGGTGTCCACATAGGGGATGATCAGATTCAGGCCCGGCGTCAGCGTCGTATGGTATTTGCCAAGCCGCATAATGACATACTCGTACCCTTGCGGAACAATCTTGACCCCGTTGGCAATGGTAACAAAAACAAGAACCAGAATAGCGCCAACAATAATGAGACCCACATCCATATGTATTCCTCCGGTGGAGATTGAACAGCGTTACAGCACTTTTTTTACTTTAAGAATCCGATCTTCCTGCTCTGGAGAGAAAACCCCGATAACCCGAACCCGGTTCCCGGTTTCGATGGGCTCATCGGCCTGATACATCCAGGATTCCTCGCCCAGCACCGGCACGGAAAAAGCCACCCGCCCCAGCTCACCTGGGATCACGGCGCTGGTGGCGGCAATTCCGGTCTGGCCAATGGCCGTCTGTTCGTCTGCCAGCAGGGTTTTGGTTTTTTTCCGGGGCACAAAAAAACGGAACCAGCAGAAGGTAAATCCGATACTGGAGAGAGAAAACAACAGCAATTGCCACTTCAAGGAAAATTCCGGGAAGACGGCCAGCAGCAGGCCGGTCACAATAGCCCCCAGGCCGAACCAGAAAATAGTGAATGACGGCACCACTATTTCCATGAGCACCAGAATAATTCCCAGGACAATCCAATGCCACCAGAGGATGTTTTCCATTGTCCTTCCTTGTTGTGTGATTTATGAAAAATTGTGCGAAGCCAGAGGTAATCCCCTGATTGTGAAATATGTGGGGATATCCATTATGTGCTCATTTTTTGATTACGATATGATGTTTCCGTGCGGGTGAGGCACAAAGTATGCCGTCATCTCGATCCGATTGGCTAGGCTTTATAAAGGAACATATACGTTATTAAAACGACAGCGCAGACCACGGTTATGCCGAAAGGGAACCACAGCGCGGTATCTTCAAAGCGAGTCTCCCGATCTATCTCTTTAATCTTCCGGATTGGCTTAAAAGGCTCGGAGTTCAAAAGGCTTTGGTTCTTGTAAAACGACTCGCGGATTTGCAAGTAAGCCCGAGCTTGCATAAGCCACATGCGGAAAGTGAAAAATGCAATTACGTAGAGCAAAAGTAAAAGGCTTTGTGCGAGAACAAGGATGTCTCTGAAGGGCGGGTTGCCAACGAAGAATGCTGCAATTCCAATAAAGCCAGGAACGACATAATACGTGAGCCTAAACACAGCCTCCTGTTTCTCCCTAATTTCGATCCTGTCCTGCGCCATCAAAGCATTTACAATGGAGACCTTGTCGCTAACGCTCAGCGCAGAAGGTTTCAGTACTTGCTCTGTAGTTGGCTCACTCATTTTTTTCTTTTGTCCTTTCCGATATTGAGCCGGTGACCAAGGATAAGACCGCCAAGACCACCAACAAGTGCGCCGTAAGAACTACTGGAGATGATTTGATAATTTATAGGAACTCGCTCATAAAGAAATATTGGCCGCATTTTTACTAGTGCTTATTTTCTGTTTTATAATGGCTTGCGCAAGAAAAGTGGACACCCTCACCGTAAACTTTCTGTTTATATTCAATGCTCATACGATTCTATGTGGCAGGACATAAAAAGTCAAAGGAGAAATCAATTATGATGCTTCCCGCAACCCGCACTATATTGGGGAATTCTCATTTGTGAACCCTTTCTTAAGCCTAGACTCTTCCTCCGTGGATTAGCCCTTTTTTATGTGTTATGCTGAAACACAGTCAGGAAGCAGGGTGTACCTCCACGAAGCAGTTCATAAGGAACGATCACGGGCCATGCGGATCAGTTGCGTAGTCCCCACAAAAAACCGTGCAGAGATGGTCTGTGTGGCCATTGCCAGTGTGATCGTCCAGGATACTCCGGTGAGTGAGATCATTGTGGTGGACGATGGCTCAACGGATAATACCCTGAGTCTTGTTGCTGCTCGCTTTCCCGAAGTGCGGTTGCTGAAGCGCTCCGGCCTTGGGCCGGGCTTAGCCAGAAACGCCGGAGTTGCTGCGGCCTGCGGCGAAGTGATCATGTTTCTGGATTCGGACGATGTCTGGCTGGAAGGCCATGTTTCTAACCTGGTACGGACCTTGGCCCGAGGTTTTCCGGTGGCCTATGGGGTGACCAGAAATTGCGACCAGATCGGTGGCGGGGAGTTTTTCATTCCCGAACCGGGGATGGCTGTGGAAGGGCATTGCTTGGCTGCTTTGGCCCGCTGGTGTTTTCTTATTCCTTCGGCCATGGCGGTGAAGACCGAGGCTTTCGTTGCGGTGGGCGGTTTTGGAGCCGGGGAACTGGGTGAGGACTGGTCTTTTTTTGTCCGTCTTGCCCACCGGTTTCCCTTTGGCTTTTGTGGGGAGGAGCCCATCACCCTGCGGTATCTCCATGCGGGAAGCCTGTGTAATTGCGCCGCTGGAGAACGGCTTGAGACCCTGCTGGTTTCGGTGTCCCTTGCCCTGGCGGAAACAGAAGCCTCTATTGAGGACCTGAACCGTTTTCAGGCGCTGGCCGACTGGACCCGTCGGCAGGGGGGTTGGCAGACCATTCAGCAGTGGTATATTTCCTTGAAACAGGAGGAGTTTATTTGAAAACATCCATATCTCCCCAAGACCATGCCCGAGTGCTGGCGGAAGGGGTTGATATTCCTCAGCAGCAGCCCTCTTTTGCCTTGCCTCTGCCGGAGGTAGGCATCTGCGGGAAAACCGTCTGGGTAAGATTGCCCGAAGGTTTGGTTCCTTTTACGGCCCGGCTTGAGGTGAACCTGGCCGCGCAAGTTCGTGGCATCCATATGTCCCGTATGGAAGAGGTGATTGCCGCCCTCTATGATAAGGAGTTTGCGGATCTCCGCGACTATGGGTTGCGACTTGGCCGGGAAATGATGGAACGCCAGGGGGCGAACAGCGGCAGGGTGCGGCTGACAGGGCAATTGCCGTTGATCCGAACGGCCAGGGTTAGCGGCAGGCAGTCGGTGGATTCCATCGACCTTAATCTTGATCTGAAGCTCTCCGGCCAGGGAGCGGAGCTAAGCAGCGTGGCAGTGCTCGGAGTGGGCGTGGCCCATATCACCGCCTGCCCCTGCACCCAGGCGTATAATCAGACCCTGTTTCGCAAGGAGGGTGAGGAGTGTCCCATGCCCACCCATTCCCAGCGCTCCCAGACCACTCTTTCGTTGCAATCTTCTGGCCTTTCTCCTTCTATTGGCGAAATGTTGGGTTGCCTGGAAGATGCCCTGCATGTGACCCAGGACCTGCTGAAAAGAACCGATGAGGCCCAATTGGTCTATACCTCGCACAGCCAGCCGCAGTTTGCCGAGGATGCAGTGCGGGAGGTGGCGCGCTGCGCTGGGGGGCGTTTCGGCGAGGTATTGCCTCAGGAATCATTGGTGGTGATTGAGTCACTGAGCCTGGAGAGTATCCATATTCATGATGTCTGCTGTCGGCTGGAAACCACCTTGGCGGAAATCGTCAGCCACCTTTAGGAGTCTGGTTGTTTGCAGGACACCACCAAGTGGATGTCCTTCGACAGGCTCAGGATGACCGGATAATTAAGCTACTCCAGCGGGATGGATGGCGGATCATTTCTTCCGTTCGTCCTGAGCCTGTCGAAGGACCGCATAAATTCCATCTGTATCGCACGAGGCTCCATGGCAGCAGTGTTAGCGGCGACAGAATTGACCCAGGATTGGCTGCAAACTTACCCCGAGGAGCTTCGCCGGGCCTTGGGGCAGGTTGCGCAGCGCACCGGCCTGCCTTTGTATGTGGCGGGCGGCGCGGTGCGGGACTGGTTGCTGGGGGTTGCGGCCAAGGATCTTGATTTCACCGTGGCCAAAGATGGTGTGCTGTTTGCCCGGGAGGTCAGCAATTTGTTGGACGGCACCTTTGTTCTGCTCGATCCGGAGGAAGATGTGGCCCGGGTCGTCTGGCAGGGCTTTACCCTTGATTTTTCCGGTTTCAGAAATCACACCACCACCATTGAAAGTGACCTTGGCCAGCGGGATTTCACTGTCAATGCCATGGGTGTTTCCCTTGCTCCCCAGACCGGCGCCTTCGCCTCGCTCATGATTATTGACCCTTTCGGGGGCGTGGCCGATCTTGAGCGCAAACTTATCCGTACTCCGGACATGGCAAATCTGCTGGCCGACCCACTGCGGCTGCTGCGAGCCTATCGTTTCTCCGCCACCTTGGGTTTTGCCATCGAACCGCAAACTGAAGCGGCCATTGCCGCCCATGGTGAGTTGTTGGTCAAGGCTGCCATGGAGCGGGTGTCCTACGAGCTTGGCTTGATTATGGCCTCTTCTCGTGCCTGGCAGACGATCGACCGCATGGCGCAAGGCGGTCTTCTCTGGGTTGTCTTTCCCGAGCTTGTTCCCGGCAAGGGGTTGGGCCAGCCTTCCAGCCATCATCTTGATGTATTCGGGCACAGTCTGGATGCCCTGCGCCGTCTTGAAGAAATCTTGCTGGACCCTGAGGCGTATTTTCCGGAGCAGGGAAGCTTGTTCCAAGAGGCAACACTAGGAAAACGAGCTGTCTTGTTGAAATGGGGTGCCCTGTTTCATGACCTGGGAAAACCTGAGACCCACAAACTGATTGAAGAAAAAATCACCTTTTATAACCACGATCAGGCCGGGGCCGCGATTTTCGAGTCCATTGCCGAAAGGCTTCATTGGCCTAAGGATGATCGTAATCGGGTAGCCAAGCTCATTGCCTTGCACATGTGGCCGTTTCACCTCAGCAATGCTCGACTGCGTACCGGGATCAGCCGCAAGGCCTGTCTGCGTCTGGTCAAGGCGGCCGGCGATGATCTGGCCGGGTTGTTTTTGCTTGCCATGGCGGACAGCTTGGCCGGGCAGGGAGAGGGAAAGCCGGAAGGTATGGAGGAAAATCTGGCTGCGCTCTGGCGGGAAGTGCATGCGGTGTATGTGGAATATATCCAGCCGGTATTCTCCCGTCCGCCGCTGCTCACAGGGCACGATCTCATCGAGGTTTTTGCCCTTGAGCCCGGCCCGGTTTTTAAAGAAATTCTCGATGCCCTTGAACTGGCGCAGGTGGAGGGTCTGGTGGCGGACCGGGAGCAGGCCCTGGAATGGGTAAAAAGGCTTCTTGAGTCCGGGGTGTCATCAACGCCGCAATAAAGGAGCAAGTCAGAAAGGCATAAAATATTCATGGTACCCATTGATTAAGTTTGACTGTTTTTTGAGCCCCGTTGTACGCTGGTTAAAGCAACTGTCCTCGCAGAGGCAGGGGTATTTTTTTACTGCAGATCAACTTCAAGGAAGCAGGTCGCAAACATGGACAAAAAGATCCCGCAAGGCCCGTACTGCGCCGTATTCAAAGCGCTCAGCAAAAAAGATTTTCTGACCACGATCAACCACCATATCTTAAGTTTTCTTGGCCGTGACCCTCAACGAGCCGGAACCAGGGATGTTTACAAGGCGCTTGCTTATACTATTCGTGATTTTCTGATCGAGCGCTGGATTTCAACGCAGAAGGGATATTACGCCAAGGGCAAGAAGCGGGTCTACTATCTGTCTCTTGAATTTCTTATCGGGCGCTCGCTGGGCAACAGCCTCATCAATCTCGGTTTTTATGATGAGATGGCCGGGGTTATGCAGGAGATGGGATACGATCTCGAGGAGATCAGGGAGGAAGAGGACGATGCCGCTCTCGGCAACGGCGGGCTTGGCCGGTTGGCTGCCTGTTTCCTTGATTCTCTGGCAACCTTGGGCGTTCCGTCATACGGGTATGGCATCCGCTATGAATACGGCCTTTTTTATCAGCACATCGTAGATGGATTCCAGGTGGAGCATCCTGATAACTGGCTGCGCTACGGCACTCCTTGGGAGTATGAAAGGCCACAGAATCTTTATCCCGTGAGGTATTACGGTCGGGTGCAACGGTACAGAAACAACAAAGGCGAACTTCGGACCGAGTGGATCGAGACGGAGGAATTGATGGCCATGGCATGTGATGTTTTGGTGCCCGGCTTTAACAATGATAATGTTATTAACATGCGCCTCTGGACAGCCAGGGCTTCCCGTGAAATTGATCTTGGTTCGTTCAATCGGGGCAACTACATCTCGGCTGTGCAGGAAAAGGTGCAGTCGGAAACGATTTCCAAGGTGCTTTACCCTTCGGACGATATCCGGGAAGGCCAGGAACTGCGTCTGAAACAGCAGTATTTTTTCGTTGCAGCCACTTTTCAGGATATTCTTCGACGGCATAAGAAAAAACACAGTGATTTTGACTCATTCGCCGATGAAATAGCCGTCCAGCTGAATGATACCCACCCATCCATCGCCATACCGGAATTTATGCGACTCCTGGTGGACGAGGAGGGGGTTCCCTGGGAAAATGCCTGGAAAATCTGTGTCGGCACCTTTGCCTATACCAATCATACCCTGATGCCGGAAGCCTTGGAAAGCTGGCCTGTGGAGTTGCTGGGCAAGGTACTGCCCCGGCATCTTGAGATCATCTACGAGATTAACCGGCAGTTCCTCGATGAGGTTGCGCTTCGGTATCCGGGCAGGAACGATTTGCTACGTGACATGTCCATCATCGAAGAGGGGCCGGTGAAAAGAGTGCGCATGGCATATCTGGCCATTATTGGCAGCCATTCGGTTAACGGTGTCGCTGAAATCCACACCCATCTTTTGAAAACCAAGCTGTTTAAGAATTTTCACGAGTTTTACCCTGATCGATTCAATTGCAAAACCAACGGCATAACCCAGCGGCGCTGGTTGCTCAAATGCAACCCCGGCCTGTCCGAACTGATTACCAGCACCATCGGTGGGGAATGGGTTACCAATCTTGATTATCTGCGCAACCTTGAGCCCTATGCCGATCAGCCGAAGTTTCAGAAAAAATGGGCCAAGGTCAAAACCGAAAACAAGAAACGATTGGCCGCTATTATCAAACAGGAATGCGGGGTGGTGGTTGACCCCAAGAGCATGTTCGATGTCCAGGTTAAACGGATTCATGAGTATAAACGGCAGTTGCTCAACGTTCTGCATGTCATTACCCTCTATCATCGGATCGCCAACGGAGAGGATACGGATTCTCCGGCGCGGACCTTTATTTTTGCGGGCAAGGCTGCGCCATCGTATCTCAAGGCGAAATTGATCATCAAGCTGATCAATTCGGTGGCCGATGTGGTCAACAATGATTCTCGGGTGGAAGGTCGGCTCAAGGTGGCATTCATTCCCAACTATGGCGTGTCTGTCGCTGAGAAAATTTTTCCGGCCTCCGACCTTTCCGAGCAGATTTCCACAGCAGGCACCGAGGCGTCCGGTACCGGGAATATGAAATTTTCCTTAAATGGTGCTCTTACCATCGGTACCCTGGATGGAGCCAATATCGAGATCCGTGAAGAAGTCGGGCCTGAGAATATGTTCATTTTCGGCATGAACACGGAAGAGGTCGAGGAAGCCAAGCGGAATCCGCGCCGCAATGCATTTGACGTATACCGCGACAATCCAGAAGTGAAGCGTACTCTGGACAGCATTCGCAACGGGTATTTCAGCAGGGGAGACACCACGTTGTTTGCTTCGATTGTCGAGGGATTGCTCAATCTCAACGACCCATACCTGCTGCTTCTTGACCTGGAGGATTATCTCCGCTGCCAGAAAGAGGTGGGTGATCTGTATCATGATCAACCGAACTGGATCCGTAAGTCCATTCTTAATGTGGCCAGAATGGGCAAATTTTCCAGCGATCGGACCATTCGGGAATATGCCCGTGACATCTGGGGAATACCGGTGGATTAACTGAATCCCGGCATCCGGCATGGCGGGGTTTTGCCTGAAATGCATTGACTTTTTGCCCTATTGTTGATAGCTAGCAGGATGTTAAAAAAGCTGAATCTGCTTTTTTAACATCCTGTTTTGTTATTGGGCGTACTCCCGTCGCGCCATCGCCATTTACACTGTTCCCGATACTGGAAAAATTATGACCCAAGATAATCCCTCCTCCCGATTTCAGGCAAACGGCTTGGCAACCTTGATAGGCAGTTTGCCGGTTACAGACCACAAGGAAGCGCTTTCCCTTATCTTCGAGCATACCCCCGACATTCCCCTGTGGCCGCAATTGCCGAGCAACCCTAAGGAGGGGATGCTCAGCCAGTTCAGTGAGGGGATACCCGGCATTATCGAAGAAGCCGACCGCACCTATTTTGATATCCAGACTGCGACTTTTGACGAGGAGATGCTGAGCTATTTCGAGCAGTATCTTGCCGCCCTCGAAGATCCGGCTCTATTGCCTGGCTCGCCCTTTGCCGTTAGCAAGGACAGGGCCCAGGGACTTTTCGCCCTGCAGGAAGCTGTCGTCGTTAACAGCAGCATGAGCGGCGCTGTTGCCGGTAAAGCCGTGGTTGCGGTCAAGGGGCAGATGACCGGGCCGTTTACCTTGCTCACCGGGCTCCATGACCGGGAAGGGAGGGCCGCATATTATGAGCCGACCATCCGGGAAATGGTGGTGAAGGGGCTGTCTCTCAAGGCTGCCTGGCAGGTGCGGTTTCTCGCGGAGGCCCATGCCCCGGTTATTCTCTTTATTGATGAGCCGGCTTTGGCCGGCCTCGGCTCGTCGGCGTTTCTCAGCGTTTCTCTGGATGAGCTTGGCCAGGAACTCAATGAGATTATCGGTGCGGCCCAGGCTGCGGGCGGGTTGGTGGGCATTCATGTCTGCGCCAACACGGACTGGGAGTTTCTTTTGTCCACCTCGATTGATATCGTCAGTTTTGACGCCTACGGTTTTTTTGACAAGCTTGTCGCCTGCAAGGATGCGCTGTTCACCTTTCTGGAGCGGGGCGGCATTCTTGCCTGGGGGATCGTGCCGACCTCGGAAAAGGAATATATTGAACAGGAAACGGCAGAATCCTTACTTGCCCGCTGGGAGGCACAGGCCGCTCAGCTTGTCGGCAGTGTCGGCGACGGTGGTGGCAATGGGTCTTGGGATTATAATGCGTTGCTCCGACAGACGCTGATAACCCCAAGCTGCGGAACCGGCTCACTGCCTCTGGCCCACGCCAAGAAGGTTTTGGCTCTTACTGGGGATCTTTCCAGGTTGTTGCGTGACAAATATCTCTAGGTGAAGATGCTGTCCGACACTCTTTTATCCAAACACCATAAAAAATTTTGAGTATTGAGCAATGGAAGAACTAAATCAGGTTTTGAAACAACGTCGTCAAAAAGCCCAGGAACTGGCTGATCTTGGTGTCAATCTCTATGCCAACGATTTCAGGCCCGGTCATCGGATCAGCGATATCCTGGCGAAAAACGACAACCCCGACGCGCCCCTGGAAGAAGGGGTCAAGTCGGTGGCCGGTCGGATCATGGCGTTGCGCAAGTTCGGCAAGGCGGCCTTTCTCCATATTCAGGATGAATCAGGTCGCATCCAGGTGTATGTCAAACGCGATGAAGTTGGTCCTGAAACCTATCAGATATTCAAGAAGCTCGATGTCGGCGATATCGCCGGTTTTGGCGGTATTCTGTTCCGCACCCAGACCGGAGAGCTCACCATAGACGCGGCAACGCTCAAGCCAATCACCAAATCCTTGCGGCCCCTGCCGGAGAAATTTCACGGTCTCACCGACGTGGAAACCCGGTATCGACAGCGCTATGTTGATCTGATCATGAATCCTGAGGTGCGCGATACATTCAGAAAACGGGTGGAGATTATCCGCCTGATCCGTGATTTTTTAATAAACCGTGGGTTTATGGAAGTTGAAACCCCAATGATGCAGGCCATTGCCGGCGGTGCCACAGCCAAGCCCTTTAAGACCCACCACAATGCCCTGGGGATGGATCTGTATCTGCGCATTGCCCCGGAGCTTTATCTGAAGCGGCTTTTGGTGGGAGGGTTTGAAAAAGTTTTTGAAATCAACCGCAATTTCAGAAACGAAGGACTTTCCACCCGCCATAATCCCGAATTCACCATGCTTGAGTTCTACCAGGCCTTTGCCACCTATGAAGATCTCATGGATCTCACCGAGGAGATGGTTTCCTATGTTGCCGCCGAGGTCACCGGCTCCATGGTTGTGACGTATCAGGGGCAGGAAGTCGATCTTTCTCCTCCCTGGAAACGCTATACCATGGATGAGGCGCTTATCGAGGTGGGCGGGGTTGATGGGGCTGTTCTTGCCGACCCAGAGCGTACCCGGCAGCTCGTTCTGGAAAAGGGTGTTGCCCTTGAACCGTTGGCAGGGCACGGCAAAGCCAAAACCGAACTGTTTGAACTGCTGGTGGAAGAAAAATTGGTCAACCCCACCTTTGTGACCCAGTATCCCACCGAGGTTTCGCCGTTGGCCCGACGTAACGAGAAGAACCCAGAAGTCACGGACCGTTTCGAGCTGTTCATAACCGGACGGGAGATGGCCAATGCCTTCAGCGAACTCAACGATCCGATCGATCAGAAGCAGCGTCTGGAAAAGCAGATTGCCGAACGGGGCAACGATGAGGAAATTTTCCCTGAGATGGATGAGGATTTCGTCAGAGCTCTGGAGTATGGCATGCCTCCTGCGGCAGGAGAAGGAATCGGTATCGACCGCCTGGCTATGCTGCTGACCGATTCTCCGTCCATCCGTGATGTTATCCTCTTCCCGCATCTGCGGCCGGAGAGCAAGTAACCCTGTAACCGCCCAAGAGCACCGCATCTGCGTTGTCATCGACCTGCTCATGTGCAACAGCACACTTCGCAGGTCTCTTTCGCGCATCTGCGGCACTCTTGAACGGTTACACTCTTTCGTATTGTTCCAGTAAGAGAGGAAATTTGTGAACTTTGAATGGTTTGTCTGTCTGCGATATCTGAAGGCCAAGCGCAAGCATGGCTTTATCTCGCTTATTTCTCTCATCTCCATTGCCGGGGTAATGGTCGGGGTAATGGCCCTTATCGTGGTTCTCGCGGTGATGACCGGCTTCACCTCCGAATTCCGGGACAAAATCCTGGGCATTAATTCTCATGTCGTGGTTCAGGATTATACCGGCAATATCGTGGGGTATGAGGAGATTGCCGCAAAGGTTCGCACTGTTGAGGGGGTGAGCGGGGTCACGCCGTATCTTTACAGTCAGGCCATGATCACCAGTGGCGATGGCGGGACCGGCGCGGTGTTGCGCGGCCTTGATCCTGCCACCTCCCCAGGCGTGCTCAGCCTGGGGAAACATCTGCGCACCGGTTCAATCGCGGCTTTGTCGTCGACACAGACTGAGAGAAGATCATTGCCCGGTATTATCCTTGGCAAAGAGCTTGCCGCCCAGTTGCATGTCTCGACCCATGATCGGGTAAGGTTGATATCGGCCTCAGGTCCCTTGACGCCCATGGGGATAATCCCCAAGGTTTCCACCTGTGAGGTTGTCGGAGTTTTTGAAACCGGGATGTATGAATATGATTCTGCTCTGGCCTACGTCTCCCTGGAAACGGCACAACGATTTTTTGATTTGCCTGGCGCGGT
>VMSS01000199.1 GCA_013791995.1 Desulfurivibrio sp. | reverse complement strand
GGCCAGCCGGCGAAGATGGCATGATGAAGGTTTTTTTCTGCCAACAATGTGTTGCACAAATTGATCTGAGAGTTTCATAGTATGTTTAAAACTGTTACCCATCTCCCCGAACAGGTGTTACCTATGTCTCCGGTCTATACAACGGGAGGGGGGTGGGTGAGGGTGCAGGCATGATCACATCCGCCGAGCTTCCTCCCACCCTAACCCTTCCCGGCAGGTAAGCGTAGACTTCTGGGGGGATGAGACTTTTAAGGGAATGGTGAAAAAATGGCGATTGCAAGCGTGGTAGTGGCAACGGAAACGGGTGCGGCTGAAGCAGTGCTGGCCGACCTGGCACGGTTGCCGAATACAGAGATATACGGCAGCAAGGAGAACGAGATCGTCGCGGTTATTGAGGCCGAATCGGTGGCAGCCTTGACCGAGGGCATGCAACGGCTGGCTGCGGTGGAACGGGTAGTCGGGGTGTATCCCGTCTACGCGGGTGTCCATGAGTAAATATTTTTTAAGACCGCCGGGCGCGCTGCCGGAAGCGGACTTCCTCGGCCGTTGCATCCGCTGCGGTAAATGCGCTTTGGCGTGTCCCTATCGGGCGATCCGAGTCGCCGGGTTGCTCGATGGGTTGACAATTATGGGGACGCCGGTCATCTGGGCCAGGCAATCCCCCTGTTATCTCTGCCTGAAGTGTGTGCCGGTCTGTCCGTCCGGCGTCCTGGACAACAGGGTGAAAAAACGTGAAGACGTCAGGATGGGTACAGCGCGGATCAACAAAAAAGAGTGCCTTACCTGGCAGGGAACCTTCTGCCGGAGTTGTTACGACCACTGCCCGCTCTTCAATGAGGCGATCACCATGGATAGCGAACTGCGGCCGGTGGTGAACGAGAAAAAATGCGTGGGTTGCGGGATCTGCGAGCATGTCTGCCCCGCCGATCCCGCAGCCATCATTGTAATCCCCCGGGATCCAGGATGAAGATTACCCCGATCCGCAGAACTGTTCAGGTTCTTTCTCTCGCATGCATGGTGGCGGTGCCGCTGCTCAACAGCCGCGGGATCAGCGCGGTCAGCGGCAGTTTTTATTCGGTGGGCATCGGCCCGCTGTTGCTCACCGATCCACTCATCGCTATCCAGCCCTTGCTTGCCACCATGACCATCGATACCACCCTCCTGGCCTCGGCTCTCATCCCGGCCGGTTTCGCCCTGGTTTTTGGTCGAGTCTTTTGCGGCTGGGTCTGCCCCCAGAACATCCTGTCCGAATTATTCGATGCGGTGGGTCGTCGGCTGGGGCTTACCTGTTTTTTTGCCCCGGGTCCGGTTTCGCCGGCCCGTTACGTGGTGCTGGCCGTAATTCTGGCAATTACCCTGCTGTACGGTTTCCCCCTGGCCAGCCTGCTCTCGGCTCCGGGGATTATTTCGGTCCAGACCGCTCGCCTCATCTACGAAGGAACCGTGGGTCTTGAGTTAGCGCTCATCGGAATCGTCATCCTGGCCGAACTCTTTCTTGTCCGGAGGGTCTGGTGCAACTACCTCTGTCCGGTGGGCAGCATGCTTAGTCTGTTTCGCTCCAAGAGAACCATGCGGGTTGTCATGGCCGAAGAGGGGGAGCACGCCTGCATCCACTGCCGCGAATGCGCCAAGGCGTGTCAGCTCGGCCTCAATCCCATGGGTAGAGAAATTGCTTCCCAGTGCCATAACTGCGGCGCCTGCATTGATGCTTGTCGGGAAATGACCGGGGAACGCAAACCGCTTTCCTTCCGGTTTTAGAATCGGCATTCCATTCTGGATGGCCTGCTACTCATCAAACCGATACCCCCGCCCCGGCACCGTAACAATAAAGCGCGGTTCGGCCGAGTTGGCCTCGATCTTCTGGCGGAGATGTTGGATGTGCACATCGATGACCCTGCTCCAGGCATAGAGCTTGGCGTCGCTCCAGAGGCACTGCCGGAGCTCTTCCCTGGTCACCAGATTGTTGCGATTCTCCACCAGACAGGCGAGAACCTGGAACTCCTTGGGGGTGAGGACAACGGTTGCGCCCCGGACCGTTACTGCCTGGTTGCGCAGATCGATGGAAAGGTCACCGGCGTTGATAATGCTGGATTGGGAGGGAGGGGCTGCCGGCCTGAGCCTGGCTCGGATGCGCGCCAAAAGTTCGCGGGTTTCAAATGGCTTGACCATGTAGTCGTCCGCCCCCAGTTCCAGGCCGATGACTTTGTCCGAGACCTTGTCCTTGGCACTGAGCATGATGACCGGCAGGTTGGGATGGAGGGATTTCAGGGCGCAGCAGAATTCCAACCCGTCACCGTCGGGCAGCATCAGGTCGAGGAGCACCAGATCGGGTTTGTGGTCGGCGAGGATGGCCCGGGCGGCGGCCAGGGAATCGGCGGTGAGCAGGGTAAAGCCGTGCAGTTCAAGGTTTGCCTTGAGGACCTTGAGGATGTCATGGTCATCATCAATAGCCAGCAATGTGGCAGAAATTGCTCTGTTCTCCATCATTCCCCCCTGGCGGGTAGCCAAAAATAGAGGCAGGCGCCTGATTCCCGGCTGTCTGCCACACCGATGACTCCGCCGTGGGCGGCAATAATGCTCCGGCAGATGGTGAGGCCGAGGCCGCTCCCTTCCTTATTGCCCAATTTATAGAACTTGTCAAAAACCTTTTCCCGCATCGCTGTCGGAATGCCAGCCCCCTGGTCCTGAACCTCGACCACGGCGAACCCCTCTTCCAGAAAGGCCCGGATTGTGACGGTTGACTGATCGGGCGTGAACTTGATTGCATTGGCCAGCAGATTGGTGAGCACCTGCCTGATTCTGTCCTCGTCGGCCAGCAGCGGCAGGTTTTCCGGCAGCAGGCTGGTGATCCACACCTCCTTTTCTTCGGCAAGACAAGCAAGTCCGACGACCGTCTCGCGGATGACCACGGCCAGATCAAGTCCGGCATAGTGCATGGCCGAGGTCATCCCCATCTCGATTCGTTCGATGTCAAGCATGGTGTTGACCATGCGGATCAGCCGGTCGGTGTTTTTGGTGATGAGCTGAAAAAAGTCGCGGAGTTCCTCCTGCGGGCAGTTGCCGGCCTCCTGGGGAGAAAGGCGAGCCAGCCGGGCGGTGACGTATTCCATGGAACCCTTGATGGAGGTTAGAGGGGTCCGCAGCTCGTGGGAAGCGCGGGCGACAAAGTCAGATTTTCGGTCACTTGCGGCACTGAGCAGGCGATTGCTGTCG
>VMSS01000062.1 GCA_013791995.1 Desulfurivibrio sp. | reverse complement strand
GTCCAGGTGTTGTTCTTCATCCCGGTGGAGGCATACAGGGCATCCTGGGAGTGATGGATGGTCAAGGCGCCGCCTGTGGCGAGAAGACCTTCTTCTCCGAGGGGAAGAGCGGTGAGGCCTAACCGGCTTGGCGTTTGCAACACGCCTTGTTGGTTGAGGATAAAGGCATCTCCACCCGGTCCGACCTCGGTGTTGGCCAGCAAGGAATTGAATAGTTCGGAATTGATTGTGGCCCGTAAAACCCAGGAGCGGGAGGGGTCGGTCACCGCCACGATGATATGGGGTACGCCCCGGTAGCCGGTAAACACATCGCTGATGTATCTGCCGTTCTGCATGACCTCCGCGAACCAGTGGGTCTTGGCGTAATTTTTGTCTTTCAGGTCCTCGGCAAATGGGCCGGTGTAGCTTCGGTGGCTGCCATCCTGGGCGATGAGCCCCAGATCGACGATGACGCCATGGTGGTTCATGGCTTTAAAAAGTTTTTCAATATTGCCGGGGGTGTTCAGCCAGGCAAAGTCGTAGAGTTCGGCGTATCCGGCCAGGGTATTTTCCTGGTTGTCGAGGAAAAGGTCGATGATCTCCCGGCGACTGTTTGCCAGGCTGGTCAGCTCCACGGTGGTCTTATCCATCCATGATTGCTGATAAAAACGCGAGGCGGTCCAGCTGATGAACAGCAGAGGGATGATGGGAACCAGAATGATGACCAGGAAAAAAAGCCGCTTCTGCCGCGCGTAGTACGACTCGCGCGAGCGGACGTTGAGGGCGCTGGCGGGGATGGTGGCTGTGTACATCTTCATGGGCGGTAATTGCTCAGCAGCACCGCATCTGCTTCGCAGTCTCGCTGTGCTCGCTTAGCTGTCCCGGCGTGCTCGCATAGGCCCCGTAGCAGGCCTGTTTCGCGCATCTGCAGCACTGGTGAGCAAATACAGAGCGGGGGATTATGCCCCTTTTGGTGTTTTAACTGAAGAGTATTCATGGACGGTCGGAGTATTCCCGAAGCGGAGTGGAAACAGGGGTGGCGAGATTTTCCAGTTTTTTCAGCTTTCGCCACAGAGAAACCCGATCTATGCCGAGCACCTCCGCTGCCCGCGATTTGTTGCCCGCGACATGGTCCAGCACCCTTTGCACATATTCCTGTTCCAGTTCCAGGAGGGTCGGAAATCTGCCTTCCGTCGGATATCCTTCGGACAAAGGAGCTACTCTCAGCGGCCTAATTTCAATTCCTTCGCCGCTGACGATGAAATGACGGTTTATGGATACGGTCTGTTTGTGCATTCCGGTCTGGCCCTGTCTGGAAAGATTGCCAAGGAGTTATTGTTTCAACAGGTCCCTGGCGGTGTCATATTCTCCTGCTTCGGCGAAGGCCGCAGCAGTGGCGGAGCTGTCCAGCAGGCTCTTTTTTGCCTGGTGGGCTGCCTTGATCCGTTCAACCAGTATTTCG
>VMSS01000265.1 GCA_013791995.1 Desulfurivibrio sp. | reverse complement strand
GACTTTGCCAATCACTACGGCTTTAGCATCGCTCCCTGCTCTGTGGGAAAGGGCAATGAAAAAGGCCGGGTTGAAAACGGCGTCGGCTATGTCAAAAAGAATTTTTTGTCCGGTCTGCAACTCCCCGACTTTAATGCCCTGAATCCGGCCGCCGTCCAGTGGCTCGACAATATTGCCAATGTGCGCATCCACGGCGAAACCGCTAAAAAACCGATCGAGATGTTCGAACACGAGCGACAACGCCTTAACCCGCTGCCGGCCCATCTCTACGATATTGCCGGCATCGATCAGGTCAGAGCCTCCCGCCAGTTCCGGGTCCTTCTGGACACCAACCACTATAGCGTGCCGGCTGAACTGGCCGGACAGCCTCTGACACTTAAAACCTATCCGGATCGGTTGTGCATCTACCACCAGGACAAACTCATTGCCCGGCATGTCCGCAGCTATGATCGCAGAAAAGACTTTGAGCTGCCCGATCACCCAAAAGCCCTGATGGCGCAACGAAAAAAAGCAAGAGACCAGAAAATCTTCATGAACTTTTTGACGTTGCATCCAAAGGCCGACGACTATTACCGGCAGCTTGAACAGCGCCGCATGAATCCGCTGCATCATATCCGCCAAATCGTCGCCTTAAGCGAAATCTACGGTAAAGATCCGGTGACACGGGCGATCGAAGACGCCTTTTTCTTCCAGGCTTTTTCGTGCGAATACATCGCCAACCTGCTGGAACAACGCACCCGCAAACTGCCTGAACCCGGCGCTCTGCACTTAACGCGCCGGCAGGACCTGCTGGATCTCGACGTGGAAAAACCCGATCTCGCTATCTATAATCGATTCTCAACCGAAGGAGAACCCAAATGACCACGACACAGGACAATCAGCCGCCCCTTGAACAGCAGTTCAATTATCTTAAACTCTGTTTCTTCCGAGACAATTACGATGCGGTAGCAAAGCAGGCCGCCCATAAGCAATGGACCCATGTCCACTATCTTGCGGAACTGACAAATGCCGAAGCCGACCAGCGTCGCGACCGCGCCACTTTGCGCCGCATCTGCCAGGCCCGCTTCCCTCAAATCAAAACCCTGGAACAGTTTAAATGGAACTGGCCTAAAAAAATCAACCAGCTGCAAGTAAAAAACCTGTTCAGGCTCAACTTCATCAACGACAAAAGCAACGTGGTCTTTCTGGGCGGCGTCGGGCTCGGGAAAACCCACCTGGCCACCGCCCTCGGCTACCAAGCCTGCCTCAAAGGCCATACGCTCTTATTTACCACCGCCATCGATGCCGTCAACAACCTGCTGGCCGCCCAGACCACCGGCCGCCTTAAACAGGAGCTGAAAAAGTATCACCAGCCTTCTGTATTGATGCTCGACGAATTGGGATATCTGCCTATCGATAAGAGCGGCGCAGATCTGCTTTTCCAAATCATCAGCCAACGCTATGAACAGGGCTCGGTCATTATCACCACAAACCGCGCCTTTAAAGACTGGCCGAAAATCTTCAACAATGACGCCACCCTGACTTCGGCTTTGCTCGATCGTCTCTTGCACCACACGGAAACGGTCATCATTGAAGGAAAAAGCTACCGCATGAAAGATGTCATTGAAAACTGATACGGCCTTATCATCAGCCGGCCGATTATACCCGGCCGGCTCAACACTTAAAAATGATACATTTTCAAACCGCCATTTTTACAGCATTTTCACGCCGCCGCTAACAATGGACCGTCAGGCTGATTTCAGGTACCGTAGTGGCAATCTCAACCACACAATTGCATGGATTTTGCTGACATTT
>VMSS01000127.1 GCA_013791995.1 Desulfurivibrio sp. | reverse complement strand
ATGGCGTCGCAAAAAGTCCGATCTACTGCGTTGCGTGGCGGTTTTGCTCGTTCGGCATACCATATGTATGGCCTCACTCACAAAACACACCCCGCGCCTCGGAGTCTCTCTTCGATCGCTTACCTGTATATCGCACCTTTTGCTTAGCCATCCCCGGACTTTTTGCGAGATTGTCAAAGTTGCGCTTCGTTCTTGAATCCACGGAAAGATGTTTCAGGTAGAGCTAGTACTTTTCTATTTATTATATCTTGACAGTATCAATGTTGGCAATTATTTTTATTGCCAGTGGCTGTTAGAAACAGGTCAGTTTCTGTCTGCCGACAGCGCGGCGGCGTTTAGGTAGGTTCGTATTTCTGATGAATTTGTAACCGTGAAACTGTTTTATCGCTTTTTTACGGTGAAGGATTATGATGGGATATCGAACGGTTTAACAGAGGACGAATTATGAAAATAGACTGGGCATACCTGCGGAAAGGGTGAAAGTCATGCCTCAACGCGCAAGAGGTTCTTGCCGCTGAACGGGTGACGGTTTCGACCGTTGTTGATGCACGTACTGTAAGGATTGACAGCGAAAGTGCCTGGGATCTACTCAAGGGAGCCACGAGCATCATCACGGCTAAAGGCGCAAAGGTGCAAGACTGGAATCCTCACAGCGATGGCAAGTCGGAAATTCTTAAACAGGTTATGGGGCCGAGTGGTAATTTGCGAGCTCCAACTCTGCGGGTGAACGATGACTTCATTGTGGGGTTCAATGCCGATCTTTATGGAGATTGGCTGAGCAGAAAAGGATGATAAGTCTCCTGCGTACACCACAAATTGGTCTGAGCTGCCGATTGTCAGAGAAAGAGGGGACGAGTCAGCAGAGCTGTCTCCGGAACGGTTAATTTAAGAGAATTCAGATGGCGTTAAAAAAATATTATGCAATTGCCTCCGGCCGCATACCCGGAATTTATGATAACTGGCCCGCTGCACAGGCACAGGTGATAGGCTATCCCGGAGCAAAATTCAAAGGGTTTACAACCCGAGCCGAAGCCGAAGGGTGGATGAAAAATCCGGTTTACAGTCAGCCGGCAGCAGTGAAAAAAAATACCGGTAAAGAGCCTGTTATTTCGTCGCTACATTCAGGCACCTCGTCTACAAGTGGTGAGGTGACGATTTACACCGATGGTGGCGCTCGGTATAATCCTGGCCCTGGCGGCTATGGCATCGTTCAGATCTATAATGGTGAGCGAAAAGAACGGTCCGGTGGTTATAAACTGACGACCAATAACCGCATGGAACTCATGGGCTGCATTGTCGCTCTCCGGGAGCTTGAGCGCCGGGATAAGCCGATAACGCTCTACTCCGATTCCAGTTATGTTGTCAACGGCATCGTCAAAGGGTGGGCAAAGAGCTGGCGGAAAAAAGGGTGGGTGAAATCCGACAAAATGCCCGCGATTAACCCCGATCTATGGGCTGAATTGCTGGACCTCGTTGAGGACCTGGATATTACTTTTAAGTGGGTGAAAGGTCATGCCGGCCATCCTATGAATGAACGGTGCGATGAATTGGCGGTGGCTTCTGCACGGCAGGATGATTTGCCGGTGGATGTTGGCTATATGGAGGCCTTGCAACGTCAGCAGATCTGAAATGGATGGTTGTGCCTCTTCCCGAGGTAATTTTCAGCTCAACGTGGGTTTTGGGTTCACCCTCCGGCCGCTTTGGCTTTATGTCCCAGTTGTGTTAAGGTCTTCACCAGGGCATCGCGATGGTCTCCCTGGATTTCAATAACTCCGTTCTTTACGGAGCCTCCTGATCCGCAGTGCTGTTTAAGTCGTTTGGCTAGCTCTTTAAGTTCTGTGTCGTTGAGAGTTAGCCCGGATATGACACAGACACCGCTCCCTTTGCGGCCTTTGGTCTGCCGACTTACCCGCACCACCCCGTCGCTCTGGGGGCGATTTTTTTCTTTGCTGCAGCAACACTGCTTAAGCGGATGCCCGCAGCCCGGACATGTTCGACCTGTGTCGGTCGAGTAAACCAAACCTTGTGTTGTCTCTCTCTTGGTCATTGCATTTTGGCAAGTAATTTCAGGTAAACGGTCAAAAGGGCACTTTGGTCGGCAGTCTTCTCTTGGCTGTTATTATAGTCTATTTATGTTGATTTTACCCGGGAATAGTAGCTCTCGTTCCTGGTAGCTGCGAGTTGAATTCAGGCAGTTTGTCAGGAGATCCACTAGCGAGATTTAATCCGCTTGAATTTCTCTTTGCTTGGGCTTGGCGGATTCTGATTATGGCAGATCAAGCGTGAGCAGGCTATTTTTCAGTTCTGCAGTGACCGTAGCGACATCAATACCGCATAGGGAAGGAAACTAAATATCCATGGGCGAAACACGATTTATAGTGGCGGGAAGCTTTGTCGATGGCAGCGGCGCCGATGTGCGCAGGAATGTCTTTCTGACAGTGAAGGACGGTGTTATTACCGCCATTGACTCCGCGGTAGATCTTCCCCGCAATGACGAGGCTGTAATCGATGATTTCTCGCACTGTACCATTGTGCCGGCGCTGGTAGACTGCAGCGTCTCCCTGTCGAGATCACCTTCCGTGGATAGTAAGGTACGGTTATCGATTGAAGAGGCCGGCTTTAGGGAAAAGGCTCTGATGCTTAGGCAACATAGCCGCTATTGCCATCTACACGGAGTGCAGGGGGTGGCCGAGAGTGATGATATCGCCGATCTGATGGAATCGTATCAAGAGGGGATAGAGCAGGAGAGTATGATAGACATTCGAACATCGGGTCGTCTCTGCCGGAGCAGTCAGGATTGTGCAGCTGGCGCCTCGGCAGGCGGTGATTTTCTTAAACTCGGGTATTCCGGCAATATCGAAGACGAGCACCCCCCTGATCCTCGGCTTAATCATGAAGAGATGTGCCGAATTTTGCAGCACAGAGGCGCAAAAAAAGCGGTGGTGGTGGCCAATGGCCGGCAACAGGTAGGGGAGGCGCTTGAGGCGGGGTGTGATGCCATCGAACAGGGATACATGATGGGTGAGGATAATCTCAGGAAAATGGCGGAGAAGAATGTGCTGTGGATTCCTAGCGTACTGCGGGCTAAGAATGCCTTGGACGGCACGGGTACCGGTGGGGATGTTTGCTGCCGCTTCTCTCTGCGCTATGTGGCGCCGGGAAAACCGGTCCCCGGAGCGGAGGATTTATGGAGAAAGATGCTTGCTGAGCAATTGACGCAGCTGCGTTTTGCCAGAAAAATTGGCGTGACAACGGCTGTTGGAACTGGCGCTGGCAGTGTGGGCATACTCCATGGCGAGTCGATGGCCGAGGAGATGAAATTGTTCATCAAGGCCGGCTATTCATTGGAGGAGACCATCCGCTGCGCCTCGGAAAATGGAGCCAGATTCTTCCGAATGGAGAGATTGGGAACGCTTACTATCGGTCGGAAAGCAACATTTCTGATTACCAGGGGCACGGTGCAACAGTTGCCAAGAAAACTCTCTTATCTCGAAGGGATATATGTCGATGGCGCACCCAGCGTCATTTATCGCAAAAATCCTGGCAAGACCGTGTAGAGGTACAGAGCGTGAATGTCATCAACTTTCATAAAACGGCGCATGGAATCAGCGATAGTTGTGTAATCCCGATGAAGACGGTCCTTCTCATCCCATTGCATAAAAGAAAGACCGCTGACAAAGCCACGCCTGAGCCAACCAGCCAATGCCTTTTGTGTCAGGGGCATCCTCTTGCCAGGCAATCCCGTTCTGTGCGAGCAGTGCCTTCAGGCGATCATTTGCTGCTCTGAGTGAACGCAACTCGGCAATCAACTTACTGTCACTGCTCTGCTTGTTTGATGCGT
>VMSS01000021.1 GCA_013791995.1 Desulfurivibrio sp. | reverse complement strand
GAGTGGCTCATCGACCACATCAATAACCATCCGGAATTCATCACCCCGGAACGCTACCGCAACGAGGTGCTCTCCTTTCTCAAGGAGCCCCTGGAAGATCTCTGCATCTCCCGGCCCACCACCCGACTCACCTGGGGCATTCCGCTCCCCTTTGACAACCGCTTTGTCACCTATGTCTGGTTCGACGCCCTGATCAACTACCTCTCCGGCCTCGGTTATCCGGAAGGGTCTGATTTTGCCCGGTACTGGCCCGTGGCCGAGCATGTTATCGCCAAGGACATTCTCAAACCCCACGCCATCTACTGGCCCACCATGCTCAAGGCCATGGGGGTTGCACCGTACAAGCGGCTGCATGTCCACGGCTACTGGAACATGAATGACACCAAGATGTCCAAAAGCCTGGGCAACGTGGTGCGGCCCGGCGAACTGGTCGCGGAATTCGGCGCGGATTCGGTGCGCTACTTCCTGCTCCGCGAGATGTCTTTTGGCCTTGACTCCGGATTTTCCCTCGACGCCCTGGTGGCCCGGCACAATTCTGATCTGACCAACGACTTGGGCAACCTGTTTTCCCGTTCGCTGACCATGGTGAAAAACTTTGCGCACAGCTCCGTGCCGCAACCGGAGACGCCATCGGACCAAGACCGCGAACTTGCCGAAGCCACCCTGGCCATGCTGGCCCAGTACCGCGAGCACATGGACAATTTTGCCTTCCACCGGGCGCTGGGTGCAGTATGGGAAGTAATCAGCCGAGCCAACAAATATATCGTCAGCACCCAACCCTGGGAACTGGCCAAGGATCCGCAACAGGCGGGCCGTCTGGCTTCGGTGCTCTACACCTTGCTGGAAACGCTCCGGCTCATCACCCTGATCCTGCGCCCCATCATGCCGGAAACCGCCGACAAAATGGCCCAGGCCCTGGGTGTAGCCGGCGAAACCAATCTCAACGACTGTGGAGTATGGGGCCGGCTCGTGCCGGGCAGCGCCATCACCCCTGGGCCGCAGCTTTTCCCCCGACTGCAGCAAAAAGAAAAAGACAAGCCGCAACCACAGAAAACCAAGGTTTTGAAAGAACCAGGCACAGAAAAAGCATCCACCCCCGAAACCGCGTCGGAAGCCGAGGGACTCATCACCTTTGACGCCTTCCAAAAACTGGAATTACGGGTGGCGGAAATCATCGCTGCAGAAAAAATCGCCAAATCGGACCGCCTCCTCAAGCTGACGGTCAAGGCCCCGGAAGAACGCACCATTGTCGCGGGCATTGCCCAGCATTACCAGCCGGAAGAACTTATTGGCCGACAGGTGATCATTGTCGCCAACCTCAAACCGGCCAAATTGATGGGCGTGGCCTCCCACGGCATGGTCCTCGCCGCCAAGGAAGGAGACCGGCTCGTGCTTTCTGCGGTATCCGGCCCGGTTTCTCCCGGCAGCAGGGTGGCATGAGCAGGAAAGCCCCCTCGGATACGGCCCTGCTCTATCGCAGCCTTGAGGAACAGGCCAGCCTGCACCCTGTCCGCGCCATCAGGCTTACCGGCAAAAAGCATGGTCCTTTTGGTCTGCTGCTCGTCGACGATACCATTCCGGGACCGGAGGTGGCTTCGGCTCTTGCCGGGCTTCGCTTGGCAGACCAGTCTCCCACTCCACCATGCGGCCAAACTGACGAAGAACTACCTGACAAAGCATGGCTCCGCCAGCAACTTACGCTGGAGCTTGGCCGGGTCCAGCAGACCAGACTGCCCAGCGCCCTTCTGCTGATCACACTTTCCAAGCACAACACCGAATCGGGTTCCAGCATCTTGACAAAACAGGCAGCAGCAACGCTTGCACCCTGCCTGCACCAAGGGGATGTTTTCTCCGGATTCCAAAAAAACGGTCTGGCTCTGATTATGCCAGGCACCACGGTGGGCAAAGCCAGAAAACGGGCAGAAGAAATCAAAAGCATCATGCGCCACGCTGCTTTCAGCAAAAACGTAAAACTGGCCATGGGAATTGCCGTCTGCCATGCCTATGAAACAATCGCCCCGGATCAACTCTTGGCCCTGGCCGAAGCCGAACTGTCCCGCGCCGCCGAGACAGGTTCCGACGCCATCTGCCAAAGCGCTGCCGCCCACTCCGAGGATTCCTGCCAGGTGACGGTGGAGGAACGCGCTCAGCTTTGGATGCAGCCACGAAAGAGTTCGCGTGCGGCAGGTATTGCTGCATGATTTGTTGCTTTTTTACGGCCCTCGTTGTTAGGTGTCCGTCACACTTACAGCTTTTTGCAGAAGGAACTCGCCCATGACCGCGAAAACCAAACGCTCTCCGAAAACCATCTGCATCAGCAGCGGCAAAGGCGGAGTCGGCAAAACCTCCTTTTCGGTGAACGTGGCCACTGCTCTTTCCCAGAAAGGCAAATCCGTCCTCCTTATCGACGGCGATCTGGGGCTGGCCAACGTCGATGTGGTGCTGGGACTCAACGTCCGGCACACCATCCGGGAGACCATCGAAGAAGGCCGTGATCTGGCAAGCTCCCTGGTGGAGATCAATCCGAAATTTCAGGTTTTGCCGGCCAGCTCGGGTGTGCCGGAAATGGCCAACCTCTCGTACGAAGAACAGGTTTTTCTCACCAGCAGCCTGGAAGAAATCATCGACCGCTTTGATTATGTCCTCATCGACACAGCCGCCGGAATCGGCGACTCGGTGCTCTGGTTCAACACCTGGAGCCAGGTAAACATCGTCATCCTGACCCCGGACCCGACCTCTCTCACCGACGCCTACGCTTTGATCAAGGTTCTCCATACTCGCCACGACAGAAAGCACTTTCACCTGCTGATAAACAGTGTACAATCCAAAAAAGAAGGCCAGGATGTCTTCGCGAACATGAGCATGGTTCTCGAACGGTTCCTGAAGATCACCCCCCTTACCTTGGGCACCATGCCGCAGGACAAAAGTGTCTCCATGGCCATCCGCCAGCAGAAACCTTTTTTGCTTGGTGCGCCGGATAGTAAAGCCAGCCTGGAGATTATCGCCGTGGCTGACCGCATCATCGCCCTGTAACCTGCCCGGGATTTTCGCGACTGCGCATCCCGGTTACCCTTTTTTTGCTCACCAAAGAGGAATGCTATGTTTGTTATCGGTAATTTTTTAGGCGCATTGGCCACCCTGGTTGACTTTACCCTGAGCGCTTACATGTGGGTCATCATCGGCAGGGCCATCATTTCCTGGGTAAACGCCGACCCTTACAACCCCATTGTCCGCTTTCTCAACGAGATCACCGAACCGGTGCTCTCCCGCATCCGTCGTTTCGTCCCGATTTTTGGTGGCGGGCTCGATCTTTCGCCCATGATTCTTATTCTCGCCCTGATTTTTTTGCGGAGTTTTCTGGTCCCCACCTTGCATCACTTTGCGAAAACCATAGGATGAACCGGGTGGTTTTGTTGAAATCGTACTGTTGACAGTTGTCGTTTCTTTGCTTTGCTGCCGTGCTTTTTTTGTGTCAATCATCGGCTGAAACGGCGATAATTGGCGGTATTGACCGGTGTCTTCTTTACGAGACCTTCATTTTTTCGAGGCATAATCTAAGGAGCTGAGGCATGATACTCACAGCACAAGACATCCAATCCCAGCAGTTCCATGTCCGTTTTCGCGGTTTTGATGTTGAAGAGGTGGACGATTTTCTGGAAAAAATCGCCTCGGCTTTCCAGACGGTTTCCGAGGAAAATCAGAAGCTCAAAGGGAGGCTGGAAACCCTGGAAAAGGATCTGGCCACCTACCAGAACCAGCAGAAATCCTTCCAGAGCGCCATTATCGCAGCCCAGAATGTCGCCGACGGAATGAAGGAAAGAAGCCGGGAAGAGGCTGAAGCAATAGTGGCCGAAGCCCAGGAGGAAGCACGTCTGCGCCGGGATGACGCCAATCACGAAATTGCCGAATTGAAAAAGAAAATTGAAACCCTCAAATCGCTGAGGGAACAGGCCAGGGATGAACTGCGCCAGCAATTGAAATCCTACCTGCACATGCTGGACACTGAGCCTGCTGACAATGCACGGGCAGCGGAGCACTTCAGTCCGTCACCCCGCCAGCCTGAGTCTCCCCGTGGCAACATGTATGGCGCAACCCCCCGTTCCCGTGCCACGGTTGAAACCGAAACCCGTCGGCCACTTCAGGACAGCAGCCCGGCTGCATCCGATGAAGCAGACCTTTCCGATCTCTACGTCAAGATCGACATCCCGGACAGCGGCTGGGGGGCTGGGCCAGATGACACGGGAGAGAGCTTCGATCCCCAGGACATTGCCCTGCCGTCATCCCTTTCTGCTCCAAAAAACATTTTGAACATGGATGATGAGGATGAGGACGTGGATACCATTCTCCCGGACCTTGACGGCGACATGGCGTTCAGCCTTGAAGATCCTCTTGAAGACCACGAACCGGCCGTTTCTTTTGCCGAGGGCCTGGAGGCCGCCAAAGAAAAAAAGACGACCCGTTTCAACCCCGACGAATCACCCCTGTGACCTATCTGCGGGAACAGGCTGACACCAACTCAATCAGCCTGTTCATCCATGTGCAGCCCAAATCGTCCCGCACCCGCATCGCCGGTCTCCACGGCGATGCGATCAAACTGTGCATCACCGCGCCTCCGGTGGATGGCAAGGCAAATGCGGCGATAATCCAATTTTTCGCCAAACTTTTCAAAGTCCCCAAGGCCGCCGTTACCCTTGCCGGCGGCGAAAACAGCCGCGATAAACGCCTCGTTCTTACAGGAGTATCTGCACCCCAAGCCGAAGCGGTGCTCCAACCTCTCCTGGCTCCATAACGCTTACGACCTCCGGTTTTTTCTCTACTTGCGATTTGCAGCCTTTCTCGTCTACACTGATATATCCGAAGTCCATGGCAACCATGACACCCTTTGACCCTGACCTTATGCAACGCGCAAACGATGAATCCTGTTAAAATCGGCATCCTTTCCGACACACATCTTTCCCATCCCACCGAGACGTTTAGAAAAATCGCGGAGGTCTGCTTCCATGGCACGGACATGATCCTCCATGCCGGAGACCTTACCGACCCGACAATCCTTACCGCCTTTCCCGGCAAAGAGGTTCATGCGGTGCACGGCAATATGTGCTCGGCTTTCGCCTGCCAACATCTGCCGACCCACAAGGAAATACAGGTGGGTGGCTTCACCATCGGCCTGATCCACCGGGCCGGCAACACCTATGATTTTGAAGAACGCCTCATCGATATCTTCCCGGAGGCGGACTGCATTGTTTACGGCCACACCCACAAACCGGTATGCCACCGCCTTGGCGGAATCCTCTATATCAACCCCGGCAGTTTCACCGGCACCGGTTACTCCGGAGGAGGCGGTACCTTTGCCATTCTGGAAGTTGGCGAAACCTTGCAATGTCAAATTTATCAAATCCAGGCCAAACTATGAAAACTCTCTGGACACCCTGGCGGATGGCGTATATCGAGGACAAGGGCGGCACCAAAGACTGTTTTTTCTGCGCTTCGCCGGATCTGACTCATTCCATCGAAGACCTTATCCTCTATCGCGACGGGCTACTGGTTGTTCTGATGAATCGCTTCCCTTATGCCAACGGCCATCTGCTGGTGGCTCCGGCCAGACATGTGGCGGATATCGAGGCGCTGAGCATCGAGGAAAACAACGGTTTGAGCGCCATGCTCACGCGCTGCACTTCCATTCTGCGTCGCCACCTCCAGCCGGACGGCTTCAACATCGGTCTGAATCTGGGCGAAGTTGCAGGCGCAGGCATAGCCAGCCATCTGCATTGGCACATCGTGCCGCGCTGGCATGGGGACCATAACTACATGACCATACTGGCCGAAGTGCGCACCATCCCGGAGCACATCAACAATACCTTTGCCAGGCTGCTCCCGGACTTTCACCCCTCCTGATTTCGAAAATTTCTCTGCCGAAAACCCCATAACCCCGCAATTTTCGTGAGCTTTTCTTGACATTTCCAGCAAAAACACCTATCACTCCCTGAAGGAAAGGCGCACGACGCAGATTTTTCAATACTTTCTTCCTCTCTATTTTTCAGTGCGCCTCTGCGTTACTCTTGAGGAGCCGTTCTTGTCTATATTGCAACGACTTACTGAATAACCCATGGCCAAAACCACACCCGGTTCCGTAAAAATCACCCCCATGATGCAGCAGTACCTTGAGATTAAGGCACAGCATCAGGACGCCATTCTTTTTTACCGGCTGGGCGATTTCTACGAGATGTTCTTTGACGATGCCGTGACCGCCTCCAAGGTGCTTGGCATCACCCTCACCTCCCGCAACAGCAAGGATGACGAAAACCGGGTGCCCCTCTGCGGTATCCCGTATCACGCGGTCTCCTCCTATCTGGCCAAGATGATCAAGGCTGGTTTCAAGGTAGCGATCTGCGAGCAGGTGGAAGACCCGAAAGAAGCCAAGGGTATTGTCCGCCGCGAGGTGGTCCGGGTTGTGACTCCGGGCCTGGTCACCGATGAGCAACTGCTGGACGACAAGGACAACCGCTATCTTGCCGCTGTCTGCCATAAGGGCAAAGAATGGGGCCTGAGCCTGCTTGATCTGTCCACCGGCGAGTTTCTGGTGAGCGAACGGGAAGATCTCGCCGCTTTGCTCGATGAACTCGGCCGCCTATCCCCCTCGGAAATCCTGCTGCCGGAAGAACCCGGGGAAGATTCGCCTCTGGCCGACGAGCTGCTGACCATTCTGCCCCAAAGCTGCCTGACCAAACGGCCGCCCTCAGGCTTTCAGCCGGAGATGGCGCGACAGAACCTGCTGGAACATTTCCGGGTGGTCAATCTGGCGGGATTCGGCTGCGAGGAGATGCGTGCCGGAGTTGGTGCGGCAGGCGGACTGCTCCTCTATCTGCAGGAAACCCAGAAAGCCGCCCTTGACCATATCGAGCGGCTCACTCCCATCGAATTCGACAATATCCTGCTCATGGACGAGTCTTCCCGCCGCAATCTGGAACTCACCCAGACCATCACCGGCGGAACCCGTGAGGGTTCGCTGCTGGACACTCTGGATCTGTGCGAAACCCCCATGGGGGCACGATTGCTCAAGAAAAATCTGCTCTTTCCCCTGCAGGAGGTTGAACCCATCCGGCAACGACTGGACACCGTGGAACAGCTGTACCTCGCTCCCCGTCTCCGGGAGGATCTCCGCCAACTGCTGACCAAGGTCTATGATCTGGAGCGGTTGAATGGCCGGGTGGTGCTGGGTACAGCCAATGCCCGTGATCTCACGGCGCTTAAAAGTTCCCTGACCCAACTGCCCATGATCAAAGAAATGCTGGGTGGAGCCCACGGACTGCTGGCCGACCTCGGTGCAACCCTGGACGCACTGGCCGAACTCCATACCCTGCTGGACGTTGGGATCCGTGAAGATGCTCCGGTGACCTTACGGGAAGGCAATCTCATCAAGCGCGGCTATAACAAGGAACTCGACCATCTGGTCAGCCTCCAGCATGACGGCAAGTCGCTGATCCTCGGCCTTGAAGCCCGTGAACGCACCCGCACCGGCATCACCAATCTGAAGGTCGGCTTCAACAAAATCTTTGGCTACTACATCGAAATAAGCCGAGGACAGCTTGTCAATGTGCCCGACGACTTTATCCGCAAGCAGACGCTGGTCAACGCCGAGCGCTTCATCACCCCGGAACTCAAGGAGTTTGAAGAAAATGTAACCGGGGCGCAGGACAAACGGCTGGAGCTGGAATACCGCCTCTTCAGCGCGATCCGGACCACGGTTGCCCAAGCGTCCTCCCGAATTCTCCATACCGCCGGCTGCCTGGCCCGGATCGATTTTTTCTGCTGCCTGGCCGAAGGCGCTCAAAAATACCGCTACACCAAACCTCTGGTCAATGCGGGTGAGGCAATCATCATCAAGGAAGGCCGCCATCCGGTAATTGAACGCGCCCTGCCGCCGGGCAGCTTTGTACCAAACGATATTCACCTTGACCAGGAGAGCGAAGAGGTCCTGATCGTCACCGGGCCGAACATGGCAGGAAAATCCACGGTGCTGCGACAGACCG
>VMSS01000142.1 GCA_013791995.1 Desulfurivibrio sp. | reverse complement strand
TCATCTCCGGCTGCTGCAATTTTTTTACCGTCCGAAGAGCAGGCCACCCATTGATGATTTCCTTTTTCTGCCCCTGGATCGTTTTGACAAGATCGGGATTATCCGAGGCGGCGGAAGGAACAACGGAACTGACAAGAAAAAAGCAACCAAGCAGAAAACAAAAAACCATACCCTGACGCCCAAGATTGCTTCCTCGGAGCAAAAAGATGCGATGCAATACTGTCATACAACCTCCAGCAAATGTATTGTATGTAACGCGGAGCGGATAAAAGAAATGCGGCGGCAGTTTACCGCCTCGTACAGCAAGGCATATTGTATATGGTGAATACCTGAGATTACAAGCAGGATATGAGACAAAAAAGGGCAGACAGATACATTGTATCCGCCTGCCCTGTGCACTCAAAAAATCACACCCTGTAACGTTACTTAACCAATTCCTTCACCTTGCTGACTTCCTCCTTGAGAGAAGCAACCTCTTTCACTCCAGGCACAGCTTCTTTCGTCTCATGCAGCCCTTTTTTAAAGGAAGAAATGGCCTGTCCAAGGCCTGAGCCAATTTCCGGCAGTTTCTTTCCGCCAAAGACCAGAAAGGCAATCCCCAAGATAATAACCAATTCCGGAGTACCTAAGCCAAACATATTCATTCTCCTTGTATAAATTCAGACCATTCAAATAATAATATCGAATCAGGCGGAACCAGAGGTCCCTTCCTTATCTTTTTCTTCGATTTTTTCCGACTTGTCAGCATCGCGGGTGGCTTTTTTGAAATTCTTGATGCCCTGTCCTATTCCCGCACCGATTTCAGGCAATTTGCCCGCTCCGAAAATGATGACGATTATCACCAGAATAACGATGAGTTCAGGCATTCCGAGTCCAAACATGAGAAACCCCTTCCAGGTGACAACGATTATGGTGTGCCATTCAAATATACAACCAAAGAAAATGCTACTTTTTATATATATACCATACGGGAACGAAGAAGCAACCTCCCTTTTCAATGCGAAAAATTAAGGCCGACAGCCGCGAACTTATCGATATAACGATTTACACAGGTAATACTTTGTATTACGGTCAGGCAGTATTATTATGCACACAGAGGAGAAAGATGCGCAATAAAAAGCCGGAAACCATCACCTTTAAGGCCGATGAAACACTTGCCAAAGCCCTGGACAACGTCCCGAATAAATCTGAGTTTATCAGGACCGCCATATTAAATGCACTGGAAAACAGCTGTCCGCTTTGCCAGGGCACCGGCATTATGACTTCGGAACAACGAGCGCACTGGGCCAAATTCCTCAACACGCATTCCCTGCATAAATGCGATGCGTGCAAAGCAGTGCATCTGGTCTGCGGAACCGACGATATCCCATGCCGACATTAAACCTCCCCAAAATCCTGACAACCGCTGTTGTTTTTGCAACAACTATCTGCTGCTTTACGACCAACTGCCTTGCTGCTGTTGCAACTTCGCCGTTAACGACAAAAACGCATATCTTTGTCACCGTGCCACCCCAGGCGTTCTTGGCCGAAAAAATCGGTGGCGATGCGGTGGAAGTGCATACCTTGGTCGGCAAAGGACGAGACCCGCATACATTTGAGCCAACCCCACGGCAGGCAACAGCCCTGGCTGGGGCCACGCTTTTCTTCACCGCGAATATTCCCTTTGAAAAGCAACTTGTGGCCAAAATCGCGGCCGGAAACCGTAATTTACAGATTGTGGATTCAACCCGCGGCATCACCAGATTGCCACTTGCACAACCGCACCATCACGAAACACACGGTGGAGAAGAACGCTCCGGCAATGAAGCAGACCCCCATATCTGGCTTGCCGCCGACAACCTGCGGATCATGGCCGCAAACATGGGAGCAGCTATGATAAATGCCATGCCGGAACACAAAGAAACCCTGCAAAGAAATCTTGCCTCTCTCCAGAATGAGATCAACGAAGTGGACAAGCGCCTGATCACGACCCTGGCCCCACACCGAGGCAAGACCTTTTACGTTTTCCATCCGGCCTTTGGTTATTTTGCCAATGCCTACGGCCTGAGACAAAAAAGTGTGGAGATCAGCGGCAAGTCTCCCACCCCGAAGCAACTTTTCGCTCTTATTAGCCAGGCAAAAGAAGATCGGGTGCAAACCATCTTTGTCCAGCCGCAGTTTGACAGCAAAAGCGCTGAAACCGTGGCAAAAGCCATCAAAGGAACCGTGACCCCCATCGACCCTCTGGACCATGACGTGTTAAGCAACCTCGCAAACATCGCCGCTTCCATCGGGCAATCGTTGAAACAGTGATGATTGGAAATTGAAGGAAAAAACCATGACCGCCACCAGCACCCAGGAAACGGCCGTATCTATCCGGAATCTTGATTTCTCCTATAACGGAACGGTTGTCCTGGAAAACGTCAACCTGGACATCATGGCCCGTGATTCACTCTGCATCGTGGGCCCCAACGGCGGCGGCAAGACCACCCTGCTCAAGATCATCCTCGGCCTGCTTAAACCCGAAAGGGGAGAGATACTCGTGCTGGGGGACACTCCCGAAAAAAGCCGACTGCGCATCGGTTATGTTCCGCAGTATGCCCGCTATGATCCGCAATTCCCGGTAACGGTACTTGATGTCGTGCTCATGGGAAGACTGGATCGACTTTTCTGTGGCGCATATGGAAAGAATGACCGTAAAGCCGCCCTGGCAGCCCTTGAAGAAATGGGGTTGACGGATCTGGCTGGCCGCCTGTTTGCTGAAATCTCAGGGGGACAGAGGCAGCGAACTCTTATTGCCAGAGCGCTGGCCGCCGGTGGCGAGATCTTGATTCTTGACGAGCCCACAGCCAACATCGACGCCGCCTCCGAAGAGCATCTCTTTGAGGTGTTGGACAAACTCAACGAACGGCTCACCATCATGCTGGTCACCCACGATGTCGGCTTTGCTTCGAAGTTCTTCAAAAGCATTGTCTGCGTCAACCGCCAGGTTGTGCTCCACCCCACCAGCGAATTGACCGGCGACCTGATCCGCAACATGTACGGCGGAGACATCCGCATGATCCGCCACGATCACCGCTGCTCACCGGAAGGACACTGCACCCATGGAATTTCTTAACGCCCTGGCCGACCCTGCCATCCCTTTCCTGCGCTACGCCCTTGCAGCCGGCATCCTGGCCAGCCTCTCCTTCGGCATCATCGGCACATACGTGGTGGCCCGCCGGATCACCTACATCGCCGGGGCCATCGCCCATTGCGTGCTCGGCGGCATCGGAGCGGGGCTCTATTGCCAGCACAAACTTGGCATCACTTGGTTCGGCCCCCTTACCGGAGCCATCGTGGCGGCGCTTCTGGCGGCCATAATCATCGGCTTGGTGAGTCTCCACGCCAACCAACGGGAAGACACGGCCATCGGCGCCCTCTGGGCCATCGGCATGGCCATCGGCTTGCTGTTCATCGCCAAAACCCCCGGCTATGTCGAGCCGATGAGCTATCTGTTCGGCAATATTCTTTTGATCTCGAAATTTGATCTGTGGATGGTGCTGGTGCTGGACGGTCTGGTGGTGGGAATCGCCACCCTGTTTTACCATAAATTCCTGGCCGTCTGTTTTGACGAGGAGTATGCCAGGCTGCGCGGGGTCCGCACCGACCTGTATTACCTGCTATTGCTTTGCCTGACTGCCTTGACAGTGGTGCTGCTGGTCCGGGTGGTGGGAATTGTCATGGTCATCGCCCTGCTGACCTTGCCGGCGGCTGTGGCGAGCAACTTTGCCAAGGGCCTCTGGCAGATGATGGTGCTGGCCACTTTATTCTGCATCATTTTCATCAGCTCAGGCCTGGCGATCAGTTATAACTTTGATCTTCCCAGCGGCCCGACCATCATTATCATTGCCGGATTCACCTATTTATCAACCTCGGGCTTGCGTCAGTTGCGCTCCCAAAAGAGTTGAGCCGACAGGGAAATCATTTCCGTCCCGCACCTCCGACCAGTTCGGATATCCGCGCACCGATCTCACGCACCTTGCCAAGAACCGCATCCTCATCCATGGTGAGCAGCCTTCTGTTCCGCATCACCACCCGGCCGTTGATCACGGAATGGACCACATCGCTCCCCTTGACCGCGTACACCAGATGGGAAGTAATGTTGTACATGGGCGTCAGGTGCGGTTGGTTCATATCCAAAACGATAAGATCAGCCTTTTTCCCCGGCTCCAAGCTGCCGATCCTCCTCTCCGCCCCGAGCAGCTTGGCGCCGCCGAGGGTAGCCATTCGCAGCGTGGTTTCAGCGCTCATCACCGTGGGATCATGCCGATGCACTTTGTGCAGCTTGGCCGCTGAATCCATCTCGCCGAACATGTCCACATCGTTGTTGCTGGCCGCGCCGTCGGTGCCCAACCCCACCGTAACCCCGGCCGCCAGCATTTCCACAACCGGAGCTACGCCCGAAGCAAGTTTCATGTTGCTTTCCGGGCAATGCGCCACCTTGACGTTCCTCTCAGCAAGAAGGTCGATCTCCCGCTCGTTCAGCACCACGCAATGGTTAGCCACAACCTGACTGTCGAGAATACCCAAGGCGTCGAGATGCATGACCGGGGTGTGCCCATATTTGGCGAGACATTCCTTTACCTCGTCCCTGGTTTCAGCAAGGTGAATCACATAGGCGACCCCGTGTTTCTCCGCCACGCCTTTGAGGCGCTTGAGCAAATCAGGGGAACAGGTGTACACGGCATGCGGGTCAACGGTTATGGAAATGAGCGGATGGTTGCGATATTCCGCCATCAGTTCGTCCAGATACGATATGCCGTTTTCAGGCGCACCGTAGTTTGGCGAGGGAAAATCGTACAACACCTCGCCCAGCCAACCGCGCATCCCGGAATCAGCCGTGGCCCTGGCGACTTCCTTGGCAAAAAGATACATATCGCAAAAACTGGTGGTGCCGGACTTGATCATCTCGGCCATGGAGAGCATGGACGAGTGGTAGACCATTTCGCCGCTCAGTTTGGCCTCCACCGGAAAAATATATTCGGTGAGCCAGGTCATCAGAGGCAGATCATCGGCCAACCCCAGAAAACAGCCCATAGCGGCGTGGGTATGGGTATTGACCAGTCCCGGCATAATCAGACCGTGGGGCTGGGTAAGTTGCTCAACGCCTGGGTATTTGGACAACAGGGCTAACCGTTCTCCCACCTCGACGATGGTATCTCCGGCTATGGCCACAGCGCCGTCTTCGATTACGGTGTTGTTCCGGTCCAAGGTCAGTATCTGGCCACAGACCAGCAGATTTGCGTTGATGTTCATTAGTTTCTCTTTTATATCTCAGGCAGAACAGCGAGAAGCAATCGCAAAAACCGCTCTTCCGCTCTTTTGGTTTCCTCGATAATCTCTTCCAGAATAATGGGTTTAAGATTATCAGGGTCATTGACGTTTGCTATCACCGATACCCCCAAAACCCGCATTCCGGCATGTCTTGCTACGATAACCTCAGGCACGGTTGACATGCCCACGGCATCGGCGCCGCATTGGCGAAGATAACGAGTTTCCGCAGGGGTTTCCATGCTGGGTCCCGGAATGGCCACATAGACGCCGGTGACAACATGATCGATCTGCTGCCGGGCCGCGCAGGCAAGCGTCGTTTCTATCAGGCGCTGATCATAGGGTGCGGAAAGATCGGGGAAACGAGGCCCCCATTCATCAACATTAGGGCCGCGCAGAGAATTATCCGGAATGAAATCCAAGTGATCACGCAACACCATCAGTGTTCCTGCCGCAAAAGCCGGGTTAAGGCCGCCTGCCGAATTGGAGATAATGATGTTTTTTATGCCGAGGAGAGAAAGAACCCGAATCGGCATGGTCAAATCGCGGGTGGAATACCCTTCATAATAATGGAATCTCCCCTGCAACACAGCCACCGGTCTGCCGCAAAGCCTGCCGAAAATTAGATTTCCGGCATGACTGGCCACGGTTGTCCTGGGAAAATTTGGAATCTCAGCATAAGGAAGAATAACCGGGGACTCAATCCTTTCCCCTAAGTCGCTCAGGCCGGTGCCGAGCACCAGGACAATCTCCGGCAACTCAGGCATGCGATCTTGCAAAAAACTGACCGCCTCGTAGACCTTTTGTTTAAAAATCTCCATAACCATTCGTCCTTACTGACTCATTCCTGTATTCATCGAAAAACTCGGCACCCGAAAAAAACTTCAACCGAGAAATATCCGCACCGCAGTTGGTATAGTGCTTCAATTATTGCCTATTATTACGAATAGTTGCCAAGATACTGGCAACCGACAGGTATAAACATCCAGCAATTATTTACCCGATTCGGGCGGAGAAGGGAAGGCGGATGGTGAAGGTGGCGCCCTGACCGGACGTTGATTCTAAGGTGAGGCTGCCACCATGAACTTCTTCGATGATCTGCTTGCAGGAAATAAGACCGATCCCGTTTCCGTCGGGTTTGGTAGTGAAATGGGGCTGAAAAACTTTATCCTGAACCTCGTCTGAGATGCCATGGCCATGATCAATAATCTTGACCACGGCCTCATTCTCCTGAGGAAAAAGAGCAATGGTTATAAGTCCCCCGGCTTCACTGGCCTGGGCGGCGTTAACCACCAGATTGGAGAGCACCCGGCAAAGACCAAGGGAGGAAAAGGGGAATTCCGGGAGATCGCCGGTGACTTCCACCCGGATACCGCGACCGCCTATTTCCGGATGAACCGCCCAGGACGACTCCTGAAGATCAACAACCAGTTGAACCAGAGAATCAGCATGAATCGGAGTATCGGTGGGGAGTCGTCGGGCCTGGGCAAGGGCATTCTCCATGAGAGTGAGAAGATCCCCCCGAGACTTGATCATGCAGGCGAGATATCTGTTCCCGTGAAGCCCGGGCACGGTTCTTTCCATGACTTCAAGGAGATGAAAAGGCGTCAGCAGATTTTTCATATCATGCACCATGATATTGATCTGCTCATACTCTTTTCCGAGAATTTCGAGATCACGCCGTACCCGCTGGCTCAAAGTTTTCATCATGGCAACCAGCGATTTGGGCTGCCTTGAAAAATACTCCTGAAACACAGCAAAAGGAACTTGGAGAAGAAGGGAGGATTCCAGGGCTGCAACGCTGGCGGAACGGGGCTGGCTCTCAATGATCGCCATTTCGCCGAAATACTCACCGGGTTTGACAATATCGATCACCCGGCTTCCACGAAAAACCTTGATCATCCCCCGCAAGACAATATACATTTCCTGCCCGGAATCGCCCTCGTGAAAGAGAATGGCACCTTTTGCAAGCTCTACTTCCGACGCTTTGTCCAAAAAAGCGGCGAGCTCTTCTCTGGAAAAGAAGTGAAACAGATCAATCTTGGTCAGGAATTGCAGCAGTTCGGTTCGGTTCACCAAGGCCTCATTCAGTGGACATCAAGCTGTTTTCCTTTTAGCAACCACCCCTTTGACTTTTCAAAGTATAGCAGAGAAAAGTCGTGTATACCCTTGAAAAATAAGCCGAACTCAATTCAGGGAAATTATCAGCTTCAAAAATTACAAAGCATGCTGTTCGACAAATGACTGGACGGCCCCAATTTCGGCCGCCATAACCTCGCAACGGGTTTCCTTGTCAGTCAATGCAGCAAGGCTTGAGGGGATATCCGGCTCATGGCCGATGGCGCGCCGGACGGCAGCGCCGAACTTGGCGGGATGGGCTGTGGCCAGACAGATCATCGGCACTCCTTCCTCCCTGCCGGCCAATCCGGCTTTTACCCCCACAGCGGTATGCGGGTCCAGCACATAGCCATGCAGCGTATAAAAATCGCGGATGATGTCGATGGTTTCCGCTTCGTTCACACTGCGCGAGGCAAAATCCGCCCGAACCCGCTCCTGGGCAAGTTCGTCAAATTGAAGGCTGCCGCTGGCCGCGAACCGGTCCATGTCCTGTCGGGTCATGACGGCATCCTCGCCGTTTAGGTAGTAAAGATACCGCTCGAAATTGCTTGCCACCTGAATATCCATAGAAGGGCTGGAGGTTTGCGCAACCGGCCCAAGAGAATAATCGCCGTTGAGGATAAAACGGGTCAGCAGGTTGTTCTCGTTGGTGGCAAGAATGAGATTGCGGATGTGATTGGGCAGCATGCGTCGAGCCACATAACCGGCAAAAATATCTCCAAAATTGCCGGTGGGTACCGAGAAATCTACCTTTTCGACTCCTTCGCTTCCGGTAACCTTGAGCGCGGCATAGATATAATAGACAACCTGAGCCACAATCCGGGCCCAGTTGATGGAGTTCACCGCACCCAACTGGTGTTTATCCTTGAAGGGCAGATCGTTGAAGATGGATTTGACGATGGACTGGCCGTCGTCAAAGGTGCCGCGCACCGCAATATTAAATACATTGGCGTCGGTCACGGTGGTCATCTGCAATTCCTGGATGGGACTTACCCGCTTGTACGGATGGAGAATGAAGATATTGATGCGCTCCTTGCCCCGCACCCCGTAGATCGCGGCGCTTCCGGTGTCCCCGGAGGTGGCTCCGACGATGTTCATTTTGCCGCCGGATTCCTTGAGCAGATACTCGAAGACATTGCCCAGAAACTGCAAGGCCACATCCTTGAAGGCAAGGGTCGGCCCGTGGAACAGTTCAAGGATGTAGCAATCTCCCTGCTTGACCAGCGGAGTGATCTCTCGGTGATTGAAGGTGCTATACGATTTTTCGACAAGGTTGCGCAAATCGTTCGGTGGGATATCGTCGATAAAGCAGCTGAGAACGGCGGTCGCCAACTCTGGGTAGCTTAATCCCCGCCACTGAGTCAGGGTTTCGGCGCTTATTTCGGGAATAGACACAGGCAGCAACAGGCCGCCATCCGTGGCAAGACCCATCATCACGGCCTGTTTGAAGGATATGGGGGCAATGCCGCCTCTGGTGCTGATATATTTCATTTTTGATGTCCTTTGAAGGAATCGTAACCTTTCAGAGTTTGCATCAACTGGTGCTTCGACAGGCTCAGCACGAACGGAATATCAATTGGTTAAAAAAATCCGTTCGTCCTGAGCCTGTCGAAGGACGGTTGTTACGAGGCCATCACCTTTAGATTGTCGGCTATCAGCTTCATTTTTGAATGTGCGCCAGCAGGCTGGTGCTTTCCATCTCAGC
>VMSS01000124.1 GCA_013791995.1 Desulfurivibrio sp. | reverse complement strand
GGAGTTTGCCAGATTTTTTCAGGACCGCATGGACCTGCTTGAGAAAACTCGATTTATCCGGGGTTTCGTGGGCCATCCAGAAGGTCAGGGCGAAATCAATCTCTTCGTGAATGCCGATGTTGTTTTCATCGCACAACAGGGTGGTTATACGGTGGGCAACCCCCGCTTTTTGGGCCCGGTGTATTAGGGTGTCCAGCATCTTCTGTTGCAGATCAACGGCAATTACTTTTCCGGTTTCGCCAATGAGTTTGGCCATGCCGATGGAGAAATACCCCATGCCGCAGCCCAGGTCGATGGCGGTCATCCCTTCATGGAGATACGGGCTGAATATCTCTTCCGGCTTGTGGAATATCCGCCGCAACGGATTGTCAAAGGTATATGCCAGCCACCAGGGGCAGACGTGCTTTGCCATTGTTGTGTGACCCTTTTCCTATTTCCCGCCAAAAACCTTTTTCAATAATGCGGTTGTCTGTTTTGCCGGGTCTTTTCGAATGGCGGCCTCTTCCTTGGCGATATAATAGAATATCCCGTCCAGCCCTTTCTGGAGAACATGTTCGGCCAGATCTGCCTGTACATCCGGGACAATGGGCAGGGCTTTATATTGGCCCATAACCGCATCGTACGATTGGATTGCCCCTACCTGCGAGAGGCTTTTTTCGACGATGGGCTGCATTTCCTTTTTTAAGGAGGGGGTCATCTTGCTCTTGAAATATTGTGTTGCCGAATCTTCCGGCCCTTCATAAATTTTCTTGATGTCGTCAAAGGACATATCCTTGATGGCCTGCAGAAAAAGAGCCTTGGCTTTTGGCGTTGCCGCTTCGGCTGCCCGGTTCAGCTTGAGTTCAAGGTCGTCAACCGATTGCGACATCCCGATCTTGGACAGCATCGTTTTTACGGTATTCAATTCCCCGGGCAGAGGGATATGGATCGATGGGTCGCCATTAAAACCATCTTTGGCACCCAACTGGCTCACGACATTTTTGGCGCCAATGCTCAGGGCATCTTTAAAGGCGCCCCCGATTTCGCTATTGCTAGGCTGTGGTCCTGTTTTTTCTGCAGTTCCCGTGCTCAAGGTGTTAAAAATACTGGTCCCTGTGTCCAGCCAGGAGCCTTCTGCCTGTACGAGACTCGGGGCGCAGGTAAAAACGATCAGTGTTGCGAGGGTAATTGTTGCATGGTTTTTCATGTGGGCCTCCTCCGGGAGTGAATGGATCTGGTCCTATTTCTCGTTATGTATACGGCGGATAATCCGTGTATCCCTCGGCTCCCGACGTATACCACAGAGTCATATCCTCGGCAGGGTTGAGCGGCCAATTGTTCTTGAAGCGTTCGGGTAGGTCGGGATTGGTGATAAAGGGGCGACCAAAGGCGATCATATCCGCAGTGCCTTCATTCAAGCGCTGTTCCGCCAGTTCCAAGGTATAGCCGCAATTGGCGATGATCCTGCTCTGGATAATCGGCCGGAATTCCGCCAGAGTCATGGGCTCGCCCTTGTTGTGAAAGCCAAAGGCCAAACCGTCCATGATATGGATATAGCCGAGCTTGAATGTGTTGAGTTCCTTGGCCGCGTAGAGATAGGTTTCCCGGAAATCTTCGCTGCCCATGTCGTTGAATACCCCGTTGGGCGAGATGCGGGCTCCTACCTGCTCCGCCGGCCAGACCTCTAACACAGCTTCAAGCACCTCTCTGAAAAAACGAAATCTGTTTTCCAAGCTGCCGCCGTATTGATCCGCACGAAGATTGGTTTTCGAATCGAGGAATTGATTGATCAGGTAGCCGTTGGCCCCATGCACCTCAACCCCGGAAAATCCTGCCGCTTTGGCATTGATCGCGGCCCGGCGAAAATCCTCCACGGTTGCTTTGATTTCCGCTACGGTCAGGGCTCGGGGAATTTCGTATGGTTTCTTGCCCAACGGGGTGTGGATGGAGTCGCCGTTCAGTTGCACTGCCGAGGCGGAAACCGGCAGTTCGCCGTCATGGAAATCGCTGTGCGAGGCCCTGCCGCAATGCCAGAGCTGCAAGAACATATGGGCGCCGGTGGGCTTGATCGTGTCGGTGATTTTCCGCCAGCCCGCAACCATCTCCTCGGTGTAGATGCCCGGCGTGTCATGCCAGCCGATGCCCTGCGGTGACACCACGGTTGCCTCGGTTATCAGCAGTCCGGCGGAGGAGCGCTGGAAATAATGTTCGGCCATCAATTCATTGGCTACCCGCTCAGCTCCGGCGCGGGACCTGGTCATGGGCGCCATGGCGATTCTGTTTTTAAAGTGGAGATTTCCGATGGAGATTGGTTCGAATATGCGACTCGTTTTCATGGCATTTCCTGTTGAAATTTTTGCTGTTTGATTCATTGGTGGGGGAGTTAAATAAATCTGTCCCTTTTATTACCGCAAGACAGCCGCTTGATACCTCGCCAGCAACTGTGGGTCTTCGATTGAGCCATGATGATGGACTTGCTTCCAGCAATTATCAATTTTTTGGAAAATTCGGCTGGTGCGGATAGCAAGCGTCAATTCATCGTCAGCCAAACGGAAATATCCCCGTTCTCTGCCCACAGCGTAAAACATCTCCGAAGTTTCATGGATGGTGTAGTCGAAATATTCTACGTAGACTTTCGCCGGGCCACTGAAAATACGTTCATACACTTGCTGTATTTCAGCCCAACCACGCTTGATGCCGCCCAGAGGGTTGTCCATCGCAATGTCGTCCGACTGAGCCCAATTTTCCGACATCATCTGCATATTGGTGGAGTTGAAAGCGGTGTAGAACTGCACGAGTGCTTGATACGGAGAGGATGAATCCTTTTGTTTCTCAGTGCCTGTAATTGCTTCCTGGACCGGGTGCATATGCTGCTTCCTTTGTCAGTGTTACAGCCCTTCAAGGAGCTTGTAATTCTCTTTGAGAATTTGAATAGATTCCATCGTGGCTTGGAACAAGAACCAACTGAGCACAAGGATTCCTATGGTGAGGCCGATCTTCCATGCCCGCGTCGTTTGCGGACGCCACCATATCAGGGGCAAGGCCAAAGGTCCCACAGAACAGACGGCGATGACAATAAAGGATTTGCGGAAATACCAGGGCAGTTTTTCCCCTGCCGGGCGGGAACCATCCAGAAACTCACCGCAGTGTTTGCACTGTATCGCGTCGTCTTGAATTTCTTCGGCACAGAAGGAACATTTTTTCACGATCATCTCTCCCGGGAGAAGGAAATAATCAGTGGAACGAGGAAAGGGCGGTGGGTGGATTGGACTGTTGAGGGAACAGTTTTATTCTATGTGAGTTTTTGCCGTTTGGATAGCGAGATCTTTATCCTTTGTAAACAACCACCATTTCATTTTTGATGAATGGATACCTGCCTTCTTGTCCTGTCCTCTACTATAATACCAGTGTCCAAAGCGCTCCACCGTAGAAAAGGGGTGATTCTCGGTACAGAGAAATCCGCACGGTTTAAACTCTTCGAAAAAAATAGTTTCATCGGGATCTTCATCAAAAGAGAGGTTTTCCGGTAAGGTAATTTGAGATACATCCGTTTTCTCTGCTTCCTTTTCGTCCAGCCAGTCTGAGATTTTTATTTGATTTGTATCGTTGTTTTCCATGGGGGTTTTCTCCTGTCCGTGGGTTAGTCCTCTTATCGTACCAGAAAATAACGAAGTGGTTCTTCTGGCTTTCTTCTGTGGCAAAAGTCATCATGTGGTCATGGTGCTTTAAACAGCCTTTGACATTTATCCCTCTGCAGTTTATTTTTCAGGGTCGCATACGTATAACTACCCAGTAGTGAATGCTGCCTGTGGGGCCATAATGTCGGTTGTCTGCATATGGCCAATGCCAGCAGTTAAAACGGAGTATATGAACACAAAGTACTCCACAAAAATTTTTTAACGTGTCGTTATTTTTTACCAGGAGGAACAATTCATGTCCAACACAGAAATATCTCAAGGAAATCCGGCAGTTGTAGGTCTTGCCGGTTTTGCGCTCACCACCATGCTTTTGCAGGTGCACAATATAGGATTGTGCGACATCGGGCCCATTGTCGCCCTTGCTTTTGTTTTCGGTGGCTTGGCCCAGATGATCGCCGGGTTCCAGGAATTCAAATGCGGCAACAACTTCGGCTATAGCGCCTTTGTCTCCTACGGGGCTTTCTGGATATCCCTGGGAATCATTTTCCTCCTCAATCATTTTAACATCTATCACGCCAGCACAACCGATGTGGGCTGGTTCCTGGTGGGCTGGACCATTTACACGTTTATCATGTGGATTCCCGCCATGCGGATTCATGGGGCAATGGCCATAACCTTTACCTTGCTCCTGATCGGCTTCATCCTCCTCGATCTGGCCCATTTCGGCTATCCGGAGCTAACCAAGGTCGCGGGATACGAGCTTCTGCTCTGCGCCGCCTCGGCTTGGTACATGATGGCCCATGTTATTTATGCCCAGGTATTCGGCAGGGATGTTCTGCCGGTTGGCAAGCCGTGGATCAAGTAAGCAATTCATTCGGGCGCGTATCTACAGGGAAAAAATAAAAAGGAGATCTGCCATGCAACGCGTACTTCTCGCTCTCGCCATATCAACGCTGGTTCTTTTTTCCTCGCAGGCATTTGCCGGGGAAAGAGCCACCACGGAGGAATGTGTTCAAAAAACCCAGGAAGCAGCGGCAATGATAAACGCCAGAGGACTGGAAGAATCAATTAAAATGATCGGCGACCCCAAAGGGCCCTTTGTCTGGAAAGATTACTACGTATTCCTGATGGACCTGAAAGGGAAAGTGCTGGCGCATCCCATGCAGCCGGAACTTGCCAAGGAGGAGCATGTGCTTCTGCACACCGATGCCGCAGACAAAGCGATCTTCGTGCATTTTGTCAACATTGCCAAGGATCCCGGGCAGGGTTGGGTGGATTATATGTGGCCCAAACCGGGGAAGAGCTCGCCCTCTAAAAAAGTTACCTATATTTACAAGGTTCCCTCAAAACACCTGTTCGTTGGCGCAGGGGTGTATGTCGGCGGGATGATGTATTGATCTCGGGATAGAAGCAAGCTAGGTTGGGTAAGGGGACAGATTAAATCTGTCCCCGTTTTTACTTTTTACATCGCAACGGTTTCCACTTGTGACTCGTCCCGTGCTTCGCTAGGATATACATGATGCGATACGCAATGCGGTAGAGGCCGAGGGAGGCGCATGATGGAGATGGAAATACCGATACACCTGGGGCGACCATCGGCGGGCGGCGGTGTTCCCCGCTGGCTGTCGTTGCTCCTCACGGTGGTGGGGTTGGCCGCTCTCTATTATGTGGGCTTGCATAATTATCTTCTCTTCCACAGTCTGGCGGAGATATTCAGTATCGTCATTGCCGGTGCTATCTTCATCATCGCTTGGAATTCCCGGGAACATCTGGCGGATTCCTATCTCTATCTCCTGGGAATTGCCTATCTCTTCATCGGTTTTCTCGACCTCATGCACACCCTTTCCTACAAGGGGATGCAAATTTTTACCGATTATGATTTCTATGCCAATCAGCTGTGGATCGCCACCCGTTTTCTGGAAAGCCTCACCCTGTTGGCGGCTTTTTTCTTGGTCAGGCGGCGGATAACGTTTCGGCCCTATGTGCTTGAGGCTGGTTATGCGGTGGTCACCGGACTGATTCTGCTGTCGATTTTTCAGTGGCGGCTTTTCCCTATTTGCTTCATCGAAGGGGTTGGCCAGACGCCCTTTAAGATCTGGAGCGAATTCGTTATCTGCGCCATTCTTGGTCTGGCCACCTGGTTGGCCTACCGCCATCGGCAGCTTTTCTCCCCCCAGGTTTTCGGCTACCTCATGGTCTCCCTCGTGTGTACCATCCTCTCGGAACTATCCTTTACTTTTTACGTCAGCAATTACGGCTTCTCCAATATGGTGGGGCATTACTTCAAGATTGCCTCCTTTTATATGGTGTATCGGGCCATCGTGCTGACCGGTATCCGCTCGCCATATCAGCTCATTTTTAAGGAGTTGAAGGCCAAGGAGGCGGAGTTGGAGCGTCAGGCTGCCATTGATGAACTGACCGATCTGTTTAACCGGCGGGCTGCCCTGGCCCTGCTCGGGAAGCAGTTGGGCGCCACCCAGAGGGAGCATACCCCGCTCACCATCTGTTACCTTGATCTGGATGGCTTGAAGCAGGTTAACGATACCTTTGGCCACGCCGAGGGCGACATTATGCTCAAGATCTTTGCCGGGCAGTTGGTCCGGGAGATGCGTGCCGGTGATTATGCCTGCCGGATGGGGGGTGATGAGTTCCTGCTCATCTTGCCCCACTGCCCGGAAGGGGAGGCGGCGCGTTTGATCGAGCGGATAGAGGAAAGGTTGGCCCTGGTGAACAGCGGTTTGAGCAAGAGTTGTGCGCTGGTTTTCAGTTACGGCATAGCCCAGTGGGATGAGGGCGATACCATGGACCAGCTGCTGGAGTTGGCCGACACCCGGATGTATGCCCAGAAGGCAGAGAAGAAAGAGACGGCAGCGGAGGGGGCTTCGCCTGACACCGCTGCTGCGTCACTGTCCAGTTAGTCTTTGGCGCGGATGCTACTCACGCAGAAACCCCTAGTTTCTTCAAAACCGGTGGGTGTTGCTTATTCCCCAAGCTGTCCGCAGTTTACTATGGTCACTTTTATTTTGGGTTGGCCGCTGCGCGAGCCCATCTCTTCAATTTTCTTTACCACATCGAGCCCTTCAATCACCTTGCCGAACACCACATGCTTGCCGTCGAGCCAGGGGGTTCTGGCGGTGGTGATGAAAAACTGCGAACCGTTGGTGTTGGGCCCGGCATTGGCCATGGATAAGGTCCCCGGGTCCAGATGCTTGCGGATGAAATTCTCATCGGCAAAGGTGCGGCCATAAATAGACTTGCCGCCGGTGCCGTCGCTGTTGGTGATATCCCCGCCCTGGAGCATGAACTGGGGAATAATGCGGTGAAAAATGCTGCCCTTGTACCCGAACCCTTTTTCATGGGTGGCCAACTGCCGGAAATTTTCCGCTGTTTTCGGCACCACGTCGGCAAACAGTTCCATGACGATCCGGCCAGCCTTTGCATCGCCGATGGTGACATCAAAAAACACTTTCGGGTTAGCCGCGCCAACCGGGTTTTCCTGCGCAGCCAGACTTCCTGCCACAAACAGAGATGCCAACGCTACCCAGCCAATGAACAGTTTCTTTCCGTACCCTTTCACTTTTTCGCCCTCATAATATGTTTTTCTGGAAGAGATATCTGAACCCCAAAGAAAAAATGGGTTGCCTCATTTTTGATCGATTTTTTTGCCTGACGACAAGGTTGCTTGTTATTTATCTAAATGTTTGACCTTCATGCTTTAACCAGCCGCCAACATGGTTACCATTTGGGTCGTGGTGCGTCCAGTGGATAACGCCACCTTTTGAATTCCATTCATATTCACCATAGAACTCTACTCTATCCCCTATACTTAATCTGTCAATTCTGGGTGCCAGATCAATGTTGTGAGATATCAGCAATGTTTGTCCGGTACTGAGTCTTAAAATGAATTTTTGGTGCCTTGATCCTGCCAGATCGTCAGGCAACATCTTTGTTACGACACCTTCTCCCTGAACTTGTAAATCGCTTTGTCTGTTATTGTATGCATTTTCGAGAGTACTGTCAGCGCCTGAAGTCCCTAACGAAAGGCCGGGAATAGAAACCCCTTTTTCTTGAACGAGGAAGTTCCCTGTCAGCACAAGAATAACAGCTAGGAAAAGCAGTTTTTTCATAGAATATTCTCGTTTTTTTACAGAAGGATAATCAAAACGATACCGCCACCGATAACCGCAAGGTTGCTCACCGCCGATACACCATGCAATTTTCTGAATTGGACACGAAGTGGATCATCTTGTGACGTGGTTTCAAACGACGGGATTTCTCTTTTTAGTGCTGCCGCCTTGGGCTCAACCACAAAGGCCTGGACCGAGGTGATGACCAGCATAACCGCGATGATGGCCGCAGCGATGGTCTTGTGTTTGACCGTTGATGACAAGAAAATGGTGGCAAGGGCAATCACCCCGCAAACCAGCCCCCATTTGAAATATCCAGGAAAAAGAACTCCGACAATTTCGCCTGCCATATCCCGGTTGTATGATTTGAAAATGGTGGGGGTAAGGACAAAAGTGAAAAGGGATGCTCCGCCAACCCAACAAGCGATAGCGAGGCGATAAAGAAATGTAGGTGTCTGCATAAGCTCCTTTGGTGTTCCGTTCAGATTCGCCCCTCCAACACCCGCGACCTCCTGCGTTTCGGTTAACTAACAGTTCCGGCGATTTTTACCCTTTTATTCTTTGATGGCGAGGAATTAAATAAATCCGTCCCCTTTTCTAGTCCTTTAGCATCCTGCTGTTGAAATTGGGCCTTTCTTGGGCCCCTCGTCAATTCCGTACTCGAATTGCAGATCAACCCTGTCCATTTTCCTGGCGCGCCTTTTCCTTGGCTGCATACATCATGGCATCGGCTTTCGCGATCAATTTTTCCAGGGTAATTGGCTGCTTCGGATCATACTCCGCAACGCCAAAGCTGATCTGTAGTGGGAACAGCCGCTTTTCCTTGGCATTTTCCGTGGCAAGTCCTTCATGAAAACGGGTAGCGACACGCTCCCGACTTCCGCCGTCGGGGCCAGCGGCCAGCAGCACGACAAACTCGTCTCCACCCAGTCGCGCGATGATATCCGACTCCCGGAAGGTGGAGGCAAGGAAGGTGGCTGTATCCTTTAGTGCCCCATCCCCTGTCTCGTGGCCCATGGTGTCGTTGATCCACTTCATGTTGTCGAGATCGGCGTAAAGCAGATAGAGTTTCTTGTTATCACGGCGGGCCGCCTTGAGCTGTTGCTCTGCCATGACAAGAAAACCGCGCCGATTCAGTCGGTTGGTCAGTTCGTCGGTGATGCTCATTTCGTGCAACTTATCTTCCATTATTCGTTGTTCGGTAACATCTATGGCCGCCTCGATCATCCGCACTATTTTTCCATCGGCATCAAAGATAGGATAGCCATGTACCTCAATGAACTGGGATTCTCCAAGGACATCATGGTGAACATGTTGCATTACTACCGGCTTTCGTGTCCGCTTCACCTCGTTGAGCGGGCATAGATGCGCATCGTCGTCACAAGGGGTATCGCAATGATGGGTCAGTTCATGGCAGGTGATGCTGTTTGGTGCATTCCCCTGCAAGGCAAGGGCGTTACCCAGGGTTACCGTGTAATTTTCGGCATCGACCACATAAAAAGGATAGGGAAGCGATTCGATTACGCTGGACAGAAAGGCATTCTGCCGGGCAAGATCTGCCTCTGCCTTGCGCTGCAACACGGTATTGGCGTGAACCTTGCGGTAGAGCAGGAGAGAGATCACGGCAACCAGGAAGCACAACCCGAAGACCGACCACAGGACGGCCTTGAACAGCGGGCTATAGACCCGTGCTTGGATTGCGGCTAAATCATGCAAGAATACTATTTCCCAGCCGGGAAAACCGGGAAGATTCTGGCTGTGCACCCAATACTGGGCATTATCGTCGCGACCGACAAGCCACTCTGGCTCAAGCCGTTTCAGGCCGGTCCAGGGCCATGGTCCGTAACCGTACTGCTGCGAGGCGCGGACAGTCTGGACAATCTCAGGCGTGGGCTGCCAGAGAAAATGGAGCAACCATTCCCGGCGACTGCTGGTAAAGATAAGGCCATGGGGATCAATTAACAGGATTTCGCCCTCCTTGACCTGGGCGAACTCGGCATCAAGCGTTGTTACTGAGTTTTTCAATACGACAACGCCGACCGGCTGTGGATTGTCAGGCAGATAAAGCGGCTGGGAAAAATAAACGCCCCGCTTGCCCGATGTGATGCCCTTGCCTAGGTAGATGGCCTGCCTGCCGGCGATGGCTTCTTGGAAATAGGGGCGGAAAGCGTAATTCTTTCCAAGGAAGCTGTCCTCTTCTTTGATGTTCGAAGCGGCGACCACGGTTCCATCCCGGTCCAGCACGTAGCAAACATCCACATCCAGGGTCTGCTCGAGATAGTAAAGAAAGTCGCTGATGCGTGTTACCGTGGCCGGGGAGCGGTCCTGCAAAACGTCCTGGAGGCCGTGGAGGCTCGAAAGGGCGCGCACCGCCTTTGCGTGCAGCTCCAGACGGGAGCGCACATGTTCCTTAACGATTTCCAAATGAAAGGTTGCTTCGTGGTGGGCGGTCTTGATCGCCAGATCGCGAGTGGTCACATAATAGTTGTATCCGGCCCCCCCGCTTATCAGTACCGCCAACAGCGCGAAAAAAAGGATGGTGAAACGTGGCTCGTACAGGGCAACGGGGAATTTTTTCATGGGGTTCACTCTCCTTTTTTCACTTTAGCGGAAAACTATGCGCTAGGCAAAAAGATACTTCCGAGTGAAATTTTTGGGGCACCAGAGCTATCGCTCTTCCAGCAATTTTTGAAGCGCTGGCGGCAATGGGGCGGAAAACTCCAGCTCCTGTGCGGTTGTCGGGTGGCTGAGGCGCAGGCTGGCAGCATGCAGGGCCTGGCGGGGGATGCGGAGGAGGGCGTGGTCGGCGTCGGTCAGGACCCCTTCTTTAAAACGGAGGAAAAGCTGCTCGTCCACGCCGTAGAGCTTGTCGCCCACCACCGGAAATCCCAAATGCAACAGACTGGCCCGGATCTGATGGCAGCGGCCGGTGTGTGGTCGTGCTTCCAGCAGGCTCAGGCTGGAGTTGTTGGCTGTGGATATCCGGCGAAAGGTGGTGCTGGACTCTGCGGCTCCGTTCGGCGCATTCTTTTGCTCTGGATAGAAGCGCATCTTCTTGCGGATCGCACTGTCCGGGTCCAGTCCCAGCCAGCCCGTGGCTTCCACCTCAGTCGGCGCGTCCGGAAAAACTCCTTCCACCACCACCAGATAGACCTTCTCCACCCGGTGCTGAGCAAACTGCTCCTGACATAGGCGGGCGGCATCCTTGTTTTTGGCCACCAGCACGATGCCGGAGGTCTCCCGATCCAGCCGATTGACGAGTCGCGGATTGTCCAAGCCGTGCTTTTCCTTGAGTAGCGCCCAGAGGGTATGGGCGAAGAAGCGGCCGCCGGGATGGCAGGGCAGAGGGGCGGGTTTATTGATCACCAGCAGGTCATCGTCCTCGTGGAGAACGGTGTAGTTGGCATCAACCGGGGGTTCGATCAGGGCGTCCATCAGATAGACGAGGCGGTCGCCCTGGGCCAGGATGGCATCGCCCCGGGGTTCGGTATCGTTTAAGAGGAAGCGGTTGGCTGCGAGTTCCGTCTGCCATTCCTCCCGGCTGCGGTAGGTGAAGCGTTGGCTGATGAAATCGAGGAGTTGCTGGCCTGCCTGTTGGGGTTGGATGAGTACCGAGTTTTTTCTTTCCATGAGTTCCTGGGTATTTGCGGCAGGCTGATTGTTTGGGTGCGGCGGTTCTTCTTTGGGATACAGTGGTCCTTCGACAGGCTCAGGACGAACGGATTTATCAATAGATTCAAGATGTGCAGTGTATATTTGCCGATGTGCAATCCATCAGTTTACCGTTTAGGTACAGCAGTCCTTCGACAGGCTCAGGACGAACGGAAAGCTAATTGATTATCCACTGGTTCTGAGTCTATCGGTAAATGATCCGTTTGTCCTGAGTTCTTGGACAAGCTCAGGAGAGCCTTGTCCAAGGACCGTATAAGTCTCTCGAAGGCAAACCGGAACGAGAGAGGTGCGATCCATCGTTTACCGTTCGCCCTGAGCCTGTCGAAGGGCCATATCAGCCAGTGCAATGGCAAACCGGAAGGATGCTATTACGAGCCGGAACCATCTGGGGTTGCCCCCTCCTCCGTTTGCCAACCGCCGCCCAGGGCCTTGAACAGAGCGACAAGGTTGGTGGAGACGGTGCGGCTGGATTGGGCCAGGGCATCCTCGGCCACATAGAGGGAGCGCTGGGCGTCGAGCACGGCGAGGAAATCGTTCTGCCCAGCGGTGTAGAGGGCGGTGGCCAGCTCCACTGCGGTGCGGTTGGCTTCCACGGCTTTGGCTGTGGCCTGGCGATGCTCTTCCTCCTTGGTCGAGGCGATCAGGGCGTTTTCCACCTCGCGCAGGGCATTGAGCACGGTCTGTTCATAGGCCAGGAGTTCCTCTTCCTGGACCGCTTTTTTCAGCTCAAGATTGGCGCGGGTGCGGCCCATGTCAAAGAGCGGCCAGTTCAGGGCCGGACCGAGGGACTAAAAACTGCTGGCAGGGTTGAAGAGCGAATTGGAGTTGGTGCTCTGGTAGCCCAACCCCCCGGAGATGGTGAATTTGGGGAAAAGATCACTCTTGGCCACGCCAATCCGGGCGGTGGCGGCATGCATTTTCGCAAGTGCTCTACGGATGTCCGGTCTGCGTAGGAGGAGGTCAGATGGCAAGCCCACCGGCACTGTGGCCTGGGCGGTGGGCAAAGCACCCTCCGGGCTCAGCTCTTCCAGCAGGGCGGAGGGTTCGCCACCCAAAAGCAGGCTGAGACTGTAAATTGTTTGTCGTACCTGTGCTTCAAGAAGCGGGATCTGCCCCGCCGTGGTGGCAGCCAGGGCTTCCGCCCGTACCAGGTCAAGTTTGCTGGAAAAGCCCACGTCAAAGCGTTGGCGGGTCAGGTCGGTGGTGTGTTTTTGGGCGGTCAGGTTTTCCCGGGCAATGGCCAGCCGCTGTTGCAGGGAGCGGAGGTTGAGATAGTTGGAGGCCACCTCGGCGCTCAGGCTCACCAGCACATCGGTGCGGTTTTCCAATGCTGCTTCGTAATCCGCGCCCGCCGCCTCGACCCCGCGCCGCAAGCCGCCGAAAAGATCGACCTCCCAGCCGGCATCAAAGCCCATCTGGTAGAGATTTCCGGTTGTCACTTCGCTCCGGGTCGAGGAGGCTGGGGTCCGACTGCGGGTGAGGGAGGCTGCGGTATTGACGGTCGGGCCAAGATCTGCCCCGGCGATGCCCAAGGAGGCGCGGGCCTGACGGATGCGACTTTCAGCCAGGCGCAGATCCAGGTTGGCCTGCATGGAGCGCTCGATCAGGGAGGTGAGCTGGGGATCGTTGAATACTGTCCACCACTGGGCCAGGTTCTGTTCCGGTGTCACCGCTGCCTCGGCCGGGGCGGTTGGAGATTGCCCCAGCCACTGGGAGGAAACCTTGGACTCCGGGCGGAAGAAATCAGGCCCCATCATGCAGCTGGTCAAGAGGGGCAGGCAGAGGCAGAGGGCCATAGGGGTCCGGTAGGTGATGCGTTTCATGGAATGGTTACTCCTTATCAAGGTAGGCCGAAAAGCTGGGCCGGGTATTTTTGACAGTAAGTGTTCTACTCGGAGCAGGGAAATAAGGATAAGCTCCAAACAGTAATTGTTCAGCAGTGCCGCAGATGCGCGAAAGAGCCCGGCGAAGTGTGCTGTTGCACATGAGCCGGCCGATGACAAAGCGGATGCGGTGCTGCTGAACAATTACTTTATTCATAACGCAGGGCCTCGATTGGATCAAGCCGTGAGGCCTTCCAAGCCGGATAAAATCCGAAGATAATTCCCACTCCCGCCGAAACCAGTACCGCTGCGGCGATGGCTGCAGGCGAGGTTTCAACCGGCCATTTGAACAGGAACTTTACCAACAGGGAGCCGCCGTGGCCGAGCACGATACCCATGGCCCCGCCGGCAAGGCAAAGGACCACCGCCTCCACCAGAAACTGCCGGAGGATGTCCTGCCCTCTTGCTCCAACTGCCATGCGCAGCCCGATCTCCCGGGTGCGCTCGGTAACCGAAACGAGCATGATGTTCATGATCCCCACCCCGCCTACGACCAGGGAAATCATGGCCACGGCCAGCAGCAGGTTGGTCATCAGCTTGGTGGTGGTGGAAAGGGTTTTGGTCAGCTCGGCCATGTCGCGGATATTGAAATCATCCGGCTCGCCGTTGCGGATGCGGTGGCGTTCCCGGAGCACCCCGGTGATCTGCTCGATGGCCATGGGAATCTCCGCTGAACTGTTGGCGGAGATCATGATCTGGTCGATATTGGCGAAGCGCACCGGCATGGGATTATTGGCTTCCTGGATTTTGGAGCGTTCCGGGTAGAGGCTGCGCTGGGCCGTGGGATAGAGATTGCTTAAGGTGTTCACCGAGTCGGTGGCTGCGGCGGTGCTCTGGTTGGTGTTGGTGAGGCTGGCGCCGGTAACCCGATATTTGATGGTGGTCCAGGGTGCGAGGATGACATCGTCCTGATCAAAGCCCATCATGTTGGCGCCTTTGGGGGTGAGTACTCCGATCACTTTAAAAGTAATGTTCTTGATCCGGATTTCCTTGCCCACCGAAGACTCGCCTTCGAACAATTCCCGGACCAGGCTTTTACCCAGAATGCAGACCCGGTTGCCGTTCAACACGTCCCGTTCGCTGAAGGGCTCGCCCTCGGCCAGAATGGACCAGTCCTGCACATCGAGATAGGCCGGGGTGGTGCCGTAGATGGCGTTGGGCACCCAGTTGCGGTTGCCGTAGACCACCTGGGTTCGGGCCCGGACCATGGGTGCGGCGTTGCGCACGGAGGGGCATTCCCGCAGAATGGCCTGGCTGTCTTCCGGGGTCAGGGTGGTGGTGGTGCCCGACCCGAAGGAGACCCCGCCGCTGGAAGCAGTGCCGGGCCGGACCACCAGAACATTGGCCCCCATGCTGGCAATGGTTTTCTTGAGGGCTGCGGAGGCGCCCGCGCCGATCTCCATCATGGCGATGACCGCGCTTACGCCGATGACAATCCCCAGGGTGGTGAGCATGGCCCGCATGGGATTGCGGCGCAAGGCCCGGAGGGCGGTGCGGGCGGTGGTGTAGACTTTCATGATGCACCTCCCGGGAGTTCCGGATTTGGCCCGGCGGCGGGCGCATCGCCCTGGATCACCCCGTCTTCCATGCGGATCATCCGGTTGGCATGTCCTGCCACCTTGGGGTCGTGGGTTACCATGATGATGGTGATGCCGTCTTCGGCGTTGAGCTGCTCGAACATCTGGAGCACCTCTTCGCTGGTTTTGGAATCCAGGTTGCCGGTGGGCTCGTCGGCAAAGAGCACCGGCGGGCGGTTGATCAGGGCCCGGGCGATGGCCACCCGTTGCTGCTGGCCGCCGGAAAGCTGGGAAGGAAGATGGTCCATCCGGTCGCCGAGGCCGACACGGACAAGCATCTCTGCGGCCCGATCCTTGGCCTCCCGTTCGCTTAAGTCTTCGGCGGCGTAGGAGAGCGGCATGGCCACGTTCTCGATGGCGCTGGTTCTGGCCAGCAGGTTGAAGCTCTGGAACACGAAACCCAGCTTGCTGTTGCGCAGCAGAGCCCGCTCATCAGCGGAAAGGGTGGAGGTCTCCTGGCCGTCCAGCCAGTATTCCCCGTCGGTGGGTCTGTCCAGACAACCAAGGATGTTCATCAGCGTCGATTTTCCCGAGCCGGATGAGCCGGTGAGCGCGATCAACTCCCCCTGCCGGATGGACAGGGAGATGCCCTTCAGCACGGGCACGGAGATGTCGCCCATCTGGTAGGTTTTTGTGATGGAGCGCAGGGTGATAAGTTCCATGGCAGCTCTACTTGTCTCCCTTGGTCTTTTTGCCGGCGCCGAACTGCGGGGTGAAGGGGTTGCCTCCCCCGCTCTTGTCGGAATCGGACATCCGGATCCCGGTGATGACCTGCATTCCTTCGCGCAGGTCCGCGCCTTCCACTACAGTGTTGGCGCCATCGCTGGCACCGGTCTGGACTTCGATGCGGCGTGGTTTTTTACTGTCGTCAAGCACCCAGAGAATCCCGCCGGTCTTGGCGGTGGTTGGAGTCTTGGCAGTGGTCGGTTTTTTATTCCCTTTCTTGTCGCCTTTTTTCATACTGCTCTCAGCCTCGCCTTCTTTGGCAGGCGGGCTCCAGCGCAGGGCCGCGTTGGGAGCCTGCAAGGCATCGCTGAGCTGCAGCAACTGAAACTGGACATTTGCGGTAAGGTACGGCAGGAGGCGGCCATCACGGTTGTCGGTGGTGATCTCCACTGTATAGGTCACCACGTTCTGGGTCATGGAGGCGTTGAGCCGGATCTTGCCCACCACGCCTTTGAAGGTTTCATTGGGAAAGGCATCCACGGTGAAGCTCACCGGCAGGCCGGGGTGGATTTTGCCGATATCCGCCTCGTTTACCGCCACCCAGACCTGGATGCGGGTGAGATCCTTGGCCAGCAGGAAGAGGCTGGGCGCGTTGAGACTTGCCACCACGGTCTGGCCGATGTTGACTCTCCGGTCGATGATGATACCCTTGACCGGCGAGGTGATGGTGCAGTAACCGAGGTTGCGCTGGGCGCGGGCCAGGGCGGCTTCAGCCTGGCGGATTGCGGCCTCGCTCACCGCAACCTGGGCCAGCGCGGTTTTGTGCGCTGATTCGTAGGCCTCAAAGCTCGATTGCGACAGGGCCTGTGAGGGCCCGAGCAGTTGCGCCCGTTTCCATTCCTGTTCCGTGCGGTTAAGGTCCGCATGGGCTTTCTGCAGGCCGGCCTTGTTCGAGAGAAGCTGGGCTTCGGCCTGGGCCACGTCTGCAGCGTAGAGCGAATCGTCGATCCGGGCCAGCACCGTGCCTGCTTCAACCACGGAGCCGTAGTCCACGATTTTGCCCTGGGCGTCCTTGCCAAAGGAGATGATCCGTCCGGCCACCTGGGCGCCGACATCAATCACCTCTTCCGGTTCCACGGTGCCGGTGGCGCTGATGGAAACCAGCAGATCATCGCGTTTAATTTCGGCGGTCCGGTAGGCGGTGTCCTTTTCCTTGCTGCGGGTGAACTGCCAGACTGCCAGAGTGCCGAAAACAAGCACAATGATCAGGACGACAAGTGACTTCTTGGCCGGGTGCTTCATGAGCCAACCTCGATTTTTGATTGTTGCGTATCATGGGCGCGAAACGCCCGGATGCCGGCAAGGCTGAAGCGGGTGACATGATCCGCCAATTGCTCAACGTCATCGAGCAGGGGTTCAATGCCGGTTGTGGGGATACCCTGATCGGCCTTGCGGCGACGGGCCAGAAGCAAGGGGCCGAAACACTGGGCACGGATACTCATGGCGCAGAACAGCACTTCCTGCGCGTGGGGCTCCTTGCCAAGCAATTGGCCGACCAGAAGGGTGAGACCTTTGAATATCTTCTCCACCGATTCCTGCATGGCCTTAGCCAGCAGGCCGGTGGGGTTTGCCATTTCCTTGTGGAAGATGTCGAGATCATGGCTCTGCGGGTCGATGATCCGCCGCATGATCGCAAGAATTCGTCCACGCAGTCGTTCTTCCACCGAGGCATCGGCCGGGATGCCGCCATCCGGGGGATAGAGGCTTAACGACTGGGTGAAGGAGTAGCGCCAGCTTTCCACATACAGGGCTTCCTTGCTGCCGAAATGGTAGCTGATTGCGGCAGTGTTGGCCGCAGCCTGCTTGCAGATCTCGGCAATGGTTGTATCTCGAAAGCCTTTGCAGGCAAAGATTTTGCCTGCAGCTACCAGCAGATTACGGCGGGTTACCTGGCCATCGCAGCGAAGTTTTCTCACAAGGTAGTTCCTTAAAACGATTCGTAAAAGTTCAAAAACCGCACCAGCATGTTACCCCGGCGAAATCCGGAGGCAAGCGAGGGGAGCGAGACTCCGATCCAGGGCGGGCTAGACTTCTGGGCCCCGGCTTTCGCCGGGGTGACGACCCGTTGCGAGGCCACCAGCTCTTTTACCGATAAGTTAAATGTATATTTGATTTATTTATCAGGCCGCGTCAAGGGGTTTTTGGGGTTGGAGTATCTCCTGCTATACTTTGAAACCGGGCAGAGAATGTGTTACAGAGTGTGCATGAATATGCAGCCAAAACAGCGGACAGCGGGCAGCCCAGATCCTATCTTGCAGAGGGGTGAGCAAACCGACTTGCGCGATCTTACCCCGGACCAGTTGCGTGATTATGTCGTGGCTTTGGGGCTGCCGGCCAAGCGGGGCCGGCAGATTTTTGCCAAGTTGTGCAGGCCCGGAACCTTTGGTTTTTCCCAGCTGGGGATCAGTCGGGAGGTGATAACGCTGCTGTCCAGCCACGCCACCATGAGCAATCTTGCCCCTGTCACGGTGGAAAAATCGGCGGATACCACCGAGAAGTTCGCCTTCCGGCTTGCAGACGGGGCGGTGATCGAGAGTGTGCTCATCCCTGAGGATGGCCGTCATACTCTGTGCATCTCTTCCCAGGCGGGCTGTGCCATGGGCTGCCGTTTCTGTCTCACCGGGGGCCAGGGCTTTGTCCGCAACCTCCGTCCCGCCGAGATTGTAGGCCAGGTGCTGGCGGTGATGAACCACATGGTTGCCAGCGGAATCGAGCGGGCCACGCCGAGGGAACTGCTTAACAACCTGGTTTTCATGGGCATGGGCGAACCCCTGGCCAACTATGACAACCTTCTCGCTGCATTGACAATACTCATGGATGATCATGGACTCGGTTTTTCAGAGCGGCGGATTACTGTTTCCACCTGCGGGATTGTGCCGAGGATGGACGATTTGGGAAGGGATATCCGGGTCAACCTGGCCGTGTCGCTGCATGCCGCCGATGACGGGGTACGTAGCAGTTTGATGCCGGTGAACAGAACCCATAACCTGGAATCTTTGCTCGGTGCCTGCCGCAGGTATCCGTTGGGGAAAAAGAAGGTGATTCTTTTCGAGTACATTATGCTCAAGGGGATCAACGATTCTTTGGCCGATGCGCAGCTGTTGGCGGAAAAACTGCAGGGTATCCCCAGCCGGATTAACCTGCTGCCCTATAACGGTTCCGGGGAGACGGAGTTTGCCTGCCCCGACGAGGCGCAGACCCTCGCTTTTCAGAAAGTGCTGCGTGAGGCGGGGTTTAACACCTTTATCCGGCAGAGTCGCGGTGCGGATATCTCAGCGGCCTGTGGGCAGTTGGCCGGGAAGAGTTGAAGAAGGAGCTTTTTTTGGTCCTTCGACAGGCTCAGGATGAGCGGAAGGTCTGATTGATTGTATCTGTGCTTTGAGTGGGCAGCGGTTATGCTGTTGAATCTGTAATCAATACCTCGTTCGTCCTGAGCCCTTCGACAAGCTTAGGAGAGCCCTGTCGAAGGGCGGTGCGAATGTTGTTTTTATGGCAGGCCAATTAGAAAGCCTGCCGAAAGGTGCACCGTCGGCAGAGTGGCTCGCTGAGCCTCCGTTGGGAAAATCCGTTGCGGATGGTGGTGGCGCGGGGGGCGTTGAGTATTTCCCCAAAGGATTGTTCGTGGATGTTTCCCAGCGGAACATCTCCCTCACCATCCAGACAGCAGGGGACCACGGTGCCGTCCACCAGGATGGCGACATGATCCCGCAGCCCTCGGCAGGTGCCCTTGTCGCCCAGATCGGGCGCAGAACCATGGGGCCAGGTAAAGCGAGCATTCTGGCTCAGGAAAACCCTGGGGGCCAGGGTGATCCCGTGGCCGGGGGTGAGTGTGTCGGCAAGCGGTTCCGGCAGGAAAAAAAAGGCTTCAAGGGCGCTCAGGATGGTGTCATTGGGGCCGGGGACATTGATGTCGGTCGGCAACAGATTCCAGAGGCGCAGGCTGATTAAAAGGTCGGTGGCGGTTGCCTCCCGGATGAATCCGAAGATCCCCTGGAGATAATCGGCAAGGGGAGCATGGGTTTCCCGGTTGCTGAAGCTGTGCAGGGAGATGTTAATCTGACGCAGGGCAGGGCTTGAGAGCAAAAGATCCTGGCGTTGTGGCAGCAGGGTGCCGTTGGTGGTCAGATTGACTTTGAAGCCGCGCTCCCGACAAAGGGCGAGAATCTCCTCAAGATCCGGGTGCAGTAACGGTTCGCCCAGCACATGCAGGGCAAGATGGTCGGTGTGCCCTTCGATTTTGCCGAGGATGGCGCGAAAATCCTCCGGTTGCATGAAGGATTTGGCTCGCCCGCTCTGGTGGCAGAAGCTACAGGAAAGATTGCAGCGGTTGGTGATCTCGAGGTATATTTTCTTGAATTTTTTCAATGACTGCGGATCAATCAAAAATTTCGATGTCGCCGTGCTTGCATTCGGAACAGCGGAGCATGGGGTCGATTTTTGTAAAGGCAACGCGCCAACTCTGCTCGGTGATGGTTTCTGCGAAGTCTTTTTCACATTCGGAACAGAGCCAGCGGTCGCCTTTGGGCGTGACAAATAGTTTCATCTTTTTACCTGTATGCGAGGAGTAATAAAAAATCATCGCTATTTTCGGCTTCTCGGCGATGGTGTATTCTTGCTTCGGCAACATAGTTGAAATTGGGGAATGGAGCAAGAAGTGAGTATGGGTTGGATGTTGCCTTGTGAGGAAATATTGGATTGATGAGACGTTGGCAGAAAGTGGTGACAGTCCCTCTACTGGAATCACTTTCTTCTTTTGCGTGCCCAAAAGAAGAAACAAGAAAAGGGCACCCCAGCCAGTCC
>VMSS01000074.1 GCA_013791995.1 Desulfurivibrio sp. | reverse complement strand
TTTCTGTTCGAAAAGGGCCTCGGCAGCAGCATTTCCTACTCGACCGCCACCGAGAATCAACGCTTGGGAATCGTTAGAGAAATTCTCGCAAATTACCGAAAAATGCGTATCAAATATTTCAAGCTTTTCAGCGGAACCTGCTAACACAAGCACAGTGGTTGAGGTGATCATTGTCTTTGGATGCGCGCTTTCAAAATGACCTCTTTCCCAAACACCGACAACGGTGACACCCGTTTTTTCACGAATCCGTGTTTCAGCGAGAGTTTTTCCTTCTAAGGCTGTCCGCATAGCCGGGGCCTCTGCAACGAGAAGCTGTTCATGCTGCCACAGGACATTCGCGCCCATGTTGACCCCAAGAGTTCTTCTCCCCAGAGATCTGCCAAGCATTTTTGTAAATTGAAAAGTGTGGGTGCTGCCTGCAGACTGAAGAATATGGAGGGAATGATCTTCGTTTGCATTGGTGACGATAGGCACGTCTTTACAAACATCTCTAACGGCAAAAGAAATGCTGGTGTTGATCATGTCGTCATTCGTGGCAACAACCAGGGCGGCATTTTGCACACGAAGACGGTTATATGTTTCCGGGTCGCCATAATCGCCAAACACTGCCTTATACCCTAAGTCATAAAATTCAACAGCCTTTTGCAATTCATCAACCAGGATGACGTATTCGTAATTGTTTGCGATAAGTTTTTTTATAAGACTTTTGGTGATGGGATCAAGACTTGTCAAAATAATATGATTTTTTGTATCCTCCGGCAACTCTCTCGGAGTTCTTGCTTTTGACTGTGCTTCCAGCCAGGGGGCATAAAAATACCTGATAAATGTAAATGGAAGCATGACGAGCAGGTAAACGATGCCTGTCAAAAGAACAACTATAGAAAAAATCAGCCCTATATCCGTAGTAAACGTTATGTCGCCAAAGCCAAGAGTGGACATAACGGTGAGCGTCCAATAAAAACCCGTTATCCAGCTATACTCTTTTCCCTCTAAAAGCATTAAAATATGAAAAAGGATACTGTATGAGGTGATAATTAAAGCCAGAATCAAAAAAAATTTAGACAGGAGAAAAATATTCCTTTTGGTCGTTTTGTTGCCAACAAAGTAAGTAAGCTGTGAAAACATAAATTTCATGACTGGTTTCTCGCAAAGAGTGGAAGTAACGAAGTATTTTTATGACTTTACTATGCGCAGGTTCAAGTACCAAGTGCAATAAATGGATTACTGTGAAAATACCTGAGCCTGGTATGAGGCCATTTACGGTGAAAGTAATGAAATCGTTTTTTGGGGGGGGTGGGGGAGTGCTACCGAGAAAAATATCAAGAGAGACTTGCACCGTATTAACTGTTCTCTCAATCCTTATTTCAGGCCAATGCCAAGTCAAAGGTCGCCGATAATTTTTTTTGGATGCAAGGCTGAGAGTTTGGGACATCTCTTATGCAAGATGGGCTGTTATATCCTATGCTCGCAAGAAAACTTCATGATCAGAACTGGTACTGCAGGGTAAGCTGGCCAGCCACTTGTTTTTCATCACCGCTCATCCGGCTAAATTCCGCGTCGACCACCAGGCTCAGCCTGTCGCTCAACAGCAAATGAGCGCCGCACCCGAGAAATCCTCCCGCCACATCCTCGTCGCCCGCCGCATTGAACCGAAAATCACTGCCACCAAGGTGCATCTCGATGGTGCCGCTATCGGTGTGTCGTGTCTGGATGCCTGCACGCAGGCTGACTTCGCCTGCAGCCACCCTTTGCGCCACCTCCAGTTGCAGCCGGGTCGAGAGCGCCTGCACGGTGCGGGAGTCCACCTGCAGGTTGGCGTTGGTGGTGCCGGTCTCGTCATAGCCGTCATAGCTCCCTGCGCTGTATGTCACCGTGGCCGAAGGCCGCAGTTCTATCTCCTGGGTGAGAACATAGCTGCTGCCCAGGGTGAGGGAGGGGCTGATGAAGTAGCTGTCGGTATCGCTTGTTGCGGTTTCATAGCCATTCAGGTTGTCCAGCACCAGGCGGCTAGTATCATGGGCCTCGTTGCCGCCGATCAGGGTAGCGGTCAAATTGACCGGGCCAAGAAAGACATGACCGTAAACGCCAAGAAAAACACTGTCGGTATCGGTGTCAGTCATCGTTGTTTCAGTAGAGCCAGTGGCAGCGCCAACCAGCATTCCTACGCGGCTCTTGCCGAAATCCTGCTCATAGCCGATCACCACGCCGCCAAGGTCGTAGTCGTAGGCCAGCATCTGGCCCTCCTGTGACCGATCGCCCTGGCTACCGAACACCTGGCCCCAGGCCACCGGCTGTTGTTCCTGATGCAGCATGCCGGGGCTGAGACTCAACGCGGCAAGTTGGATGGGCTCCTTGGCCGGAGTGCGCTGCATCCGCTGGCCGATCACCTGGTGCACGCCGGAGGTCAAGGTATTCAGCGTGGCAGCGCGGGCCGATTCGCCTGTGGGCTCGACCACCACCACGGTGTTGCCGATCTTCACCGCGTTATCGGTATAGAGGTTGATGACCTCGGTGTTTTCGAAGGTCAATACCGATGAACCGAAGATACCGTGGATGTTGGCGGTATCAAGGTCGCCGCCGTTATCACCCAGGTCGATGCGGCCGATGATCCGGGAACCGGGAAGCAGGTTTAAGGTGGTGTTGGTGTTGCCCTCGATCGCGTAGCTGTTTGTCCCGGTCGCAGAAATCAGCCCGCTGTTGGTGATGGTGGTGTCGGGGGAGGTGACAGCCGTAATGTAAATGCCGTGCGTATTGTCGCCTGACGCAAAAATAGCACCACTGTTAATGATGGTGGAACCGGGACTAAAATCTCTTACTTCAATACCGCTTGAATCAAGACCTGCTGCGGAAATATTGCCGCTGTTACTGACAATGGCAGTACCGGAATTATACAGATCAATGCCTCTTGACTTATACCCGGTAGCGGAAATACTGCCGGTGTTGGAAATGGTGGAGGTACTAGAACTTTCAAGAGCAATACCGACACTAAATCCGCTGCCATCAGCACCAGTCGTGGAAATGGTGCCGCTGTTGGAGATGGTGGCACCATGAGAGTTGACAGAATGGATACCGAGATTCCTTGACCCTGTTATGGAAATAGTACCGCTGTTGCTGATGCTGTCATAGAATCCTTGTGACTCAATGCCCCGGGTTTGGGCGCCTGTTAGGGAAATGGTGCCGGAGTTGGAGATGGTGGCAGTGCGGTCAGAAACAATACCGTAGGCGGCCGCACCTGTAGTGCTGATGGTGCCGCTGTTGAAGATGGTGGCGGCGGTGCCGTTAGAATGAATACCGTAAGCGAACAAGCCTTCTGTGTTGATGGTGCCGCTGTTGGAGATTGTGGCGTTGTCACCGGTAGAATCAATACCGTGAGCATTGTTGTCGGTCGTGGAAATGATGCCGCCATTATCTACGGTATTGTTAATCCCGGATGCAGTGACAGCCGTGGTAGCAATGTTGAGCTGACCTCCGGGGTTGATGGTGCCGGTTTCGTTGTCATTGAGGGTTTGCGGGGCAGTGACCGTCTCGCCATCCACAATCTCAAATGAGGCCCCCTGGGCTATGGATGCGGGGAGGGCGGTGTTGGCCACAATCGTCACCGCAATCAGGGCGAGGCGCTGGAGGGAAGGGAAAGTGGTGTTTTCGGCTCCTTTGGACATGGCGTGGCTCCTTGTTCCAAGGGTTTACAACGAATTGATGCAAAAGAAAGAGTACATTCAGCGTAGTTATTGTTTCGCTGGAATTATTCTACCTGAAACAGGCCGATAATTGTGGGAAAAATATCATTTTTGTCAGGCCGTCGCCAAGTCAAAGGCTGCGAAAAAAAGCTTCTTGGTATAAGGGTGGGAGGGGTTGGCAAAGAGTTGTGCCGCCGGACCGGATTCGACAATGAGTCCATTCTGCATCACCGCCACTTCGTCAGCCATGAACTTGATCACCCGTAAATCGTGGGAGATGAAGAAGACGGTACCCGATATTTACTCGTTGTACTCTGTGTAGCAAAATGAAAAAACGTGATAATCTGGCTCCGGCCCTATTTCTCCACTACTTAATGACATAACTCACTAAAAGTATTCTGCAAATCCTGTGGCTTGAAGTTCTTTTTTCGAAACATTAAAAAGTTCTTCTGAATCCATCACATTATCTGATGGGCGACCTTCCATAATTTCACAAAAACTTCCCCGGTTTTTTGAGTTGATTTCGATCGAGGCACTGCCGGTATCTTTCACTACAAAAATGTGTTTCGACCCGGAAATTATAATTTTGGTCCCCTCGTCTAATGGCATTTCATTGATTATTGCTGCCTTGTAATCTACAAAAACAGGTTCCTGACCAAGTTGCATCTGAATGAGCGAGTTTTTTGTAAGAGATATCTGCCCCTGATCTTGTGAAATCCGCCAGCCATTTCCCTCAGGAGACAACTTGATCAGCTGGCTTCCCAAGGCTTTAAGCGGCATGGAAACTCCTTGTAGACTAAGGTTGCGAATAAAACCATTTTGATTAATTTCTTCTTGCTCATTGAAAACAAAAGCCGCCGCTTTTTTGCGAAAGGCGGATTTTTGGTAATGGCTTTTGTAATGAAAGGAACAATAATTCACTGCTAATTTCAGCCCTTGTTGGAAAACAAAGTTGATAATTTCCAGTGCCGTTAGTTCCGATTCCAGAACCGTGATTTTCTGGCCATGTAAAAAAGTATAATTCCGATTGAAGAGATTTTTTAAATTATAGGGCGTAAGCCTCATTTGGTGGAGATTGAGATAGTTTACGCCAAGGCTGTCGAGTTCGATAACCATGTTTTTTAACTGTGCGATGTCTTCTGGAATTGCAGGTATTTCAACGGTTACGTTTGGAATTTTCCCCAAGGCAAGTTTCAAGTTTTTGGTGTTATACTCTGTGGCAGCTAGGTCGAAGCGGATTTCATCCAAGCCTGCTTCAGCTAATTTTATTGCTTTTTCTTCATCTAAAAGTGTTCCGTTGGTGTACATCCAAACATAAACCGAATCACCCAATTCTTTTTTTATTTTAGACAGAAAATCAAGGGTAGTGCCGAAAGTAAGCAACGGCTCTCCGCCACTCAACCCAATGCCTTTAAATCCGAATTTTTTAATGTATTCGATATAATTTTCAGGCTTGTCGAAAGTAATGCCTTGGGTCTCAGGAATTGATGTATCTACCTGGGACGTCGGGCAATAAAAACAGCTGCAGTTGCAGCGGTTATTCACGAAAAGGCACGACCAATGACCTTCTCCACAAATCCTGCACCCCGGAGAAACAGCGTGGGCAAATGGTTTGGTTCCATTACAAAGGTAACCGGCTTTGCCTTCGATTTCGGAGATAAGACGAGAACGCTCTTCATCGGCCTCAATCAAACGGTAATACGATGGTTTTTTTAGTTGATCATAGTAAATGCCGTACTCTTTACGATTCGCTGCAATTTGATTCTTTTGATAGTTTATGAGTGCGTTCAATCTTGTCTTTCCAATGTAAGATGTTAGATATTAGTAGCATCGTGATTTGAATATAATTTTGTTATCTTTTCTATCTTACTCGCGCCGTTTTATTGCATAACCTTTGACTCAAGCGGACCGCCGAAGACGGGTCCGCTTGAAGGAAGGGTTAGATTTCATCGACGTAGCCACGCTCAAGGGCTTGGGCTTGATTTTCGAAGATAGCCATTGCGGTGAGCATGCGCCGGAATCCGAACCTGCGGTAGAAGGGTTCTTTGCCTGGAACCGAGTACAGAATGATCTTCTTGTGACCCTCAGACAGTGCTACAAGTTTGGCGACGATCTCCTTGCCGATGCCAGTACCTTGATGGTTTGGTAGTACCGCCACATCGCAAATGTACGAACAGTCTGCGCCGTCGGCGAGTGCTCTTCCGGCACCGACAAGGCGATCTTGTTCTAGCGCGAAGCAGTAGAAGCGGCTGTTCGTGAAGACGGTCTTGAGATCAGTGGCGTTCTTGTTTCCGAGGGGAGCCGCGCGATAGAGCGCCTCGAGTTCCTTCCAATCAATGCCATCGAGAGAATGAGTCCAAGTGATAGGCAACGGTAGCTCCTCTGAGATCTAAAAATCGCCGGTTAATTGCTTTGTTAGGCAACCTCAGTTTCTGCTTCCGGGTACCTGAACTCATAATATTGTGGCTCATTCAACACATCACCATAAAGACACCATACTGATCCATCACGTGATATATTTCCAAAATACCACAACTCGCTGATCGCTAATTTTTTATCACTTGTCCATGCTTTGAAGTCGAATTTCATATTTCTATTTATTTTCACTGCTACTGCGAGATCCTTTTCACCCGAGTATTTTTCTAATTTTTTATAAATATCATCGATAGTTAACTCTCTATTTAAGTTTTCTGGTGGCAGTTCTTTCAACTGCACTGGACAAAATAACTCTGCACCTTCTTTTTCCCATTTTACAACAAAGTCGTAATCACACTCTTCCGATTTAGCAACAAAAACAGGCAATTTAAGTACATGTATTCCTAAACCGTAAGCAAATATCGCTGCATCTCTTGCTTCCCGCCATCCCTTCAATCTGTTAGTGCGTAATTTGCGTATACTTTCATCTTTAACTTCGGATAATACAGTCTTTTCAATATATCGTAATTTCTTGAGTACTGACTCTGGTTCACACCAATTTAGTTCAGTAAATTTTCGTAACCGAATTTTGTCAATTATATCTGGCATTGTTTATTTGCCTAACATATTTATTATCGAGCTAGCTTGAGTTGTTTTGGCTGCTCGATTTCCGGCCCTTTAATCGATCTGAGCACAGGCAATTTCTGAGCGTTTTTCCTCTTGAATAGCTACATATCCACCCCATATTGGTGTGTTATATAACTAGCTACATAATTCCGGCTAAAAATAGTCGGAGTGTTATCTGTCTACCTGACAACATGGAGCAAACACAAGAAGTTTATTGCTTTTCAAGCTGTTGTTTTCGGGGAAAAAATGCAGCTTGCCGGTCAGGCCGGAGCCAAGTCAAAAGCCGCGGAAAAAAGCTTTTTGGTATAGGGGTGGGAAGGGTTGGCAAAGAGTTGCGCCGCAGGGCCCGACTCGACAATGCGACCATTCTGCATTACCGCCACTTCGTCGGCCATGGCCTTGATCACCCGCAGATCGTGGGAGATGAAGAAGTAGGTGATCCCGTGCTTGGCCTGCAGGTTTTTGAGCAGCTCGATGATCTGGGCCTGGATGGTCATGTCCAGGGCGCTGGTGGGCTCGTCCAGCACCAGGAAGCGGGGCTTGAGCACCACGGCCCTGGCGATGGCGATGCGCTGGCGCTGGCCGCCGGAAAACTCGTGGGGATAACGTTCGATCATCTCCGGCTCAAGGCCGACCTCGACCAGCGCCTCGGCGACCCGTTGTTTTCGCTCCTCCCGGTTCCCTAGACCATGCACGCTTAAGCCTTCGCCAACGATCTGGCCCACATTGAGCCGGGGGGAAAGGGAAGAGAAGGGGTCCTGAAACACCACCTGAAGATCCCGGCGCAGGGGCCGCCACTGACGATTGGACAGGGTCAGAAGATCGCGCCCTTCATAGAGCAGGGTTCCCCGACTGTTGACCAGCTTGAGCAAACACATGCCCAGGGTGCTTTTTCCCGAGCCCGATTCGCCCACCACCCCAAAGGTGGTGCCCCGACGGATGGTGAGGCTCACCTCGTCCACTGCTTTGATGGTATTTACCGTGCGCCGCAAGAACCCGGCCTTGATCGGGAAATGGCAGGAGAGGTTGGTGGCGGTGAGGAGCGGGGGCGGGTTGTTCTTGGGAATAGGGGCCTCGTGGGGCACGCTGTTCAGAAGATGAATAGTGTAAGGGTCCTGCGGCTTCCGGAACACTTCCGCGGTGGGGCCGCTTTCCACGATCCTGCCCTCATGCATGATATGAACCTGCTGGGCGATCTTTTCCACCATGTTGAGATCGTGGGTGATGAGCAGCAGGGCCATGCCCATTTCCTGCTGGATCTCTTTGATCAGGGCAAGAATCTGCGCCTGGATCGTGACATCCAGCGCAGTGGTGGGTTCATCGGCGATCAAAAGATCCGGCCTGCAGGCCAGGGCCATGGCGATTATCACCCGCTGGCGCTGACCGCCGGAGAGTTGGTGCGGAAAGCTGTTCAGCCGCTGGGCCGCGTCAGTAATTCCGCAACGCTCCAGGAGATTCTCCGCTTTTTCCGCCGCCTCTTTTTTCCCAAGCCCCTGATGCAGCATCAACGGCTCCACCAGCTGGGCCCCGATGGAGTAGACCGGGTTGAGCGAGGTCATGGGCTCCTGAAAGATCATGGCGATCCGGTTGCCGCGAATTTGGCGCAGCCGTTTTTCCGGGCAGACAACCAGATCTTCCCCATTAAAAAGAATCTGCCCCTCGATCCTGGCTGTGTCTTTCTCCAGCAACCCTAAAATGGAAAGGGCGGTCACCGATTTGCCGGATCCGGATTCGCCCACCAGGGCCGCAGTTTCCCCCGCCGCAATGGCAAAGGAGACCTTGTCCAGCACCGGGGCAAAGCCGCGGTCCGAATAAAAACCGGCGGAAAGATTTTTCAGCTCAAGCAGCATGGGGTATTCCTGGCATGGTACACCTTCTACAGCACCCTTCGACAGACTCAGGGCGAGCAGTATTAACGGCGACGGTAGCTATCTTTATCTCAATGAGTTTTCTTCCGCTCGCGGTGAGCCCTTCGGCAAGCTCGGGGCGAACGATGTTAACGGCGACGGTGTTTGTTTACAAATCGCTTCATCTGCAGAAATCATGGGCATTAACTCCCTCTCCCTCAGGGAGAGGGGATTTCCAGTAACAGTTTCGCAAGCCTTTTGCGACACCATCACACCTTCCTCGGATCGAATGTTTCCCGCAACGCTTCCCCGATAAAGATCAGCAGGATCAGAGTGCCGACCAGCACCCCGAAGGTGGTCAGGGACAGCCACCACGCCTCGATGTTGTTCTTGCCTTGGGCCAGCAACTCGCCGAGGCTCGGGGTGGGGGGCGGTACGCCCAACCCAAGAAAATCAAGGCTGGTGAGAGCCAGGATTGAGCCACTCACTCGGAAGGGCAGGAAGGTGATCACCGGGGTCATCCCATTGGGGAGGAGATGGCGGAACATGATGGTGATATTGCCCACACCCAGCGCCTTGGCAGCTTTCACATAGTCGAGGTTGCGGCCTTTGAGAAACTCGGCCCGCACGTAATCGGCCAACCCCATCCAGCCGAAGATAGAGAGCAGGATCAGGAGCAGCAATACACTTGGCTTAAAGATAGAGGCAAAGATGATCAGCAGGTACAGTTCGGGCATGGCGCTCCAAATCTCGATGAAGCGCTGCATAAAGAGATCGGTACGGCCGCCGAGATACCCCTGCAGGGCGCCGGTAATGATGCCGATGACCGTGCCGATAAAGGTGAGTATAAAGGCGAAGATCACCGAGAGGCGAAAGCCGTAAAGCAACCGGGCCAGGACATCGCGGCCGCGGTCATCGGTCCCAAGAAAGTTGTCTGCATCGGGCGGAGAGGGGACAGGCTGCCGGATCTGCAGATTGATCGAATCGTAACTGTGAGGATTGAGCGGAAAGATAGCACGGTTGCCTTCGGTGGTGAGACGATGCCGGACAAAAGGGTCCTGGTAATCGGTTTCCGTCTCGAACACCCCGCCAAAGGTGGTTTCCGGGTACATCTTCAGCAGGGGGAAGTAAAGGCTTCCCTGATAAGAGACCAGCAGGGGTTTGTCGTTGCTGAGGATTTCCGCACCAAGGCAGAGTACAAAGCAGATTGAAAAGATGATCAGACTGTAATAACCACGCTTGTTACCCTTAAAACGCCGCCAGCGCCTCGAAGAAAGTTTTTGGGGCTTGTGTTTCATGGACATATCGTTCACTTGGACTCCACACTTTCAAAGCTGATGCGCGGGTCCACCACCACATAACTTAAGTCCGACAACAACCGGGAGATCAGACCGATGATGGTGAAAAAATAGAGCGTGCCCAGCACCACCGGATAATCGCGGTTGAGAATGGATTCGTAGGCAAGTAAGCCCATGCCGTCCAGGGAGAATATGGTTTCAATGAGCAGGCTGCCGGTGAAAAAAGCAGTGATGAAGGAGCCGGGAAAACCGGTGATGATGGGAATGATGGCGTTGCGAAAAACATGCCGGTACAACACCTGCTTTTCGCTCAACCCCTTGGCCCTGGCAGTGAGGACATACTGTTTACGGATCTCTTCAAGAAAACTGTTCTTGGTCAGCAGAGTCATGACAGCCAGGCTGCCCACTGCGCTGGAAAGCACGGGCAGAACCATATGCCACAGATAATCCGCAACCTTGGCAGCCAGGCCCATCTCAGCCCAGTTGTCCGAAACAAGTCCACGCAGGGGGAAGATACTGAAAAAGCTCCCGCCGCCGAAAAGAACGATCAGGGCGATGGCCAGGACAAAGCCGGGGATTGCGTACCCTATGAGGATGGCGGTGCTGGTGATGACATCAAAGCGGGAACCTTCCCGCATGGCTTTGGCAATACCGAGTGGGATGCAGACCCCGTAGACGATGAGAAACGACCAGAGCCCAAGGGACATGGAAACGGGCAGCTTGGAAACGACCAGGGCGACCACGCTGTTGTGGTGGTAATAGCTCTCGCCGAAGTCAAAGACCAGATAGTTCTTCATCATGGTCAGGAAGCGCTCAACCGGCGGCTTGTCAAAACCGTAGAGCTTGGTGAGTTGAGCGACCCGTTCCGCGTCAAGCCCTTTGTTGCCCTGGTACAAATCCACGCTGCGGCTGGCGCGGACCTCACCGCCGGCTCGGTCCTGCCCCTGCAATTGGGCGAGCATCCGCTCAACCGGTCCACCCGGGACAAACTGGGTGACGGCAAAGGTGACCAGCATAATCCCGAAGATGGTGGGGATCATGAGCAAAAGGCGTCTTACAATATAGGCCGCCATCTCACCCCGGTGTATTCAAATGGGCAAGGGTTTCTTCGATTGTCGCGAAAAGTTCCTGCATGCGGAAGGGCTTGGCCAGATAATTGTCCATGCCCACGTTGAGGCATTCTTCCTTGTAGCCCGGCATGACATGGGCGGTGACGGCAATGATCGGCACATGCTTGCCGGTGTCTTTCTCAAGCTCCCTGATGGTGATCGTTGCATCAAAACCGTTCATTCCAGGCATCTGCACATCCATCAGGATGAGATCAACCTCTTCACTCTGGTAAACCGCCACGGCCTCCTTGCCATCGGCGGTGACCCGCACATTATGGCCATGCATTTCGAGCATGAGGCGCAACAGTTTCTGATTTACCGGATTATCTTCCGCGACAAGTATATTCATAACTTTCCTCATGCTGTCTTGATCGGTGGTCCTGTTCGCACTTGCCGAAGCATTTGCATCCAAAAGAGCAGGGTCCGCCTCTTCCGTGACCACAGGCAGGTCCAAATCCACAAAAAAGGTGCTTCCCTTGCCCGGTTCGCTTTTCATGCCGATTTTGCCATGCATGAGTTCGATGAGCTGTTGGGACAAGGCCAGACCAATTCCGAGGCCGCCTGTCTTTCTGGTGGCATAGGACTCGAACTGCTTGAAAGACTCAAACATTGCCGATTGCTGTTCCAAAGGGATACCGCAACCCGTATCGGCAACTTCAAAGCGGAGGTTGATGATATGCTTGTCATTTACGGCCTTGAGGCCAAGAGGACGAACCCGCATGGAAATTTCGCCGTGTTCCGTAAACTTGATGGCGTTGTCCAGCAGGTTTTCCAGAATCTGAAAAATTCGCTTTTCGTCCCCGAAAACCGTGGTGGGTACTGCCACCGTCTCATCATAAAAAAGGGTCAGTCCTTTTGCCTTGGCAATGGGTTCGTATTTTTTCTTTAGTCTACCAAAAATGGCGTACAAATCAAACGGGATTGGAGTAAGGCTCATGGTGCCGTTTTCAAGACGTGAAAAATCGAGAATGCCATCGATGAGATGAAGCAGGCTCATCCCTGCTTCCTTGATGGTCGCTATCTGAGACTGCGATTCCTTGGACAGAGCCTCATCATCAAGCAGTTCAGCCATGCCGAGGATGGCATTCATCGGAGTGCGGAGTTCGTGGCTGACCTTGGAGAGGAACTCACTCTTGTGCTGGTCGGCAAGTTCGGCATTCAGCCTGGCGGATGCTTCGGCAGCCAGAACCTGTTTCTCGCGATTACTGGCTGCACCGAGTTTTTCCGCCATTGCATTGAAAGACAGGGACAGATCACCAATTTCGTCATTGCCGATGGCAATCCGCTGCTCAAAATCGCCTTGGGCCATGGCACCACTTGCCTTGGCCAGTTCTTTTATTGGAGAAGTAATGGACTGGGCGAGAAAAAAGGTGAAAAGGCCAGCCAGGAGCAAAAGACCCAGAAAAAGAAGAGTGGAAAAGTTACGAAACAATCTAGGGGTTGCGGTGTATTGCGGGGCAGGAAGAACCGACATCGCCAGCCAGGGGGTGCCTGGAATCATGTCCACGGAAAAGTAGCACTCATCGCCATTAATCATGGCGTGATAAATCTTTCCATCCGCTGCCTGATTGGCCAAAAACTGACCAGGCGGCTGTTTGTTGATGGTCAACTGCTTCATGATATTTTCAGGTACGGGATCGCCCAGAATCTTGCCGTCCTGGGTTACAACCCGGGAATAACCGTTTTTTTGAAAAACACCTTTGTCGGCAGGGGCAATAATCCGGGTCAATGGTGTTTGCCCAAGGATCAGGCCGAGAAACTGGTCACCAAAATAGTCTATTCTGGCGTAGGCAAACTGAAGTGCATGGCCTTGCAGAACAGGATCCAGGACAACCTCGCCGAGAATTGCCTGATTTGGGGCGGCCAGGGAGGCACGAAACACTTCCTGGGTTGAAAGGTTCTTGTGCGTTTCAGCGGCGTGGCCATTGACCAGGCGGAACTCCTGGTTTCCTTCCTTATCCACAAAACTGAGAACAGGAAACTGCTCCTGATAGCGGGACAGGTGTTTACCCAGAAGAAGCTCCTGATATTTCTGGGCATACAGGGCAACTTCCCTGGCTTCGGCGATTTCCTTGAGGGTGGTCCTATGCTGGGCAATTTTGTTTGCAACCGTCATGGCTGTTGACGAGGAAATAACCCGAAGCGTATCGTTTTGGGAATCGTTGTAGAGCCGGACCATGAAAAAATAACTGGCCAGGGAAATAACGCCGGAGGCGATGATAACCAAGGCAAGCTGGCTGATGAAGATTTTCTTGAATATGGATATGCGCATTGGTCAAATAATCTCAATCAACAGGAATGGTTCCATTTTCCAGCATAAGCTTTTTGGCAGCCGGACTTGAAAGGAAATCAAGAAAATTCTGTGCCAGTGGTGAAAGAGTATCTTTCCACACCACGGCAAAAGGAACAACAAGCTGGTATTTTTTCTCCCGAACATTGGCGGCTGTGGGAGAGACATTCTGAACTTGCAGTATCCTCAGTTCGGTGCCGACCGTTACAGGCATAGGCAGATAGCCGATGGTGTTTGGCGAAGCAATCAGGGTCTGGACTGCATCAGGTGTGGAATACACCATTCCTCCGACAGGGGTGGGAATTTCTTTGAATCCAGGGATGATATTTTCCAGCACACTGCGGGAGGAATCTCCATCTTCTCTGTTCATCACATACATCTTGCCACCACCGCCCAACTCATCCCATTGCTGTATCTTGCCTGAATATATCCCGAGTATCTGCTCAAAAGAAAGATTTGTTGTCCCGACAACCCCGGGACTCACCGCAAAAACAACGGGCGCCTGAGCAAAAATCCGGTATTTGAGACCATAGGCGCTTTCTTTTTCCGTTAAAGGCCTGGCCACCCTGGCAAGCTCGTTTTTTCCGGTAATAACGGATCTGATGCCGCCGCCGCTGCCGATGCTTTCCGGAATCTCCACGCTCACTGACCGGTTTTTTGAATAGAGTACAGCGAGTTTCTGAAGAAGCACCTGACTGTCACCTGTGCCGGGAATCACCAGTTGTTTAGCATTTTCAGCCTGGGAAGGGAAAGGAGGAAAAACAAGAAAAGAAAGAAGCGCAAGAAGGACGTTTATTTTTTTCATAGAATCAAAAATCAAACCTTGCAAAGAATGTATCGAAAAAAAAGGGGAGTGTGACATTTTACCTCACCACCGTGCAATACGCTTTTAAAAAAATGGCTACTTATGCTGCCGGTTTTCCGGCGCATGCCACCAGGTCATCAGGACCTGAAAGGGTGAATAATACAGAGGAAGCGTTTCCGGTCGGGAAAAAATGGTGCGATAGGCGACCCGGTGTTTGGCCAGATACCAGTTTGGCACGACATAATACCCGTACCAGAGGACCCGATCCAGGGCCTTGCAGGCGGCAGTGAGTTCGTTCTGGGTTTGAGCGTAGATGATCCGATCCACCAGATGGTCCACCGCCGGATCCGCAATACCGATGAAATTACGGGAGCCCTTGCGCTCGGCCGCAGCGGAGTGCCAATAATTGCGCTGTTCGTTTCCTGGTGATTGGGCCTGACCAAAGACGGTAACCGTCATGTCAAAATCAAAATTGTCCATCCGGCGAATATACAAAGCCGGGTCGATAACCCGTGAGTTCACACGCACCCCGAGTTTTTTCAGGTTGTTGATGTATGGCTCCATCACCCGCTCGAAACCTGCGCCGACCAGCAGGATTTCAAATTCCAGAGGTTGTCCGGCGTTGTTGGTGAGCACTCCGTTTTTTACGACCCAGCCCGCCTGCTTGAGAATATTTTTTGCCTGAACCAGATTGCTGCGCAGGCTTGCCGGGGGAAGTGTGCTGAAAGGGGAGGGCGGAGTGGTGAACACCTCCTGCGGGATTTTTTGCCGAAAGGGTTCTAGATAAGTAAGTTCAAGCCCAGACGGAAGACCCTGGGCGCTCATTGCCGAATTACTGAAAAAGCTGTCGCAACGGGTGTACTGGTCAAAAAAGAGGGCGGAATTGGTCCACTCAAAATCAAAGGCCAGGGACAAGGCCTTACGGACCAGTCGGTCCTGAAAAACCGGTTTGCGCAGATTAAAAACAAAACCCTGCATTCCGGCGTTATTTTTGTGAGGCAGGGTCTCCTTGGCAAGTTCGCCGCGTTTGAAGCGTGGTCCTTTCAGATCGCGGGCCCATTGCTTGGCAATATTGACCGGCATGAAATCGAATTCCCCTGCCTTGAATGCTTCTACAGCAACGATCTGGTCCTTGAAGTACTTGTAGACAATGGTGTCGAAGTTGAACATCCCGCGCCGCACATTGAGATCCCTGGCCCAGTATTTTGGATTGCGAACATAGGTGATGGATTTGCCGGGGATAACCTCCTTGATCAGGTAAGGACCGGATCCGACTGGCGGCGTCATGTTGGGAGTGTCAAAGGGGGTAGTGCTGTAGAATTTTTTGGAAAATACCGGAAGCTGACTGGCGATCATGTGCAACTCGCGGTTGCGCTGGGAAAAATGAAACCGTATTCGGTGCTGGTCAAGGATTTCACCCTTGGTGATGTCCTGAAAATAGATTTGGTACGAGGGGCTTGCCGCAGCGCTTTTGAGGGTTTCCAGGGAAAATTTCACATCTTCCGGAGTAATGGGCGTACCGTCGGAAAACCTGGCATCCTCATGGATGGTGAAGGTGACGGAGAGCCCATCTTCGGCCAGGGCGATATCCTTGGCAATCAGGCCGTAGGAGGCAAAGGGCTCATCCAGGCTCGGCACGGCAAGGGTTTCAAAGACAAGCTCGTCAAGCCCTGCCGGAGGGCTACCCTTGAGAGTGTAGGGGTTAAGCTTGTCATAGCTCCCCAAGTCGTGCAGAACCAACTGCCCGCCTTTTTGCGCCTGGTCGGAAGCGTAATCGAACTTGCTGAAACCGGGACCGTATTTTACCGTACCGTCAATGCTGGTCCCCTGTGCGCCAAGGGTTAGAGAAGGTAGAACAAAACCAAAGGCAAGCAGGGCGGATATAAGGATTTTCATTGGAACCCATTTAACAAAATAATGTCGTTTTCCGGATCAAAGGAAGGACGCTCAATTGTGCGACTGTATGCATGATACCCCAACCAAAACATTGGCAAGCATATTCGAAAGGATGCTCAGCACATTCATGTCGTGGGCGGTGAAATTGTCATCGCTTTTATTCAGCGCCTCCACCGCGCCGATACACTCCCCGTTTACATGCAGGGGTACTGCGAGGATGGAGCGGGTTGCAAAATCAATATTTTTGTCCATGCCGTCGTCAAAACGGGCATCGGCATGGACATTGCTCACCCGCGCCGGCTGACCGTTGCGATAGACCCAGCCGGAAAGCCCCTTATCTATGGGAATCTCTTTGCCGTAGACCGCATTTTTTTTCGGGCCGGTGGGCAGGGCGACCAGCATCATTTTTTCCTCAAGGTCAGCGATCAGGATCGAGCTGGCCTCGCAGTCGAGGATTTCGTTGGCCATTTCCAGAATCACCCCGAGAATCCAGGGGCCTTTGCAGATGTTCTGCAACAAAATAGCGGCCTGAAGCAGGAAGTGCAATTCCCGGGGAGAAAGCGATTCATACAGCGAATCGGGCAGCATCTGGGCCAACAAGCCCTTGGCCAGTGATTTTGGCTCGACTGCCTGCATCTCCATAAGGATATCGCCAAGACAGCGTCCTTCGTGGGGGCGGACTGTGAACCAAGGCAGCAATTGCTCGCGCAACGGCGCGTTATATTTTTTAGCTGAATCAGGTTTTGGTCCGGCAAGAGTCTGTTGGCGGGCCAGGGCAGAGGCAATCTGTTCGCTTGAAGCCAGTCCGAGGTCGGTCAGGATGTCGCCGATGCGGCGCCATTGAGAGCGGACATCCATGAGATGCTCGGAAAGATTGGCAGTGATATTTTCCTGGTAGGGATTTCTGCCGTCAACAAAAAAATCAGCCAGATAGCGATCCATCCGGCCAAACTTTGTCAGGGTCGGCAGGACAAACTTCTCATAAAAGTCAATGGTGCCATCCTTGATTTCCTGCACGCTTTTGTATATCCTGGTTCCTTTCCTGCTCAGGCTTTCGCTGTTTTCAAACTCGTAGACTTCCTTGAACTCGGCAAACAGATCATCGATGCGCTGTACATAATAAGTATCCGCCATCTGGGCGACCAGATCGGCGGTGGCCACCATCCGGGCCATTATGTTCAGGCTGGTCTCGGGAAAAAGTTCGGAAAGATTACTCGGCAGCGAGTAATCCGTAACGGAGATTATTCTGGAAACCGCATCTATATCTTCCTGTGCCCACTGTTTTCTTGCCAAATATTCCCGGGCAATCTCAATACTCCGCTCGACATGCACAAGGGTGAATTTGCCGCCCGCTCCATCATGGTCGCCCTTGTTTTTGATATAACCGGAATCGTGGAACAGGGCCGCCGCCATGCCAAGCTGGAAACACTTCTCGTCCAGAGCCTGAGCCTGCTCAACCTTGTTCCAGCCGGAGAGCATACGGGCGGCGGCAAGGCAAACATCAAGGGAGTGGGTAAAATTATGGTAGGTAACACCGCAGGCTTCGTGGCTCGGCCAGTGACCGGCATACAGGGCGGCCACATCGGCAAAAAGCTCGGTGAGACAGGAAGGGACCCCTCCGTACTCATCACGTGAAATGGCAAGAATCAGTTCGACAGTCTGCTGATTACTGTCGAGGGAAACGGGCAATTGCCGGTCTGGTTTTCCGGTTTTTTTTCGTGCCATATGCATGGTGTACCCTGAAAAAATTTCGCGCTCCCAGGATAATTGCTCCCTGGCGTGATGAGTTTCTCT
>VMSS01000274.1 GCA_013791995.1 Desulfurivibrio sp. | reverse complement strand
TGCTCTTGTAGGTGGAGCAATCCTGTATGATCTGCTGCGCTTGGCTGACGGCCTTTAAGGGCTGGATGGTTTTGCGGCGGACATCGATATCCAGAGCGCCCAGCTCGTTTTCGCATTTTTCAATATGCGTGAGGATCTTTTTTGCTTTTGCGGGATGTTGGTCCCTGATCTCGGCTATGGTGTCCGGCAGGCCGAAAAAAGCGAAGAGGTGGGTGAACTTGTTGAAATTGCACTCGTCCCACTGGGTTACGCGGGGATCGGTGGAAAGAGTGAGCGTTTCTTTTTTTTGCGTAGCCAGAGCCTCTTTGGCTTGGTTGATAACGGTTTCGGCCTGGGCAAGCGTAGCAGTTTGGTCCTTGACCGTTGCCGCAGGGGGCTGGTCAAGGTTTGGCTGCATGGAGGCAAAGGGTACGACGGGTGTGTTCATGGAGTGTGTCTTTATATGTCTGGAAAAGCGATAAAAATTGAAATATTGCTGTGTCAGCATAGGTTGTTTTGTGTAACATCGGAAACCTAAATAAATAGTCTTTTTCCTGGGGATATGCTACTTTAATTTTTTTTTGTGAATTCCGGAGCCGGAGTGTGGGTGGATATCGTTGCCGCAACTACTTGACAAGATAGAGAGATAGGCATATTTTGCGTTTTTTTCGGGTGGCGGCTTGGAATTATTCTGTGAAAAATACCAGGAAAAGGTCGATTCCGATAAGGCTGTCTGCCGGAGGCCAAAAGAATATTGTAAATTCAGGAGTGCCTGCCTGCTTTATTTTCTAGCCGGAGAAAAAACCGGAAAAGAGAAAAAAGAAGCGGAGAACAAGCACGAAAAAGACAAATAATTCCGTTTTCAAATCAAGAAGGACACGCGAAGCTGACAGTAGCGAAGCGGTACAGGTACTCCTTGATCTGAAAGTGGAAGAAGTACTGTGTCCGGTGTGGGAGAATTATGAGTGTGCTGCGATTTGACAAGGGAGGCGGCTTGCTGCCGGCTATTGCCCAGGACCACCTGACCAAGGAGGTTCTTATGCTTGCCTATATCAATGAAGAGGCATGGCAGAAAACGTTGGAAACAGGCAAGGTCCATTACTGGAGCCGCTCCCGCGACAAGCTTTGGTTGAAAGGCGAGTCGTCCGGGCATGTGCAGTTGGTAAAAGAAATCATGGTTGACTGTGACGCTGATACCGTGGTCTTTCTGGTGGAACAGTTGGGCGGCGCCGCCTGCCACAAGGGATACCGGAGTTGTTTTTTTAGAAAGATGCAGGGCAGCGAGCTTGAGGTTAACGATACGCCGGTGTTTGATCCCGGGAAGGTTTATAAAAAATGAACATTTTAAAACTGGGTATTCCCAAGGGCAGTCTGGAAAAGGCAACCATTGAGCTTTTTGACAAATCGGGCTGGCGGATTAAACTTTCCTCCCGCAATTATTTTCCGGAGGTCGATGATCCTGAGTTGACTTGCTCCATCTGCCGCCCCCAGGAAATGTCCTGCTATATTGAAAAGGAAGTGCTGGATGCCGGCATCACCGGCAAGGATTGGACCCTTGAGAATGAGTCCGATGTCGTGGTGGTCGCGGATCTGGTCTATTCCAAGGTCAGCAAGCGCCCGACCCGGTGGGTCCTCGCTGTGCCGGGAGATTCCAGTATCCAACGGCTTGAGGATCTGGAAGGAAAGAAAATCGCCACTGAGTTGGTTGGCTTTACTCGGAAATTCTTTGCCGAAAAGGGCATCAACGTCGATATCTCCTTCTCCTGGGGCGCCACAGAAGCCAAGGTTGTTTCCGGCCTGGCAGATGCCATTGTTGAGGTCACCGAGACGGAAAGTACCATCCGGGCGCATGGGTTGCGGATCATCCACGAGTTGATGACCTCCAATACCCAGTTTATCGCCTCCAAGTCTGCCTGGGCTGATCCCTGGAAGCGGGAGAAAATCGAAAATATCGCCCTGCTGCTCAAAGGAGCTCTGCGGGCCGACAAAATCGTCGGTCTCAAGATGAATGTGCCCAAGACCCGGCTTGATCAGGTAATCAAAATCCTCCCCAGCATGAACGGGCCAACAGTGGCGCCCCTGTATCAATCCGAATGGTTTTCTGTAGAAACTGTCATTTCAGAGCATGAGGTGCGGGATCTTATCCCGAGACTTTTGAAAAACGGCGCTGAAGGCATCATCGAATATTCTTTGAACAAGGTCATTTGAGCCGTCGTTCACTCTGTGCACTGCTGGTCTGCGTTGTTGATCGGCATAAGGAGCAGTAGCGAAGCAGCGTCGCTTCCGCTGTTGTTTACGGCGAAGGGCATGAGTCGAGCAGTTGTTTCGTAACGGCTCCTAAGTTTCATCCGGGACAGGGCTGTCAATCAAGGTTGTGGCGACTGTATCGCCAGGGAGAAAATGTGACCGACTCTGCCGTGAATTACGCGAAGATCGAGTTTGTGAAAAGTGCTTTCAAGATGGCGCAGTTGCCCGAGGAGCCATTGCCGGAAATCGCCTTTGCCGGGCGTTCCAATGTGGGCAAGTCAAGCCTGATCAACCGGTTGGTGAATCGCAAGGGTATGGTCAAGGTCAGTGCCCGGCCGGGCAAGACCCAGAGCCTCAACTACTTTCGGGTGGATGAGAAGCTGTATCTGGTTGATCTGCCGGGCTATGGGTATGCCAAGGTTTCTAAAAAACTTCAGGACGACTGGCAGGTGCTGGTTACCGATTACCTTGCCACCAGCCCGACGCTGCGCTGTGTTGTGCTATTGATCGACCTCCGTCATCTTTTGAAGGCTCAGGACCGGGAACTGGTCGAATGGCTCAGGATGAAGGGCCGTCCTTTTATAATCGTCTATACCAAGCGGGATAAACTTTCCAATAACGAGCAGGCCAAACAGGCCAAGAGTCTCGATGCCGCTCTCGGCCTGAACAAGCATGAGCGGGTGCTGTTTTCCGCGAAAACAGGCGAGGGGAAGGATGATTTAGTGGCGGCGATCGCCACCTTTTTGGGGTAGTTTTTCTTCCTGCCTTGATCATGATGACAATGCCGCCGGCCTGGCTGGCGGTTTCTCTCTTTTTTTTTAAGAAATGCGAGGACGCAAACATGATGGTACAGGACGAATGGCACTGTTGGCAAATTACCAGTTGCGGGAGCGAGGATAACTGTCTGGCCTGGAAACAGGGGCGTGAGAACAGACCGTGCTGGGAGGTCGCCCAGGACCTGGATGATTACCGTAGCGCTCTCAATGTCTGTGAAGACTGTATTGTCTTTATTTCAAAAGAGAACAGCGCAGCCCTGAGCAAAGAGGAAGTTTGTGAAATTATGGAGCGGAAGGTTGAGTGTGTGCTTGCCTCGGAATGCCCACGAAAGAACGGATGAAGAAAGATCGTCGGCGAGGCGCATGATTTTTTCCGCCTGTTCCGGTGTTGTCTTTCGGAAATAGAAAAAGGCGCTTCCTTACTGGTCTGATTTGAGCACTGCCAGGAAGGCGCTTTGCGGGATTTCCACGTTCCCCACGGTTTTCATTCGCTTTTTTCCGGCCTTCTGTTTTTCCAGGAGTTTCCGCTTGCGGCTGATGTCGCCGCCGTAGCATTTCGCCAGTACGTCCTTGCGCAGGGCGGAGATGGTTTCCCTTCCGATGATGTTGCCGCCCACCGCAGCCTGGATGGCGATCTTGAACATCTGTCGCGGGATTTCTTCTTTCAGTTTTTCGCAGGCATGAAGCCCGCGCGCCCTGGCATTGTTGCGATGCACCAGTTGGGAGAGGGCATCCACCCGCTCGCCGTTCACCATGATGTCCAACTTGACCAGATCGCTTTCCCGGTAATCCAGGAGATCATAATCAAAGGAGCCGTACCCCTGGGTGACGGATTTGAGCCGGTCGTAGAAATCGTAGATGATTTCCCCGAGGGGCAGTTCGCAGGTGAATTCGATCCGGCCGGGAATGGGGTAATGGTAATGGGTATTTTCGCCGCGTCGCTCCATGCACAGGGTCATCACCACCCCCATGTAGCGTTCCGGAATGAGAATGGTGGCCTTGATAAAAGGCTCCTCAATGCGCTCGATGGTGGTCGGGTCCGGGTAATGGGCCGGGTTGTCCACCTCTTTCATGGTCCCGTCCTTGAGGAAGATTTTGTAGTTTACCGAAGGCACGGTGAGGATCAGCGAGAGGTCGAATTCCCGCTCCAACCGCTCCTGGACCACCTCAAGGTGAAGCAACCCCAAAAATCCGCAGCGGAAGCCGAAGCCCAGCGCAGTGGACGCGTCCTTCTGGAAGGAGAGGGAGGCGTCGTTGAGGGTGAGTTTTTCCAAGGCCGTTGCCAGGATTTCGTAGTCGTCGGTGGAAACGGGATAGATGGAGGAAAACACCACCTGCTTGATCTCCTGGAACCCAGGCAGGGGCTTGGCGCAGGGGTGATCCTTCAGGGTGATGGTGTCTCCGGGCCTGGTGTCGGTGATGTTTTTGATTCCGGCGATGATGTAGCCGACCTGGCCTGCACTCAGTTCTTTTTGTGGTTCGCGGCTCAGGCGAAAAAAACCGACCTCTTCGACCCGGTAGGCGGCATTGTTGGCCATGAAGAGCATGGTGTCCCCGGCTTTGATCCGCCCTTCAAAGATACGGCAGGAGATGATGGTCCCTCGGAACGGATCGTAGAAGGCGTCAAAGATCAACGCCTCCAGAGGCTTTTCCGGGTCACCCTTGGGTGGGGGCAGGAGATTGACCACTGCCTCCAGTACCGCATCGACGCCCAGGCCTGATTTTGCCGAACAGAGCTGGATGTGGCTGGCGTCCAACCCAAGATCTTCCTCGATCTGCAGGGCAACCCCCTCCGGGTCTGCGGAAGGAAGATCGATCTTGTTGATGACCGGGATTATTTCCAGGTTATGTTCCATGGCCAGGTAGAGATTGGCAAGAGTTTGGGCTTCAATGCCCTGGGCCGCATCAACGAGGAGCAGCGCTCCCTCGCATGAGGCAAGTGCCCGGGAGACTTCGTAGCTGAAATCGACGTGGCCTGGGGTGTCAACGAGATTGAGGATGTAGTCTTTGCCGTTTTTGGCCCGGTAAGGAAGGCAGATCGCCTGGCTTTTGATGGTGATGCCCCGTTCCCGCTCGATATCCATGCTGTCGAGGAGCTGGTCGTGGAATTGGCGGTCGGTAACCATGCCGCACATCTGGATGAAGCGGTCGGCCAGGGTGGACTTTCCGTGGTCAATATGAGCGATTATGCTGAAATTTCGAATGTTTTCCATGGTGGGCCGAGGAGGTCCTGTTTTTTGTCAGGCTGTATTAAAAACATGCAAGTATGCGAAAAAATGTACTGATTCCACAGAAGAGGCTATCTATCATAAAAAGATAGCCTTGGAAAGGCAAATTTAAAAAGGGCTCAGCGCTCTCCAGTGATTCCCGTGAAGCATAGGTAAGGGAGAGAAGGGGAGGGCTGTTGTGGAAAGAGATTGACCTTTGACGCGGTTCTATTAATAATGACCCACATGAAAGATGACCCGGAAGTTCTTGAAATAACCAAAGACGAAGAGGATGCGCAGGAAGTGCTGCATCCCCTTGTTGCCCTGCCGGATGACGATCATCTCCCGGCACTGGGCAATGCAGGGCTCCATCGGTATCTGCAGGAAATCAGCCAATACAAGCTCATGACCCGTGAAGAGACCGACGAGTTGGCCAAACACTTTCAGGAAACAGGCGACCCGGAAGCAGCCTACAAGCTGGTGACCTCCAACCTCCGGCTGGTGGTCAAAGTGGCCATGGATTTTCAGAAATACTGGATGCAGAACTTTCTTGATCTTATCCAGGAGGGCAATGTAGGTCTGGTGCAGGCGGTGAAAAAGTTTGATCCCTATCGGCAGGTGAAATTTTCCTATTATGCCGCCTACTGGATTCGGGCCTATATCTTGAAGTTTATTATGGATAACTGGCGGTTGGTCAAGATCGGCACCACCCAGGCCCAGCGTAAATTGTTTTTCAGCTTGAATAAAGAAAAAAAACTGCTAGAATCGCAGGGCTTTGCGCCTGAGGTCAAATTGCTGGCCCAGCGCCTCAATGTGAAGGAAAGCGAAGTTATTGAGATGAGCCAGCGCATGGACAACTGGGATGTTTCCCTGGAAAGTCCGGTGCGGGAAGGCTCTGATGAGGAGCAGAAGAATTTTCTGCCCATGGTCGGCCCCACCGTGGAAGAACGGGTCGCGGAAAAGGAAGTGCATGAATGGATGGGTACGGTTCTCGACAAACTGCGGGAGACCTTAAACGATAAAGAAAAGGCCATCCTTTCCAGCCGCCTGCTGAGCGACGAGCCCCTCACCCTGCAGGACATTGCCGACCAGTTTGATATTTCCCGCGAACGGGTGCGGCAGATCGAAGCCAATCTCCTGAAGAAGATGCGGGTGTATTTTGAAAAGGAAGTCCCGGACATCAAGGATTTCCTTGCTGAATTTCTCAACCCTTGGCGTTCCTGATTGGTAACTGCCCAGCAGCACCGTATCTGCATCGCAGTCTCACGGTGCTCGCTTAGCTGTCATCGGCCTGCTTATGTGCATCAGCACAATTCGTAGGCCTCTTCCTAGCAGCTATGGCACTGCTGAACAGTTACCTCTTTAAGGTTTGCCAGCTTTTCCGGCTTCGAGCTGGATAGTTTCAACTATTTTACTCCGCCGTTCTCGGCGCTACCTGGAAAAGAAAGCATTATGCGAGTTCCTCTCTTAGATTTGCATGGCCAGATGGCCCCCCTGCGTGACGAGATCCTTGCCGCGGTCACCGAGGTCATTGATTCGACCCAATATATCCTTGGCCCCAAAGTCGAACAGTTTGAAAAAAATATCGCCGATTACTGCGGCGCGGGGTATGGCATCGGCGTTGCCAGTGGCACCGATGCCCTGCTTGCCGCGCTTATGGCGCTTGGGATTGGTCCCGGCGATGCGGTGTTGACCTCGCCCTATTCCTTTTTCGCCACCATGGGGTGCATCCTCAGGCTTGGTGCACGACCGGTTTTCGCCGATATCGATCCGGTGACGTACAATATCGATCCGGCACGGATGGCCGAGGCTCTGGACCAGGATGCTCGGGGTGACAAGCGGATCAAGGCGATTATCCCGGTGCATCTTTACGGACAGTGCGCGGATATGGGGGGAATTCTTGCCCTGGCAAAACAGTACGGCCTGCCGGTGGTGGAAGATGCTGCCCAGGCCATTGGCGCCGTGTATCCCATGAAAACCGGCGATCAAACTGTTTGGCATCGGGCCGGAGCCATGGGCGAGGCGGGTTGCTTTTCCTTTTTTCCCAGCAAGAATCTTGGCGGTATCGGCGATGGCGGGCTGATTACCTGCAACGATTCAGAACTTGCTGAGCGCATCAGGATAATCCGGGTGCATGGCGGGGCACCAAAGTATCACCACGGGGTGGTGGGCGGGAATTTCCGGATTGATCCTATCCAGGCCGTGGTTCTCGATATAAAGCTTTCCCATCTGCCCGAGTGGCACAGGGCAAGACGCCGCAATGCCGCAACCTATCGTCGTCTGTTCGCCGAAACCGGCCTGCTTGAAAACGGCACGATTTCTCTGCCCGAAGCGGTTTATCAGGCAGAGGGGTTGACGGTGGGGGAAGGGTGCGACTATCATATCTATAACCAGTTTGTCATTAGGGCCAAGGACCGTGACGGGTTGCTTCTGCATCTTCAGAGTAAGGAGGTTGGCGCGGAAATATATTATCCCATTCCCCTCCACCGGCAGGGATGTGTCGCTGGTCTTGGTTACGAAGATGTCTCGTTTCCAGAATCGGAGCTGGCTGCGCTTGAAACCTTGGCCTTGCCTATTTTTCCGGAACTCACGGAAGAGATGCAGTGTTTTGTTGTCGAAAAAATTGCCGAATTTTATGCGCGTTAGTCCCATTTCCCTTATTTGTTAGCTCCTTAAACCGGTCCTTTTCACGGTTGCCAAAGGGACACTCTTTGCTGATGCTTATCCGATTTCGTATCTTTCTATCTTCCCTCCTGCCATTCCAGGCTGCCCCGCGAGCGAGACATTACAGCCTCGTTTTCGGGGCGGTTTTATTTCTGGTTTCGGGGGCATGCTTTCCTGTTCCGGCCTGTGCGGCTGAGCTCCCTGGATTGCAGGCAAAGCAGATTGTTCCTGCGCGGACCATCCAGATTAAGGAAGACAAGGATGTCGCCTGGAAAGCATTGTGGGATCAGGGGCGGGAGTTGGCGCGGCACGGCAAGCTTGTTGAGGCGGTTCCTGTTTACGAGGCGTTGCTAGTCATGCGGGAGGGACTCGAGGCTGCCCGTTGGGAGCTGGTCACCATTCTTCTGCAGTTAAAACGTGAAGAGGGGGCCCTTCCCCATCTTGAATCGCTTGTTGAGGCGGCCCCCCGGAATTTTCAGTATCTGTTGGCCCTGGCAGAGGCAAACAGAGGTCAAGGCAATGGTGCCCGGGCCGTGGAATTGTACAAGAAGGCTCTCCTGCGGGAGCCGGGAAATCTTCAGGCCCTGCGTGGTGCGGCCTCCGCCCTTATTGCCCAACAGAAGAAGGCTGAAGCTGCGGTCATCCTGGAAAACTTGCTCCAGCGGGAGCCTGGTCGTATCGCCCTGCGTGAAGAGTTGGCCAATCTTTATTTTGAAATGGGTTCCTATGGGGAAGCCCGGGTGCATTTATCCGTTCTGGCCCGGGACAATCAGGTTGATCCGGCCATCCTGCTCAAGACAGCGCAGGCGTATGACAGATCAGGACTTGAGGGCCAGGCGGTTGAGTACTGGCAGCGGTTGGCGCGTACCTCGTTGAGTTCCGAAGCCAAAGAGCAGTTAACCGCCTATTATCTTAAGGGCGGCAAGGGGGAGGATGCCCTGCCTTACCTTCTTCCTCTTTTTGAGAAAGAGCCTTCCTCTCCCAAGCTGCTCAAACGCCTTGGTCAGATCTATTCCGGTCTTTCCCGTTTTCCCGAGGCTCTTGCCTATTTTGAGCGGTATATTTCCCTGAAGCCGGAAGATAAAGAGGTTCTGCGGCAGGTGATCGATATCCATGCCGCCCTGGGGAACAAAACCGAGGTGACGGCCATGGCGCGCGGCCTCGGCTTTGAGTCTGCCCCGGATCTTGAGAATCTGGAGCGTGGAGCCGGGCTGTATGAGGCCAACGGCGAGATTCAGGAAGCGGTTGCCCTGTATAACCAGATTCTGGCCGTCACCCCCGATGATCCGAAAATTCTGGCTAAGCGGGCCAAGGCATTGCTGGCCGGTGGCAATGACGACGAGGCCAATGCCATGTGGGCTCATTTGGAGCGTCGGCAAAAACTCCTCGAAGTCCTTGAATTTCTGTTCAGGATGGAGCCGGGCAACAGAGTCGTTCTTAATAAACTTGCCCACATGTATTTGAGCCGTGGAGATCTGTCTAAAAGTCTGGATATGTTTTCCCGTCTTGAGGCTCTCGGGATAAGGACGCCGGATCTCTTGACAGGTCAGGCTTTGGTGTATGAACGGCTTGGTCGTTCCGCCAAAGCGCTTTCCCTGTATGAACAGCTCGCTGAAGAGTCCGATCACAAGGGCATGTTCAGGCTGCGTTGCGTTCAATTGTCAGGCGGGCTTGGGCTGCTCAGGAAAACCCGGATTCACCTCGTTCGGCTGCAGGAAAAATTTCCTGGGCTGTATGAATCCCCTCAGACCAAACTGCTCATAGCCAAGGCTTTGACGGAGACCGCTTCCTATGGTGCGGCCAAGGAATATTATGCTGGACTGCTTGTAAAATACAAGAACGATGGAGAGATTGTCACAGCAGCTTTTTTCGGTTTGGCCGAGGTATACCGACAGAGTGGTCTGCCCTATGAGGCGGAGCAAGTGTTGCGGCAGGCCTATCTTCACCATCCTCAGGATGATGCGGTGCTGTCTCGTTTGTTTGACTTGGCTGTTCAGGAAAAGCGTTTTGCCGATGCCAGGGTCTGGCTTGAACAATTGACGCATCAGGATGGCAAGGGTAAACGGCAGGATGCGAAAGAGGCGGTTGACGGCAAGGTGTTGCAGGCACGGTTTCTGGCGGCTGAGGGTGAAACAGGGGATGCGCTCAAGATTCTGGCCCAGTTGCTTGGTGAGCTGCCGGTAACCGTTGAAAACCGGTTGCTGCTGCGTCGGGAAATTGATCTGCTCCGCGCCCGGCTGCTGTTTGCCGAAGGTCGGTATGCTGAATCCGAGCAACTGGCCGTGTCTTTGTCGGGCCAGAGGGGCAAGCCCGAGGCGGATCTGCTTTTGCTTCGTCTTTATCGCGCTCAGGGAAAGAGCGTCGCGGAAACCGCACTTTTTCAACAAGTCCTGGCGGATTTCAGCCAGGATCAAGGCCTTGTTATCGATCTCATGAATGCTTTGAAAAATGAAGGACTGACTGCGGAACTGCGCGAAAGGGCGGAATTTTCCAGTCGACAGTACCCGGAATCCGTTACGATCCGTTCTCTGAATGCCTCAGCTCGGGAGGAAAATGGTGAAATCGCAGCCGCCATTGAGGCCTGGCAAGGAATTGTCAGTGATTTCCCTGAGCAGGAGTATGCAGTTGTGCAACTCGCCCAACTGCTCTTCAGCCGGGGGCGTTTTGCCGAAGCCAAGGCGTTGGGAATCCGCTTTCCGCCAATCGCGGCGCGCCCGGATATGGTTTTGCTCAAGGCGCGGATTCTCTGGGCGGAGCATGAGTGGGAAAAGGGTGTGGCTGTGTATGAGGCCTTTTTGGAACCCTCTGTGTCGGACAGCCTTGCGGCACAGGCAAAGGTACAGGGCGTGGTTGTGCCCCAAGACGAAGAGCCTGGCCTCTGGAAGCGGTTGACCGTTGCCGAGGTTGACAGGCCGACTGTGGTTGATGCGTTGATGGAGCCCAGTGCTGTGCTTGAATCCGGGCCCGGGGCAACCGCAGTCAATCAGGTGGCGGTCCCGTTGTATTCCCGTTATCGTTGGCATAAGCAGTTTGCTCTGGAAAAAACCGTCAGGCAGGCAGTGATGCATCGTGAGTATTTGGCTGCAGCAAATTATTTCCGGATGTTGCTGCGGGAATATCCTGCGGACGCCTCCCTCCAGTTTGATCTTGCCGGAATTTACAGCCGATTCGGTCAGTTGGGCCGAGAGGCGGCGCTCTATGAGGAGATATCCGCAGCCGGAAAAGATTTTCCCGGGTTGGATGAGGCCAGGCAGCGAAATGAGTTGAAGCGTCAACCCCGAGTTGCTCTGGGATATGGCTATCTCAAGGAAGAGGGCAGGGAGGGATATAAATCGATTAGAAAAAGCCGCCAAGAGGCCAGCCTGCAATATTCTCCCTATTTACAGCACGACCTGGATGTGAATCTTGCCCGGCTTGATTATCAGGATCCTGGTAGCAATGGTAAAATTCGCGGGACCCGCGCCTTTGTTTCCTATGCGGCTAACATCAACGAGCAGCTTCTTGTGCGTGGTGGTGGCGGTGCGGAAGTGCTGGCGAATGGCCAGCCCGACACCCTTCTTCTCGAGATGGCAGCGGAGGGCCGTTTGGGAGACCGGTTGATCGGTATTCTCTCCTATGGCAGAGATGTTGTGCATGATACCCTGGCCAGTCTTAGCCGGAATATCGTGCAGCAGAATTATAAGGCGGATTTCGTGTTGGATATGGTTCCCAGCGTTCAGGCGGGGGGTGGGTATCTTCATACAAGTTTTTCTGACGATAATACCTTGAAAGGGTACGATTTGTGGGCGGCTTACCTGCTTTTCTTTGATCCGGCATTCTTGAAATTCAGCTACACGAATGATTTCAAGGACAGCGCCGAGGG
>VMSS01000254.1 GCA_013791995.1 Desulfurivibrio sp. | reverse complement strand
TTGAAGCGGCAAACGGCACTGAGGCAATTTTCCGCTACCTGAAATACCAGCCTGATGTCGTTCTCCTTGATCTTGTAATGCCTGTGGTGGATGGAGAGACCTTCCTCACCATCATTGAAGATGCCTTTCAAAAAGGTTTTCTCAAAAAAGAGCCCAAGGTCATCGTCATCACAAGCTTTGACGACCCAGGAAAACTCCTTGAAGTTTCAGGAAGACCTTCGGTTGAAACGGTTATCCCCAAGCCCATTACCCAGGCCACCATCGAGCGGCTGAAAATCCTGTTGTAAAAAACCGACCTTTCTCCTCGCCGTCCCGGTGGTTAGCACACCTATTGGAGCCCGGATGGCTCTCTTGCAGTACAGACGAACATCATCGATGAATCAGCAAGTTATCCTCTCCCGTCGTGTATTCCCTGGCCAATTCCTGTTACACGATTTTCAACCCCAAACTCCCGGTTGATTTTTTTTTGATGACGCATTCCTTGTATCCACTATAATAACGCCAGAAACCCCATCAGACTATAGCTCAACAAGGAGGTTCCATTATGTCTGTCTCCCAGGCAGATTTTGAAAAGGCGCTTGCCGTAGGCCGACCGCCCAATATTGTCAAGCTGTTTCCAAACTCTCACGCCCTGATCGTCAGCGGCAAAGTGATCGACCGGGCGCTGATGGCCAAGGGCAAGGCCATGACCATCGCGGCCAACGGCCGCAGCAATTTCATTATTCGCGGCGCCCTGCAGGCCGCGCAGCGGGCCAATGCAGCAATCATCATCGAGATCGCCCGCTCCGAGGGCGGCGCTAATGCCTACTGCCCGGTGAATTACTGGAATATGGCCAGGCAGGTGGATCAGGCGATGAACGAACTGGGCATCACCGTGCCGGTTGCCATCCATGCCGATCATTACGGAATTAAGAAAGAAACGGATCTTGATTTCGCCAAGGTGGAGATCCCCACCATTTTCGAAGCGGGCATCACCTCCATCGCCATCGACGCCTCCCATCTGCCGGATGACAAGAATCTTCTGACCAACCTGGCCCTGACTCAGTTGGTGCCCGGTTGGGCCGGTCTGGAAACGGAAATCGGCGAGATCAAGGGCGATCAGGGGCTCTCCAATCCGGCGGAAGCGCTTTTCCTCATCCAGGGCCTTAACGCCCACAATATCTTTCCCGACTGGATTGCCCTGAACAACGGCACCACCCACGGGATTGAAGAAAGCGGTCAGGGCATCCAGGTGGAACTCACCGCCGAGGTTCATGCCGGCCTGGCTCCATACCATGTTTCCGGCGCTCAGCACGGCACCTCGGGCAACAGCTCGGAGCGGCTACGGGAGATCGCCGCCAAAACCTCAACAACCAAGGCCAATGTCGCCACAGCCTTGCAGATGGTTTCCTGGGGCTTACAGGTAAACGACTACGGCAACGCCATTCTTGACGAAAACGGCAACTTCATCAAGGTGAAGGACGCCGGAGTTACCGAGAACATGTGGCAGAAGATGGTTGCCTATGCCGAGGCAAACGGTTGGAAAAAAGGCAATTACAAGAGCCTGAACCTGCCCTTTGAGCCAAAACTCATGGGCCAGCCTCAAGCAGTCCGGGAACGGATGGTTAAACGGGTTGAGGATTTTATCTACAATCTGCTGATCAATGTCTTTAACGCCCAGGACAGTGCCCCTCTCGGGATCAAAGCCATTTTGGAGAAAGGGTCATACGACATGGGACCCAAGGTCGGGCGCATTGAGGATCCTGCAGAATGGACCGGGGAAAAGATCACCCGGAAAGCGGCAAGCCTTGGCGGCGACAAAGGCCCGGAAGGTGATTTTGACGATTGAGAAATTAAGGCTGGAATATTTCAGCCCCTATTTTTCCTGGCATTGCTTGTAATTGAAACCGCCGTTGGTCGTGTGACCGGCGGCGGTTTTTTACTTACACTGCAGAATAAGACCAACCCTACCGTATCAGGGTGCTGCCCCAGAAAATCATCATGCAGACAAAGGGTAGAGCGCTCAATGAAATGAGCGCATCCCTGACCGGATAATTGAAATCAAAAACCCGCAGGCTGAAGGCCGCTCCATAAAGCCAGGCATACAGGACGATCGTTAGGGGTCCACCGCCCTCCTGCCAGAAATTTATCCCGAGATCAAACCAGAATACAAGGGCAACCAAGATCATGGCGCAGAGAAGAAGCTGAACCAGTTCATAAACACCCTTGGCCATCACATACAGGATATTAAAAAAACCGATTCCGCCAAAAAGCAATGAGGCACAAACCAGAGCAAGGGCCCCGAGCAGTCCTCCAGCAAGAAGAGCGGTCCGGTTGGCACCAAGAAGGGAGACCATCGGATCAAGCACCCCGGCGGGGGTGACTCCGGCTAGGTGCAAGGCCGCAACCGCACAACCGGATATAAAGAAATATCTCCCCATCTAAGCAATCACCTTATACGAAAATCCTGCCATCCCGGGGTTCATTTGTCCACAAAGCCGATGGCACGATCAAGTTTATGCAGAAACGCAAAACCCTGTCCCTTTTTCTCAAGCCCTGCCGCTTTGACCACCGCATCAAATACCGCATCGGTCTGTTCATTCTTGGTTATGATCAAAATGATTTCTTTTTCCGGCTTGATAAACATACCGGCAAAGCCGAGTTTTTCGCGGATGCCGGTGCCTCGTCCGTAATACAGGGTTGCCCCTTCCGCGCCGGCCTGCATGGCGGCATCCACCACTCGATCAGCCTCGCCGCGCTGCACAATACAGGTTATCAGGTTCGGATTCACATTATCCATACTACCCCCTTCTCAGATGGAGTGACAAAACAACACCCAGATCGGAATTGACACCGAACAATTTCCAAAATATATATCTACTGCCAACAGTTAATATGCAGGGAGAGTAAATTCCCTTATGCGTTAACAAATTATCGAGTTACCACTGCCCATTGTCAAGATATCTTGGCAACGGCGCCAAAATATCTTTTGCATGGAAACAGGCTCACCCCTGACTTTTCCAGGAGTTTTAACCCCAGGCCATGGAAAATTTTGTCCTCACCATCTCCTTTCTGCTTATGGGCATGGGCTTGCGCCGTCTGCCCAATTTCCCGAAGGATACCGCGCAGGTGCTCAACCTGTTTGCCATTTATCTTTCCCTGCCTGCTCTTGTCCTGCTCAAGGTTCCTGCCCTGCATTTCTCCGCAGACATTCTTGTCCCGGTTATCATGCCCTGGGCCATGCTCGCGTTTTCCGCCATGACGATTCTCCTTCTGGCAAAGTTCTTCCGCTGGGAGAAAGAGGTTGTCGGCGTTCTGTTGCTCTTGATTCCGCTGGGCAACACCTCATTTCTCGGCATTCCCATGGTTCAGGCTTTTTTCGGAGAAAGCGGCATTCCCTACGCTGTGCTCTATGACCAGCTCGGTTCCTTTCTGGCCCTGGCCACCTATGGGGCCGTCGTGCTTGCTCTGTACGGAAGCGGGGACAAGCCGACCCTGAACTCGGTAGTCACCCGAATCGTCAGCTTCCCACCGTTCATCGCCCTGATGCTGGCCCTGGCCTGTCGCACCCTGACTTTTCCCGCACCCCTGCTGGCTTTGCTCAACGTCCTGGCGGCGACCCTTGTTCCGGTGGTCATGGTCGCGGTAGGTTTTCAGCTTACTCTGCGCCTCAGCCCGGAAGTTTTAAAGCCGTTGGGTGTGGGGCTCATTCTCAAGCTGGCCGTTGCCCCGCTGGTTGCCCTTCTCTTCTGCCGCCTCCTGGGACTTGGCAATCTGGCCGCCCAAGTTGCCGTCTTCGAGGCAGGGATGCCGCCCATGGTTTCCGCAGGTGCCCTGGCCATCATGGCCGGGCTTTCCCCCAAACTGACCGCGGCCCTGATCGGCCTCGGAATCATTCTTGCTTTTGTGACCTTGCCGCTGATTTTCCAACTCCTCTAAGCAGATTCGCAAGAGTCTTTCGACGGTTCATCCCTTGATCACGGCCAGAGGACGCAGCTCCACCAACACCTCCACCAGATCAAGCTGGTTGTCGATCACCTCATCAATATCCTTGTAGGCACCGGCCGCCTCTTCCAGGTCCCCGACCGACCGAATGGCATGGATAATCCCCTGGTCGTCAAGGCGCTTTTTTTCCTGGTCCAGGTTCAGCTGCCGCTGTGCCTGCTTGCGTCCCATCTTTCTGCCGGCTCCGTGGGCGCACGATTCAAAGCTCTCCCTGTTGCCCTTGCCTCGCACGATATAACTGGGAGTGCCCTGCGACCCCGGAATGATGCCGATCTCTCCGGCCTGTGCCCGGGTAGCTCCTTTGCGGTGCACCATGACATTTTTGCCAAAATGCAACTCCATGGCGGCATAATTATGGGCAATATTGATCATGGGTTCAAAAGATACCGGCGGCGACACGGCCAATAAGGCGTCCTTGATCCGTTCCATCATCGTTTTCCGGTTGGCATAGGCGAAATCGACACAATAGCGCATCTCATGGAGATACTGCTGCCCGGCCTTACTGCTGATATCCAAAAAAGCCAGTTGCCAGTTTGACGGAATCTCCGATCCCGCCCGTTTGTTCATTTCCATGGCCAGGCGGTTATAATAATTTGCAACCTTGAAACCAATATTGCGGCTGCCGGAATGAACCATAAGCCAGATATGGCCGTCATTTCCCTTCTGGATCTCGATAAAATGATTCCCTCCCCCCAAGGTGCCAAGCTGGGTAAGGGCGCTTTGATATTCTCTTGAAACAATGGGCAGATCATCAAGAGGAACATCCGCCTTGGGCATGAGGTGTTCTTTTTGTTTATGCGGATGGTGCTTGAATCCAAGAGGAACGGTTCTTCCGATCTCGGCAAGCACCATTTTCAACTTTTCCGACGAGATGGAGGTAAGCGAGGTTCGCACGGCGCACATACCGCAGCCGATATCCACGCCAACCGCGTTGGGAATTACAACATCTTCCGAGGCCATCACCCCGCCGATGGGCATGCCGTATCCCTGGTGGGCATCGGGCATCACCGCAACATGCTTGAACACAAACGGGAGATTGGCGAGATTTTTAGCCTGGGCAAAGGCCCCAGCTTCAATATCATCAAGCCAGAGTTTGATCGGCTGTTTCTCTGTGGTGATTACCTGTTTCATCGGAAAACACCTCCTTGCCGCTTCTATGCACAATCTTTTTTAGGACGGACCGCGTCGGGTCTTTTGTTTCGGTTTGGCTGATCCTTTCCTTTCGGCTGCTTGTCTTCCGGGTGCCTTGGAAACAGGCCGCTGCTCCAACACCTGCCGCTGGCTGCGCCGCTCTCCAATGCTCTTGGCCACGGGAATAGCCTTGCGGTTTTCACAATCAAGACCGGTGACATACATTGCCGTGGAAATCGTTCCCGGCGTGGGGGTAAAATCCTGAAACTGGCGGACCTCAATTCCCTGAACAGCAAGCTGGGTTGCCATCTTTTCCATGTCGCCACGGGTGCACCCCGGATGCGAGGCAATCAGGTAAGGAGTGAAATGAAATTTTTTCCCGGTTTTGTTGCCGATCTCCCGACACAGGGCGAGAAACTCTTCCAGCACTTTCAAGCCTGGCTTGTGCATGAGCTTAAGCACCTTGTCCACCGTATGTTCCGGGGCGATCTTCATCGCCCCTGGAGTATGGTTAAGGAGCAATTTACGCAACAGTTGGGGTGTTCTGATCAACAACTCCATCCGCAACCCGGAAGAAACAAAAAGATGCTTGATCCCGGAACAACCTGAAACCGCTTCCAGCAGACCGAGCATCGCCTGCTCATCGATCTTGAAAAATTTACACACCTTGGGATACAGGCAGTCATGCCGCTTGCAGGGCTGCGAACTGTTGCAACTTGTCCCGTATAGGTTTGCCGTGGGACCACCCAAATCGCTGATAGTGCCGGAAAAACATTTCTACCCGGCAAGCTCTCGCACTTCCTGAACCACGGAATCTCGACTTAGGCTGATAATTTTTGGCCCCTGATGCCTGGAGATGGCGCAAAAAGAGCAGTTGCCGCAGCACCCCCGGACAATGGTGATCGAATCCCGGATCATCCGGCAGGCAGGCACATCGCCACTGGACGGGTGCGCTTTCCGGGTAAAGGGAAGGCGGTACAGATCATCTAGCTCTGCGGTATTAAGCGGTGCAGCCGGACGGTGCTGGAGAACCCAGGCTGCCTGCTGAAACTGCAACAGAGGTTCGTCGCCATATGATCTGGCTTGACGGTCGACTGTGAGTTCGGCTTCAAGAAACAGGGGAAGATCAGCCTGGATTTCCGACCAGGAAGGCAACAGTATGGGTGCGGAAATCCGGCGGGCCTCCAATTCTTTTTCCGTCAAACGTTCACAGGTCCCGGGAATGGAGGCCAGATCCTCACCCCTGGCAAGGCGTCCGGCTGTTTCCAGTACAGCCCGCTCGCCCATGCCATAAATGAGAAGATCAGCCTTGGCATCGGTCAGCACCGAACCGCGAAGCCGCTGCTGCTGGTAATCATAATGCACAAAACGGCGCAAAGACGCTTCGATACCCCCCAGAACCACCACTGCGTCAGGATATGCGGCCCTGGCGAGATTGCTGTATAAAATGGTAGCCCGGTCCGGCCTGCGTCGCATCTTTTTTTCCGCCTCAAGACCGAAATAGGGATTGCCTCCGGGTGAATAGTCGTCACGGTCCCGAACCTTGGCATTGCCGCTATAATTGGCCACGATGGAGTCCAGATTGCCTGCAGTAATACCAAAAAAAAGACGCGGCTTGCCGAACTGCCGAAAATCATCAGGAGCATGATGACGGGGCTGGGAAAGAATCGCCACCCGATAGCCGTTGGCTTCAAGCAGACGGCCGATCAGGGCCACGCCAAACGAGGGATGATCCACATAGGCATCCCCGGTAACCAGCACCACATCGACGTATTCCCAGCCTCGAGCTGTCATTTCCGCATAAGTAGTCGGCAGAAAATGCAATTTTTTATCCTGGGCCACAGATTTATCTCCTCTTGCAGACAAAACGAAAGTACTGTCATCCATTCCGGCTTATAATCGAATCCCTGTATGGTATAAAGCAGGAATCAAGAACAAAGTGCAGTTGCTTGCTAAATATTAGGATGGCTTATTTAGGCGCCCCCCAGACAATAAACAGGTTGCTTTTCCTGAACGACCGTATTTATTAGTATCATCTTTTTTTGATATACCAGAAACTCAACCCGCAGGATACCCGGTATGGATTCAACAAAGCCCCTGGCTGGCGGCATTCCCATGGTCAGCATAGATGGCGCCATGATTCGCAGGATCAGGGAAGAAAAAGGGTTGACCCAGCTTTATGTGGCCACGGTGGTAGGTGTTACCACAGACACCATTTCCCGATGGGAAAATCGCCGTTACCCCAACATCAAAAAAGAAAATGCCCTGAAGCTGGCCGAGGCCCTGGAAATCCAACTTTCGGATATTCTTGACCACACCCCGCCAGCACCCACGGCAGAGCCTTCTCTTTCTTCGGCCAATAAGTCACCGGAACAGGAAAATACTCCGCCACCTCCAGACGATTTAAAAGGTTCGCTTGCGTCCGAATCAATCGCAGTGCAATCCGATCGGTTCAGGTCGCTCATTGCCAAGCAGCCTGTCTTCATCCTCCTGGGCGGATTTCTGTTGCTCGCCCTTGCCGGACTCGCCATTACCTGGTGGTATAGCGAAAATGATGGAGAAAACCAGGTGGCGGCCTTCAGGACCCTGCCCGTGCACGCAACCCCCGGCATCGCTTTTCCTGTAGTCATCGAGGTAACAAACAGCTCCTCCAAATCGTTTTCCCTGATCCTTAAGGAATCCCTGCCGCCGGATTGCATCCCCGCCCAGGGCAAACCGCAGTTTGTCTTCCAGGAAAGTGATCCTCCGGTTCTCAAGTGGATCGGCAAGATCACCGGCGACCATGCCGTTTACAGCTACCTCGCCAAGCTTAAACCCGAGACGAAGATGGAAACCATTCATCAATTCACCGGAGGCGTCACGGTCCGCTCTGATGATAACCCGAGCATTCCTGTGGCCGGGAACGACTCTCTACAAGTAAGCCCTTTCCATTGGGCGGACAACAACGGCGATGGCCGGATAGACGATGAAGAACTGCTTTCCGTGTATGAAACATATGGAGGCATTGAAGGTCTGCTTTTCGGCAAAAAACTGATCGAAGAAATCTGGTCGGCCAAAGGCTACCGCTGGAATCCGGAAACACGCAGCTATGAGATTCTCCAGTAATCACCCAACAGGAGGAATAGAAAATGACGGCTAAGAAAAACCATACCAGCGCATCGAGCCTGCTGTTCGTGGCCTTGCTGCTGCTTGTGTCCCTACCCAGACCCTTGTGTGCGGGCGAACCGTTGGTCGGCGGCCAATACCTGAGCGCTGCCGGCCAGGACATCCAACTTCTGGTTACTGTTAGCAGCCCGGCCCCCAGCACCCTGATCGTGATCCAGAATCTACCACCCGGTACGGTGATTGATGCCGCTTCTCCCGCATTTAACCAGTACGATGCAGGCAAAGGCGAGGTGAAATGGCTACTGACCCATGTCAACTCAGGCAGATATACCGTAAGCCTGCGCCTGCAGCGTCCCGTTGTTTCCGGGGGAATCAGTGGAGACATTCGTTACAAGGACCCGGGCAGCGGCCGCATGATAAATCTGCGGGTCAGACCCTGAACTGAATCGTAGGTTATTCCCCGGACTGTTCAAGCACGATGCGACAGATTTTAGCCAGGTCATGGATGGAAATAGGCTTCATCACGTATCCCTTAATCCCAAGGGCCAAGGCTCTTTCCTCGGTAAACACCTCACTGAACCCGGTACAGAGAACGATCGGCATTTTCGGTCGTATGGCAAGGATGTGTTTGGCCAGTTCGCCGCCGGTCATGTTTGGCATGGTATAATCGGTAATAACCAAATCAAAATTATCCGGTTGATCCCGAAACAACTCCAGCGCTTCAATACTGCTGGTTCTGCTCGTCACCTGATAGCCAAGGTAGACAAGAATCCTTTCTCCCATTTCGATGAGCGCTACTTCGTCATCAACCAGCAACACCCGCTCCTTGCCGGTCGGCGGAGCATCGACCACCGCTGCGGCAACTGTTTCCGAAACGCTTTCCAGCACAGGGAAATACAGGATAAAGCTCGTCCCCTCTCCCGGCACACTCTGCACATCGATAGCTCCGCCATGACTGATAACAATGCCGTGAACTACGGATAATCCAAGCCCAGTGCCTTCGCCTCGATTTTTAGTGGTAAAAAACGGGTCAAATATTCTGGCAAGGATAAGCCCCTCAATGCCTTGTCCGGTATCGCGCACCGTGAGTCTGAGATAATTGCCGGGATCAAGGGCAAAGGTACCCAGAATCGATTCGTCCTCCAGGCGCATCTGGACAAGCCCTACCTCAAGTACGCCACCTGTTTCCCGCATGGCATGGGCCGCGTTGGTGCACAAATTCATGAGCACCTGATGAATCTGGGTGGGGTCGGCATGAATTTTACCAAGATCCTGGCCCATGGTCTGTTTGATCTCAATGGTCGTCGGCAGGGATGCCCGCAGCATTTTGAGGGTTTCTTTGATGATGGGCGCGACATTGACCGGAGTCTTGGCCATCTCCCCCTGCCTGCTGAAAGCAAGGATATGGGCGACAAGATCCTTAGCCCTGCCGCTGGCTTTGCGAACCTCGGTCAGAGTATCACGGAGAACTCCCTCTTCGGCCTCAAGCAGGGCCAACTCCGTGTAGCCCATGATGGCGGCGAGGATATTATTAAAATCGTGGGCAATGCCGCCAGCCAGGGTGCCGATGGCCTCCATCTTCTGGGAATGACGCAACTGGGCCTGCAAATTCTCCCGCTCAGCTCTCTCCTGCTCCCTTTCCGAGATATCGCGGACAATGCCGACAGCCCACCATCCCTCATCCTGACGTAAGGAGGAAACAGTGAGTTCCACAGGAAATTCACTGCCTCCCTTGCGGAGTGCAGTCATCTCCAAAACCTTGCCGATGACATCTCCTGATCCACTCGCCCAAAACCGCTGCATTCCTGTATTCATTTCAAGAGCAAACCGGGCCGGCATGACCAGGTCATGGAGATCCCGCCCCAGGGCCTCCTTCTCTGTATACCCAAAAATTCGTTCGGCAGCAGGATTCCAATAGACAATCCGCCCATGATCGTCCATGAGAATAATGGCATCCTGAGCTGCACTGGCAATGGCCCGATAGCGATTCTCACTGGCGACAAGATCACGCATGACCTTCTTTTTGTCGGAAATATTTTTGAAACTGACGACAGCCCCGGCCAATCGCCCATCTTCGTGTATGGGAGTACTGGTATACGCAACCGGAAAGCCGGAGCCATCCTTGCGCCAGAAAAAATCATCTTCAAGATGATGAACTTCCCCATCGCGCAGCGTCTGATAGATGGGACATTCGACATCCGGAAAATGTGTGCCGTCCCTGTGGCTGTGGTGCCAGAGGGCATGGCTTGGCTGACCAACAAGTTCTTCGGGCGCATAACCCAGCATCCTTGCTGCCTGCGGATTAACAAAGGTATGATTGCCCTTTAAATCAAGGCCGAAAATTCCCTCGCCGATGGCATCGAGGATCAACTGATTCTGACGGCATACCCTCGTAAATTTGCGCTCCACTTCTTCACGCCGGGCAATGTCATGTTGAAGCATGGTTGAGGTTTGGGATAGAGCAACATCCTTATCGGCAATGGCTTCACGAAGGTGTGCCTGGTCCGTAGCCAGTCTGCGATCCAGCCTGGAAATGTAGAAGTAAAAAAAGAGAAAAACCAAGAGCGCTATGGCAAGGCCGACTCCGCCCAGATAGAGAGCCATGGCCCACAAGGAAACAACTTCGCTGGTAACATCCTGCAGCATTACCAGAGTGCCGATATTCTGCTGAGCCGGATTAAAAAGAGCGACAAAACCACCCCGAAAATGCCGTGTCCCCTCTTTAAAATCTATGGTTCGGACATACCCGTGTGAAGTACCTTCCTTAAGCTCCGCACATAAATTCCCCGGCACAGCGGGTAATGTTCGTGCCAAAACCACACAGTCCTCCATCTCGTTCCAAATTCCAACATTGTGCAATGAATCTGTCGAAATTTCCCACCGTTTCTGATCAATTCCGGTTTTTTTCGCGGTAATGAATATCTCGCATCCCAAAAGTTCTTTAAGGCTGGGAACAAGTAGGGATATATCCTGGCTCATCACCACATAACTCTTATTTCCCCCTGCTTTTACCCAAGGAACGACAACATGCAGCAACAGCCGTCCACCCTTGTCGAGTTCCAGGCCATGGGCCACCATGTGCGTCCGAGCAGCCGTCCTGAGTGTCTGGCGTTCCAACACCTCTTCTGCAATCACGGTGTTGTGAGCTGAAAATACAAATTTTTTCTCTATATCCACCAAAAAAAGCTGCACTTTGCCTGCAACACCTGCCACCTTGGAACCAGCCCCGGGCTTGGAAACAGCCGATTGAAGCCGCAAAGTATCCCTTGCCCGAAAAGCGTTCTGTAGTTCCGAGTCCATCTGTAAAATTTCTATACGTTTCTGCAACTGTTTTGCTTGCGTGTCAAGCAGGGAGCGAAACAACTGCTGCCCGCGGATCGCCTCATCAAACACCCGCTGATTAGTGTTTTGCTGTTGCACCCAGCGCATTCCGTACAAGGACGCGGCAAGACTGATAACAAGGGCTATAGCAAGGGGAAAAACAAGCGACAGGGTTATACTTTCTCTGTTTTTATGCATTTCGACCATGGTATTATCTGAGTTAACAAGGTTGACACCACCCCCGGCACGACAAAAATACCCCGGAGCCGGAGATGGTCCTGAAAAATTCCGGTAGAGACCGGGTGAAAAGCATGCTTGGTACAACACTTAACATTGCATACAATCAACCCTCAAATGTCAAGAGCAAAACAGCCGCTACCCCTTGGGAGATAAAGGAAAATGCACAATCCCCCCTATGATGATTTACGGAATCGCCGAAAATTTCTCTTTGACTCCGGAAGGCTCCTGGTGATGCTTTCCTCCTTCAGCTTACTTGCCGGCGCCTGTACAAACAACGATGACAGAGAGAATCGGCTTGCTGATCTTGTCATTGAACAGGGCAAAATTGTTCTTGATCTGAATGAAAGCCGCTATCATGCACTCAATACCATTGGCAGCGGCCTGAAAATTGAAATCACACGACAGGAAAAACCCCTTATCGTCACCAGAGTTTCGGAAACCCGGATCGCTGCTTTTTCCTCTCAATGCACCCATGCCGGCTACGAAGTTCTGCTTCCGGAGCATGGAATACTGGTCTGCTCAAGCGGGCACGGCGGCGCCTTTGACCTTGAGGGACGGGTTGTCAATGGCCCGGCCAGGAGCAATTTGCCAAATTATGAGGCCCAACTGATCGACAACCGAGTCCATATCGCCTACCCATCCCGCTGATCGCCCCAAAAGGTAACCAAGAAACAATAACATTGATCTTGCGCATCTTTGTCATGATCAGGTATTGTGTTGCCCCGTGCTTCTCATGCTAGGGAGTTCCATTTAAAATCAAGCCTGAGTTGTAAAATTTTTCGTTTTAAAAAGTCCGAAACAGCATTAAAGAATCGTAGCAATTTCCCAAAAAAACATTGGTTATTTCGTAACGGTTCCGAAACAGAACAAGGATACGTCAGATGAAAAAAATAGCGGTATTGGCCGGTGACGGCATCGGCCCGGAAGTCATGCAGGAAGCAATTAAGGTCTTGGACGCGGTCCAGAAGAAATTCGGTTTCAGCCTTTCCTACGAACACGCTGATGTTGGCGGCTGCGCCATCGATCACCACGGTGAAGCTTTGCCCGCCTCGACTCTTGCCTTGTGCGAGGCCAGCGACGCCATTCTCTTTGGTTCAGTGGGCGGTCCCAAGTGGGAATCGTTGCCCCCTGCCCAACAACCGGAACGCGCGGCCCTTTTGCCGCTCAGAAAACATTTCGAGCTGTTCTGCAACTTCCGGCCCGCCAGAATCTTTAAATCTTTGGCCGCTGCCAGCCCGCTGCGGGCTGATATCGTGGGAGATGGCTTTGACATCCTCTGCGTCCGCGAACTCACCGGCGACATCTACTTCGGCCAGCCCAAGGGCAGGGAGGGTTCCGGCCCCAACGAAAAGGCTTTCGACACCATGATCTACCACCGCTGGGAGATTGAGCGCATTGCCCGCCGCGCCTTTGACGCCGCACGGTTACGCCGCAAAATCGTCACCTCGGTGGACAAGGCCAATGTTCTCACCACCATGGTGCTTTGGCGCGAGGTGGTCATTGAGATTGCAAAGGAATACCCGGATGTCAGCCTCAACCACATTTACGTAGACAACGCCACCATGCAATTGGTCCGTAATCCCCACCAATTCGACGTTATGCTCTGCGGCAACATGTTCGGCGATATCATTTCCGACGAATGCGCCATGATTACCGGCTCCATGGGGCTGCTTGCCTCGGCCAGCCTCAACGAAAAAGGCTTTGGCCTTTATGAACCTGCGGGCGGCTCTGCCCCTGATATCGCTGGCAAAGGCATCGCCAATCCCATCGCCCAGATCCTCTCTGCAGCGATGATGCTGCGGTTCAGCCTGGGGCAGAGTGCAGCTGCGGACGCCATTGAAAATGCAGTTGCCGCAGTGCTCGACAAGGGTGTGCATACCCCGGACATTGCCGTGGACAAAAGCAAGGCTATTGGTACCGTAGCCATGGGCGATGCCATCGTTAAAGAACTGCTTCAATAACACACAAAACAAACTGAAACATCACAACTGTAACTGTTCAACAGTGCCGCAGATGCGTGAAAGAGGACTGGGAAGTGTGCTCGTGCACATGAGCTGGCCGATGCCAAAGCAGATGTGTTGCTGCTGGACAGTTCATAACGAACGAGGATCATCATGAGCGACTTGACCGCCACAATGACAACAAGCAAAGGCACCATCACCCTCAGGCTGTTTGCCGACAAAACCCCGTACACCGTGGCGAACTTTGCCAATCTCGCCCGGCGCGGTTTTTACAACGGCCTCACATTCCACCGGGTCATCCCTGATTTCATGATCCAGGGCGGCTGCCCCAAAGGCACCGGCACCAGTGGCCCGGGCTATGACTTTGAGGACGAATTCGATGCAAGCCTCGGCCACACCAAACCCGGCATTCTTTCCATGGCCAATGCCGGACCGGGCACCAATGGAAGCCAGTTCTTCATCACCCATGTCCCCTGCTCCTGGCTGGACGGCAAGCACACGGTTTTCGGAGAAATCGTCAGCGACAAAGACCAGGAAGTAATCGACAGCATCAAACAAGGCGACACCATTACCTCTGTAACCATCGAGGGAGATGTAACCGAGCTTTTCGAAAAAACTCAAGACAAACTCAAGGTCTGGAATCTTGCTATCAGCCAGCGCTTCCCAGCGCTGGCTCCTGCAGAATAATGCAGAATAATGCAGAAACCGGAAGTGATTGCTTCCGGCGTAAGACATAAAAAAAGGCGGGGAAACCCCGCCTTTTTTTTACATAATTCCGTGCTCGTTGCTCAGGGAATCATCTTCAAGCTTTGCGCGGCATTGATACTGCCGTTGGCCGCTGCTTTCTGATACCACTTCTTGGCCTCGTCCATATCCTGCTTCACCCCGCCACCGATCTCGTACATGTAGCCGAGATAGTACTGGGCCTCCGGATCATTCTGCTTGGCAGCCTTCTGCCACCAAATGACCGCTTCCTGATCACTTTTTTTCACACCCCTGCCAAGACTGAACATGAAACCAAGCCGATACTGTGCTTTGGCCTGACCCATCTCGGCCGCCTCGACAAAGAGCTTATAGGCCTGTGAATAATTCCTGGCAACCCCTTCACCCTTGAAAAAACGCAATCCTTCCTCATAGAGGGTGTTTTTATCCTTGGCTGCCGGAGGAGCAACAACCTTGGCAATCTGTTCCATTTTCGCCGGTTCCTTCACTGCCACCCTGATTTTTTTATCTTCCGGCTCCATCGACTTGGGTTCGGCCTGGACCTGAACATGGGGCTCCTCAATCTTTGCTTGAGGTGGCGACGCAGCAACTACCGTGACAACCTTCTGGTCTGCAAGCAGTTGCGCCTTGGCTGACGAATGGCCCTTTTCTGCGGCAAGAGCCCACCATTTCCGAGACTCTTCCGGGTTTTTACCGACCCCTTTGCCCAGACTATACATGGTGCCAAGCCGGAACATGGCTTCAACCTGACCCTGTTCCGCCGCCTGTTGGTAAAGATTTGCGGCCAGAGCAAGATCCTGCTCCATAGGATCTGTCCCTGCCTCATATTTCATGGCCTGGACATAGAGTGAGTCAGGACCGCCTTGCCCAGGAGCG
>VMSS01000227.1 GCA_013791995.1 Desulfurivibrio sp. | reverse complement strand
CTCCCGGGCGGCCAATACCTATGTGGCCCTTAAGCTTGCAGGGTTCACCAGGCTGCGGGTTTATTTCGCCTCGTGGAACGAATGGGCCAGAGACCCGAACCTGCCGATTGAGAGCGGTGAACCGCAGGCCTCGACCAAGGACAAGGGAAACTGAGAGCCCCTTTCTCCGCTTTTTCGGCAGACAAGGGCAAGGAGACTCCGAATGCCATTTGTCGATCTCCCAGATGGAACAGGCAAGGTCTACGTCCCCGAGAAAAAACAGGGGTGTCCACAAAAGCATCCCTGTCGGGACTGTTTTTCCTGTCAGATGTGCAGCGATGACCGTTGCGATCGATGTCTGGGGAAAGGGAAAAAGGGGGGACCTTGCTGCCGTGAGGATGCGCCGCAGGAAACGGGCGGGAATGGCGAGGGTGGGACGCTCTAGGTTCAGCCCGCTTTCACCAGGCCGGTTCGAATGGCGAATTTCACCAACTCCGCAGTGGAATGCAGATTGAGTTTGTTCATGATCCGCTCCCGGTGCCGCGAGATGGTCTTTGGGCTCAAGGTAAGGATTTCTCCGATCCGGGGGGTGGTATTGCCTTCGGCCACCAGTTCCAGCACTTCCCGCTCCCGCATGGTCAGGGCGTTCAGGCCGGTGTGGTCCGTGCCGTTTGAAGAAACCTGGGCCTGGCTGGCCAGTTCGTTGTAATCTTCGAGAAGCCAGCGGGCCAGGGCAGGCAAGAGATAGACATTGCCGGCCGCCACGGAACGGATGGCCGCCACCAGTTCATCTGCGGCAGCCTCCTTGGTGAGATATCCCTTGGCCCCGGCCTGGAGCATCTGGAAAAAATATTGTTTGTCCTCATGCACGGTCAGGGCGAGGACCAGGCAATCCGGGTGCAGTTCAACGAGTTTTTTGGTTGTTTCCAATCCGTCCATCAGCGGCATGCTGATATCCATCACCACCACGTCCGGGGCAATCTCGGCAACCTTGCTCAACGCCTCGATTCCGTTGCCCGCTTCGCCCACCACCTGAAAATCAGGTTGGGTTTCAAGCAGGGACTTCAGGCCTGTTCTGACCATTTCGTGGTCATCAACCAGCATTATTTTAATCATGAGTCACAACCTTTTTGGGTGCTGCAATTTCAACAAGCCAAGGCAGAAAAGTAATGGCAATTTAAGGTAATGATACCAAACCTTGAAGGGAATTCCGCTCTTTTTTTGTCGCGGGCTTTTTTCTTGCCAGCCAGGGAGAAAGATGGTCAATTGGCGGCGCGACCCGAATCATTCCTATCATAACCACATCCGCGCAGCCTATTCCATGGAATTTTCCACAATCCTGCTTATTGCCCTGGCCTTGGCTGTAGACGCTTTTGCCGTAGCCCTGGCCGCCGGAGTCAGCCTGTGCCAGGTCAATTCCAGGCAACTGTTTCGTCTGGCCTTCCATTTCGGTTTTTTCCAGGCCGGGATGAACATCCTTGGTTGGCTTGGCGGCCTTACGGTCCGATCCTATATCGAAACCTTTGACCACTGGCTCGCTTTTGGATTGCTTTTCTTCGTGGGGATCAAGATGATCTGGGAGGCGATCAGGGAGGAGCATGAGGCAGGCGAGGGGACAGACCCTACCCGGGGACGGATGCTCGTCACCCTTTCAATTGCCACCAGTATCGACTCCTTGGCCGTGGGATTGAGTTTTGCCGTGCTGGAAGTAAGTGTTTGGCTTCCGGCCCTGATCATCGGTTTGGTTGCCTCGGGGCTCACCGCCCTTGGTCTGCGGCTGGGCTGTCTGCTGGGGGCGGCCTCGCGCTTGGGTGCCCGGGCCGAGATTGTCGGCGGGTTGGTTCTTATTGGTATAGGCCTTAAAATTCTCCATGAACACGGGGTGTTATAGGCTTTCCCCCCCTGTATTCCCACACATTTCCGTTGCATTCTCAAGGGGCCGCTGGTATGTTTTTGCGTCTTGAATTTCCCTTTATTTTACTGTCAACACCTGTCGGCTTGCGCCGAGGGTTACCGGAGAACGAGTGATGAGCATTCGAGAAGAAGCGATCAGGGGTACGATTACCCCTCTTTTTGAAAATTGTGCCGCAAACGAGAACATCACGGTCCAGGCCCTGATGCAGGGGGTGGCTCAGGGGACGATCTGCATTCCCAAGAACAAAAATCACCACTTCGACAAGATCATGGGGGTGGGCAAAGGCTTGTCCACCAAAGTCAACGCCAATATCGGCTCCTCCAAGGATTATCCCGAGGTGAGCCAGGAGCTGCAAAAGCTCTGTGTCTGCCTCAAGGCCGGGGCCGATACGGTGATGGATCTTTCCATGGGCGGCGAGCTGAATGAGATCCGCCGCGAGATTCTGAAAAACTGCCCCATCCCTTTGGGAACCGTGCCTATTTACCAGAGTATTGCCGAGGTGGTGGAAAAGCAGAAGAAAAAGATCGGTGAGGTCACGGTTGCCCAGATGTTCAAAGGCATTGAGCAGCAGGCCCAGGATGGGGTTGATTTCATGACCATCCATTCCGGCATCACCCGCTCCACCATGGATCGGGTCCGCAATCACAAGCGGCTCATGGGCGTGGTCAGCCGGGGCGGCTCTTTTACCATCGAGTGGATGAGCTACAATAAAAAAGAAAACCCCATGTACGAACATTTTGACGAGTTGCTGGCTATCCTCAAGGAGCACGAAGTCACCCTTAGTCTGGGCGACGGGATCCGGCCCGGCTGTCTGGCCGACGCCACTGATCGGGGCCAGGTTCAGGAGCTTATCCATTTGGGCGAGCTGACCCAGCGGGCCTGGGAGGCCGGGGTGCAGGTTATGGTCGAGGGGCCGGGGCATATGCCGCTCAACCAGATCCAGGCCAATATCCTGCTCCAGAAGCAGCTCTGCCAGGGCGCGCCGTTTTATGTCTTGGGTCCTCTGGTCACCGATATTGCTCCGGGCTACGACCATATCACCGGCGCCATCGGCGGCGCCATCGCCGGAGCGGCGGGCGCTGATTTTCTCTGCTATGTCACCCCTGCCGAACATCTCAAACTTCCCAGCGCCGAGGATGTGCACGAGGGAGTCATGGCCTCCCGTATTGCCGCGCATGCCGCCGATATTGCCAAGGGTCTGCCCGGTGCCATCGACAAGGATATCGCCATGGCCAAGTGCCGTAACAATCTGGACTGGAAAGGCCAAATCGAACTGTCCATCGACCCGGACAAAGCCAGGCGCTTCCGGGAAGAAGGAAGTTCCTACAAGGGCGATGCCTGCAGTATGTGCGGTTCATACTGCGCAATCAAGGTGTACAAGCAGGCCACCGCACCGGATCGGCAGGAGTAAGCCGTCTCTGCGAGCACCGCCCATTTTTTAATTATTCTGTAACGGCTTAATCACCAACGAGGGAGGACGCACCGCCATGACCGAATTCCTGGGGCAGATTGTCGATTTCGTCAACAGCACCAATGTGCCGCAACAGTTCCGCGAGGTGGATGCCGGGGGGCTTTTCACGAACACCTGGTTTCTGGTCCCCTTTGGCGCTTTTATTTGCTACAATCTCTACAAGCAGGCAATGAACACCCTGGTCATGACAGGCCTGGGTTTCGGCCTCTGGATTTTCAGCGGAAGCAGTTACATGCAGGGGTTGGTGGTGAACGGCCAGCTTCAGTTGGGCAAGGTTCTGCCCGTGGCCGGAGTCTTCGTTGGTGCCTTGGCCATTGCCATCTATTTCCTTTTTATGCGCTCCGATTGATTCTTTAGGGATGCAAACAAAACCGTGACCAACCGGATTGTAGAAATCCATACCCGTCTTTTCGATCATTTTGGCCCCCAGCACTGGTGGCCCGGGGAAACCCCTTTCGAGATCATGCTGGGAGCGGTCCTGACCCAGAACACCAGTTGGCGGAATGTGAGCATGGTCATCGAGGCGCTCAAGGGGGAGGGGCTTTTGTTTTTTTCCGCCTTGGAAGCCTTGCCCACTGAAATTCTTGCCGAGAAAATCCGGCCTTCCGGGTATTACAACCAGAAGGCCAAACGGCTCAAAGGTCTTTTTGCCGCTATCCGCGAAGACAGCGGGGACCTGGATACTTTTTTAGATCAGGACACCGCCACCCTTCGGGAGAAGCTGCTGGCCGTCAAGGGCATCGGCCCGGAAACCGCCGACTCCATCACCCTGTATGCCGCAGGTAAACCGGTGTTCGTGGTGGATGCTTACACCTACCGCATTCTCCTCCGGCATGATCTCATCGCCGATGACGCAGGGTATGAGGAGATCCAGGATTTGTTCCTGGGAAAACTTCCCACGGAAACACAGCTGTTTAATGAGTACCACGCTCTTCTTGTTCGCCTCGCCAAGGAATATTGCAAAAAATCCAATCCGCTCTGCGATGCCTGTCCTCTGCAGGGACTCTAACCTCCTGCCTTGTTCTGCCAACCACAATTGTCATAATTAGCCGAATATTCTGTGTGTTGATATCCTGCCTCCTGCTATTCACGCCAATCCTCACCCCTGCGGTTTACATGTAACTACTTGATTTTATGTAAAAAAATACCTTGACCAGAATTCAGGAGTACTTATAATAGAAGGTAAGAACACAACTTTTTTTCAGGAGGCCCGAAATGAAAAATGGACAGATGGTCAGGACCAAAACACGAAGCAACGCGTTGGTAACAGACGGAATCGGCACCGATATCATGCAGGGCGCAGTAGTCGGCTTGGGCGCAATGGCAGCTGGGTTGGTGGGCGCATGGTCGGTGAGTTGTCTTGTTGCCGGGGTCATCGCGGCGGGAGGCCCCCTTGCACTCGTCACCAGCTGGTTTGGCGCAGTAACCGGAATGTAACCGAGTTGAGTTTCAGGTTTTCGGGGCGGGAATGTTTTCGCCCCGTTTTCCCGGGCGGTCGGAAAAGCAGGACAGTGTGAACCGGTAGTTTTACAGGTAAAATCGCAAGGAATTGCCTGTTACCCTGGACACAAGGGCAGACAAAACGCCTCCTGTCTGTCCCCGGAAATGTCCGGGAAGAGCCTCATTCCGACCGCTGTTTTCTTTTTGCATCCCGAAGCGGAGTGTGTATGTCTCCATGAGGCATACACACTCCGCTTTTTTTATCCGCACCACCAACATTCACCCATCCCATAAATTTTTCCTGACCGATGCATTTCCTGCTGTGCCAGTGCTGCGACAATTTGTCGCATGTATTCCCGTGGAACATTGTGGTAGCGTGCCCCTTCAGTTTTTTTCACACGGAAACACAAACACGTCAAGGGGACGCAATGGATAAAAAATATGGAGTTATTATGGTGGCGGCACTCCTGCTGGCCTCGGCGGCACAGGCAGGTGAGCGCGAGGGCTGTCGTCTGTGCGGCATGTATATCGATCAATACCAGCGCACCAGCGCAATAATTACCAGCAAGGATGGCCGGGTCGAAAAGACCTGCGGCGGAGCCGACATGCTGCGCCTGGTTTCCGATGCGGGTGGGGTCGAGGGTTTTGCCTCGGTGCTGGTGCACGACTGGCTGAGCGGCAAGGAGATCGCGGCGGAAGAGGCTGTCTACGTCATTGGCAGCGACCTGGTGCCGGACATGATTCCCAATATCATTGCCTTTGCCGATCAGGATGGGGCTAAAAAATTCATGGCCGAGCACGGCGGCAAGGAGCTTACCTTCTCCCAGGCTCTGCTGGCCATCTCCCCCATGGGCATGACCATGCCGAACCGGGTCAACTCGGCGGTTCCTCCGCCAAAAGGCTCGGTGAGCGTTGGGGCGGGGTATATGTCCATGGTCAAGGATGATCTGATGATGGGCTCGGACAAGGTTTCCACCGCCGAGTTTCTGGCAGCCACCACCGCGTCGATGGTCCCCGCCAAGATGGAGGCCTCCGGTCCCATGCTGATGGGAAATTACGGCATTACGGACCGGTTGTCGGTTACCGCCAAAATCTCGGATCTCGACAAGATCATGACCTCAAACATGCGGATGGGTGGAACCGAAAAAGTCACCAAGCATAAGGGGATTACCGATCTCGATCTGAAGCTCGGTTACAACCTGTGGCGGGACGATTACTACAGCAAGTTTATCAGCGTGATGGGCAATATGACCCTGCCCACTGGCGATTTCGACACCGCCTTTCGCATGATGCCCGGGCTGCAATTGGGAACCGGCAGTGTCAATCTCGGCGCGGGCCTGCTGGGTTCGCTCCGTTTTGGCGATTTCTGGCTGCACGGGGAATTGAGCCACCTGATCAACCGCGAAAACGGGGATGATTATGATTTCGGCGATGTGACCAAGCTCGGCGCGGCGCTTCATTACACACCGAATTACGATCTCATGCTTGGCTTGGAACTGGATGCCACCGAAACCGGGAAGAATGAAAACTTTGGCGTCAAGGTCCAGAACAGCGGGGGAAGGTCGGTTCTCCTGACCGGTGTTGCCAGTTGGCGCTTTCTTTCAGCCATGGGCGGCAATTTCAGCCTGAATGGCAGCTATGGTCTTCCGCTCTATGAGGATGTGAATCTGTATGGAGTGGGCACCGACTATGTGGCCACGGCCATGCTGAATTTTAAGCACCGTTTCAATTATTAGGAAGTAAGCTTCCAGCCAGGCGGGGAAAGTATTTTCAACTTCGGTGAAAAGATACTTTCCTCGCCTTTTTTTGGCCAACAGCGTATGCTGTTCATGTTTGTCTCGGTTTGCGCGGGGAGTTCCACGCATCTCCTTGATAGCCCAGCTTTTCGATTGACACGGGTTTCCAAAACCAAGTAAAGAGCTTTTGCAGGATTGAATTGTCTCGGGGTGTTGTGTATCCCTGATTTCTTGTCACCTTTTCCCTTTATCTTTTCTCTTTAATCCTGCAAAACGACAAGATTATTTCCGGATTTGCCTGTGGGCGGCCTATAATATTGCGGCGCGGGCCGGACAAAACTCCGCTCGAACAGGAGGCGAACTGACATGCTTACCGTGTACAAGCGCTTTGACCATCAGCTGCAGATCGTCACCGACAGTGGGCCGGTTCCAAGATCCTGGATCCGCATGGTCAACCCGACGCCGGACGAAATCAACAGCGTTTCTCAGGCCACCGGAGTGCCGGAAGATCTGCTCCGCGCCGCTCTGGACTCGGAAGAGCGCTCCCGTATAGAAATCGAAGACAACTGCATGCTGGTGCTCACCAATTTTCCGGTGCTGCGTGGGCCGGATATGTACGACACCCTGCCGCTGGGCATCATCCTGACCCCGGACCAGGTCATTACCGTTTCCCTGGAAGAGACCGAGATCCTGCCCGGAAATATTGTCGGCCCAGGCGCGCCGGCCTATTACAACACCGGCAAGCGCACCCGCTTTCTTTTTCAGATCCTCTACAAGACCGCCAAGGTCTATCTGCGCTTCATCCATCAGATCAACCGGCAGACCGATGAAATCGAGCGTCATCTGCGAAAATCGATGAATAATGCGGAGGTTTTCAGGCTGTTCGATATGGAGAAAGGTCTCACCTACTTCACGGTGGCCTTGCGCTCCAACGGACTGGTTCTGGAGCGGCTGCTGCGCCTTAGGAAGAACAGCGCCCTGCAGCACTTGCTGCCGCAGTACGAAGAGGATGAGGATATTCTTGAGGATGCCATTATCGAAAACCGGCAGGCCCTGGAGATGGTGCAGATGTATTCCGATATCCTCAGCGGCATGATGGATGCCTTCACCTCGGTTATCTCCAACAACCTGAACCAGGTGATGAAACTGCTCGCCTCCATCACCATCCTGATCTCCACTCCGACCATGATCTCCAGCTTCTGGGGGATGAACGTGGGGGTGCCATTCCTGGGCCAGCAGCTTGGTTTTTGGGGCGTGCTCGGTCTCTCCATCGCGCTTACCGGTCTGGCCGGGTTTGTTCTCTGGAAGAAACGCATGTTTTAAGGGACTACTGCCAGTGGTTCACTGGTGGTTGGCCCTTATTTTCTGCTCTCTTTGTTTTTGTCTTTATCCGGATTCTTCTGATCGTTGTGCCAGAGCAGCTGTTGGCAGACGCCGCGGATGATCTTGATCTCCTTTGATTTCAGCCCTGTTCGACCCAGAAACCGGCGAATGCTCGTCATCCAGTACTCATCCTCCCCCTTTTTTAAAAAGCCGATGGTTGTAAGCGCTTCTTCCACATGGCCAAACATGGACTCCAACTCGCTCTTGTTTCCCTGCTTGGGGGCTGGATCAGGAAAGGTGTTGCGGCTTATTGCTTCCAGGACGCTGTAATGGAGTTCGTGGCAAAGGATTGCCACGGCCTGGGCCAGGTTGAGGGAGGAGAAATCCACGGTTGGAATGGTGGTGATCTGGTTGCAGTAGCGAAGTTCCTCGTTGGACAACCCCCGGTCTTCCGGGCCGAAGAGCAGGGCGACCCGGTTGTTTTTGAGCTGGGGCAGAACCTCGTTCATGAGCTGCCGGGGGCTGTTGACAGTGGTTCGTTTTTTGCCCTGGCGGGCGGAGGTGCCAAGCACCCAGCCGAAGGGAGCCAAGGCCGCGCCCAGTTCTTGATGGTGCTCCAGATTGTCGATGAGATGGGCCGCCTTGGCGGTGGCCAGTTTGAGCATTGTCTCGCGGTCGGGTATTTCCCGACAGACGAGAATGAGCTGACCGATCCCCATGTTTGCCGCGGTTCTCGCCGCGGAGCCGATGTTTTCCGCAAATTTCGGTGAGACCAGAACGATGGCCACGTGTCCCATCTGCTCCCGCACCGTATCGTAACTGCCCATCAGTGCCACATCTGCGTTGTCATCGGCTTGCTCATGTAGCAGTAGTACTATTCGCAAGCCGCTGGAGTTTATACCCCTTTGCGGGGTGCGCATCTGTGGCACTGCTGAACAGTAATTGCATGTAGTGGTTTTCGTTCAATTCCGGCATCGAGCTGAATATTGCACCATATCCTGCATCTCTTGGTTCATTTTGCTTTGACGGCACGCTTCCTTGGTTGGACGGCGGCTTTTTTGCGGTCTTTGGTCGGCCCTTTCACCCGCTTGCCCGTGGCAGGTTTGGCCAGGTCCGTGGCTCCGGCCAGTTTTTCCTCAATGCTGAAATTGATCCGTCTTCGAGGGATTTCCACGCTGGTCAACCGCACCTGCACCAGATCGCCGATCTGGAAGATGGTTTTGGTCCTCTGGCCGATGAGCCGGTGGCGGCCCTCCTCCAGTTCGTAATAGTCATCCCGCATCTCGGTGATGGGCACGGCGCCGTTGACAAACACCTCGGTCAGTTCGACAAACAAGCCGAAGGAGGTGACTCCGGAAATAATGGCCTCAAAGGTCTCGTCGATTTTGTCGGCCATGAAGTGAACCTGAAGCCGTTCCATCATCTCCCGATCGGCCTCTACAGCCACCCGCTCCCGTTTGGAGAGAAAGGTGCCGGCCTCTTCGGTGGAAACCGTCTCGCCGGCGGGTAAAACCTTTCCTTTTTTCTGCAGGCTTGCGGCCAGGGCCCGGTGGACCATGAGGTCCGGATACCTCCGGATGGGGGAGGTGAAATGGGTGTAGTGGGTGGCGGCCAGGCCGAAATGGCCGAGATTGTGCTGGGAGTAACGGGCCTGCTGCATGGTGCGGAGCAGGAGATTGCTGATGATGTATTCCTGGGGGGTGCCGGCGGCCATGGCCAGCACTTGGCCGAACCACTTGGGCGAGCCGTCGCCGTCATCCACATTCAAACCCATGCTTTGGGCAAACTCGGTGAATTCGGCCACCTTGAGCGGGTCGGGTGGTTCGTGGATCCGGTAGAGGGAGTCGATCTTGCCTTCGGTCTGGGTTTCGGCCACCGCCTCGTTGGCGGCCAGCATGAACTCTTCGATGAGCTTGTGGGCCTGATTGCGTTCGCTCCGCTTGATGGTCTGCACGGTGTTGTCTTCGCCCAGTACCGCCAAGGGCTCCGGCAGTTCAAAGCCGATGCTTCCCCGTTTGATCCGTCGTTTTTCCAGGCTCAGGGCCAGGCGGCCCATCATCTCCAGGGCCGGGATTATGTCGGCGTACTGGCTCAGTACCGCGGGATCGCGGTCCGTCAGCACCTGTTTGACCGTGGTGTAGGTGAGGCGATGCCGACTGCGGATGATGCTTTTCATGAAGCGTTTGCCCAGCCGCTTGCCGTGCTCGTCAAAATCGAGCATGGCGGTGAAGGTGTAGCGGTCCTCGTTGGGAACCAGGCTGCAGAGGTTGTTGGACAACCGCTCCGGCAGCATGGGGATGACCCGGGTGGGAAAATAGACGCTGGTGCCGCGCTGGTACGCTTCCACATCCACCGGGGTATGCGGCCGGACATAATGGCTGACATCGGCGATGGAGACATAGAGCCGGTAGCCATTTTTCAGGGGTTCGATGGCCACGGCATCATCAAAATCACGGGCTGTTTCTCCGTCGATGGTTACGTGGACCACCCCCCGGAGGTCGGTGCGGCCGGGGGTCATTTTCACCTCCGGGTCCAGCCCCTCCACCTGCGTGGTGACCTCTTGGGTAAAGAGATGGGGCAGGTCGAACTTGCGGATGACCATCTCGGTCTGCACCTGGATATCCTTGGGGTTGCCCAGCACCTCAAGGATGATGCCGTCCAGGTTGCGCTGCCCGGCAGCAAATGAGGTGACCTCGGCCAACACCGCGTCGCCGTTCTTGGCACCCCGGCTGTCCTCCTTACGGATGACCAGATTGTAGGGGAAGCGACTGTCCTCCGGGGTCACCAGCCCGGTAGTGCCCCCGGCCATGTAGACCCCGACCAGCCGGGTGGTAGCCCGGTTCAGGACCGCGATTACCCTGCCCTCGTAACGGCCCTGGCGGCGGCTCATCAATTGGACCAGCACCTTGTCGTTGTGGGCTGCGCCGCCCAGCATGCCGGGTGGGATAAAGACGTCCTGGTCGATCTCCAGTTCGGCCGGAGCCTCGGTGGGAGCGACAAAGCCATACCCCTTGGTGGTCACGCTGATCGGGCCGGCAAACAGCTCCACGCTCTTGCGCAGGGCAAAGGTGTCTCTGCGGCAGGAAAGAACCTTGCGTCTGCAGAGATCCTCCAGTACCCCCAGCACCTCCTGCCGGTGGCTCTTGCTCAGCTCAAGGGCCTCAAGCAGGTCCTGCGCGGAAAGCGGCATCTCCGCAGTGTAGATTCGGCCCAGGATCTCGCCTTCAAAGCGTGCTTCCTGGTGTTGGCGGGGCGGTCTGCCACCTTCGCGCTGTCGTTTTCCCGGGCGACCATGTTTGCTGTGAAAAACCTTTCCTCTCCGTGTCACAGGCGTGCCTCTCCCCGGCTATTGTGTAACTGTTCAGCAGCATATCTACTTCGCTAGTCTCGCTCAGCCGTCATGAGCCTGCTCATGTGCAACAGCACACTTCACAGGCCTTTTGGCCGGCATTGCCGAACAGTTACATTGTGTGGTTTTTATCTGATTCCAGCATCACGCTGGATAGTTACGCTATTTTTTAAAAGAAATGGAAAATCATTGCACAAGGGTTGAGAACGAAATAGTCTTATAAGACTACCTGATAACTGAGATTGTACCTTATTTGCAGGGACAGGGCATCAAATTACCCAAAACCGGATAAGAAAGACAGCGACTACCCATGGCACCTTCCAAAAAATTTAACATAGCCGCCTATTGCGAACGGATGGAGCAGGTTATCGGCGGCCAGGAAGGTCCGGCCAAGATTTTCTGGGAGGCGCTGTCCTTTGCCGTTTCCGCCCATCAGGGCCAGCGGCGCAAGTCCGGCGAGGTCTATGTCAGCCACCCCCTCCAGGTGGCGAAAATCCTGGTGGAGGAGTTGGAAATCCGTGATCCGGAGCTGCTGGCCGCCGCCGTGCTCCACGATACGGTGGAGGATGTGCCCGAAGTGACCAGCGAGGTGATCGGTGAGATATTCGGCAAAAACATCGAAATTATCGTGGATGCATGCACCAAGATCGCCAATTTTTCCGGAAACAAGCAGACCTTTTACAAGCTGGTTCACCGCAAGCTTTTTTCCGGAGCCGCCGCTCATCTTGAAGTGCTGTTGATCAAGCTGGCGGACCGGCTGCACAATCTGCGGACCATGGGCTCCATGCCCAAGGACAAGCGGCAGAAAATCGCCGAGGAAACCCTGGACATCTATGCGCCCCTGGCCAAGGTCATGGGGTTGAACAACATCAAGCGCGAGTTGTATACCCTGGCCCTGATGTATAAATTTCCGCGGCAGAGCCTGAAGGTGCTGGCCGGAATCAAACGGCTGCAAGGCAGTGAAGAGGTGCTTGCCATCAAGCGCACCCTTGAGGATCGGATGAAGGAGGTGTGGATCACCCACGAAATCCGCCTCAATCCCAAGGGGCTCTGGGCCTATTTTGATCCGGCCCACAAGCTTCTCCACAAGACCATCGCCAATCCACTGGAATTCATCATCGTTGCCAACGACATCCAAACCTGTTACCGGATTCTCGGCGTCATTCACCAGAATTATCCACCCATCCCCAGAACCATCCGTGATTTCATCGCCAACCCCAAGGCTACCGGCTACCGGAGCCTCCATACCCGGGCCAACATCAGGGGGCACAACTATCTGTTCAAGATCCGTACCGAGGAAATGATCACTTCCTCCCGTACCGGGCTGGTGCGGGAATGGTTTGTTCACAAGACGGTGCCCAGCAGTTTTGAGGTGGAACTGCGGGAGATGCTGGATATTCTCGGGACGGACGAGGATCTCTCCTACCGGGAGATGATCGCGGTCAGCAGCAAGAAGGCTATATACACCTACACTCCCAAAGGGGACCCGATTGAGCTGCCTGCCCACAGTATTGTGCTGGATTTCGCCTTCAAAGTGCACACGGATGTGGGCAAGCGCTGCATCAAGGCCAAGATCGGCAAGCGGCAGGTAGAGCCCGATGCCCTTCTTGAAGACGGTGATCAGGTGGAGATCATCTGCCAGAAAGATCCGGTGCGTTTCGAGCCGGAGATTCAGCAGCGCTGCCAGACCCCCAAGGCCAGGGCGGAGCTTTCCAAATTGTTCCGCCAGCGGCGCGAGGCCTTGGCCCACATGATCGGCGAAAGCATCCTTCGGCAGGAGCTCAAGTGCTATGGTCTGCCCTATGATCTCCTGGAAAAAACCGGTATGGGAAGCATCATGGCGCCCCTTGGGGCAAAGGATTTGCCGGATCTTTTTCTTGGGCTGGGCGAAGGCAGGTTCCGGTTGCGGGAACTCATTAACGAAATCAAAAATCGGCTGTACGCGGACAAGGAAACCTTGCTGCCTCCAACCGGCAGCCTGAACCGTATAGAACTTGCCACCCTGGATCCTGCCTGCATCAAATTTTCACGGTGCTGCAACCCGGTGCCCACGGAAAAAGTGTTGTACGGGTTGCTCAGCGAACGCGGCCTCTCCATTCACCAGAAGGAATGCTCTACTATCACCTCACTCCGCGTCCAGCGGGAGGACCTGGTTGAAGTGCGCTGGCGGCTCAAGGAAACGGCGGTGCCCAAGATGCAGAACATCCTCATCCTGGAGGCCCCGTCCCGTAACCGTATCCTGATGATGCTGGGCGTGGCTCCGGAAGAGATGAAGATCAGCGAGATCGAACTGCTTTCCAGCCGACCGTCGCGCACCTCTGCCTGGCAGGTCAATTTTCAGGTCGATACCCTGCAAGGACTCAAGAATATCCTCGGCCACCTGGCAAAGACCGGGATGGCCTTTGAGTTCGGGCTGGAACAGTAAACTGTCCAGCAGCACCGCATCTGCGTCGCAGTCTCGCTGTGCTCGCTTAGCTGTCATCGGCCCGCTTGTGTGCGGCAGCACACTGCGCGGACCTCTTCCTAGCATCTGTGGCGCTGCTGAACAGTTTACTCCATGTCCGGCACCAAGCAGGTCGTTTGCGTATTTATTCCTTGTCTACAGCTTTTCCCCCATGGCCAGATCTTCCAGGCCGTCCCGATCCAGAATGGTAATCTGCGAACCTTCGCTGGCGATCAAGCCCTGTTTGGAGAGTTTTGTCAGAATGCGGGAGAGGGTTTCCGGAATGGTGCCCAGCAGGCTGGCCAGTTGAGCCTTGCCGATGTTGAGCTTCACCGTGTCGCTGTCTCCCTGCTGGGTGCTGAGGTAAAGAATATGAGCCGCCACCCTCCCCGGCACCTCTTTAAGCGACAGATCTTCGATCAGGTGGGCAAATTTTTTCAGCCGCATGGACAGGGCCGCCAGCATGTTCATTGCCAGGGCCGGATTGGTCTGGATCAGCTCGATGAAGGCGCGGCGGGGGATGAAGAGTGCCCGGCTTTTTTCCAGGGCCAGGGCATGGGCCGGGAAGGTCGAGCCGATAAAGACGGCGGCTTCGGCAAAGGGCTCCCCCGGTCCGAAGATATGGAGGATTTGTTCCTTGCCCTCCATGGACAGCTTGTAGATCTTGACCAAACCCTCCATGACCACATAAAATCCGGTTCCTGGGTCGCCTTCGGCAAAGATGCTCTGGCCGCGGCGATAGTCCTGGAGGGTGATGATCATGGCCAGTTCGTCATACTGTTCGGCGGTCAGGCCGCTGAACAGCGGGACCTGTTTTAAAAAAGACATGAGATCCATGGGCTACTCCTTGGTTATATTCGGAAGACAACCCATGGCCCAGGCCAGGTTGTCCGCAAAAAAACACAGCACGGAAATAATTGGGGGGCAGGAACCCGGTTCTCTGCCCGAAGCAAAAGTCAGCAACAGCGGTTCTTGCGGAGTACCTTGTCCGCCATGCCCGGCAAGCAATCGGATCTCCAGCAGGCCGAGCAGGGGGCTGGACCGGATCATTTTTCGCACCGATTCCTTGGCCGCCCACAGCATGGTGAGTCGTTCTGTTTCCGCAAAGGATTTTTCCAGAGAGGATTGTAGAATAGTTTCTTCATCGGGAAAGGCAAAGCGTTCCCGGACTCTGTGGATTCTCTCGCCCGTCAGCTGAATATCAAGCCCGCAGGGGCAGTTTGCCGCCAGGGCTGCGGCCAGCACCCCGCTATGGGAGATGGAGATGAACGGAGCCATTTTCCCGGCCTCAGCTGTCAGATAGGGGCGGCCATCTTCTTCCGTCCGGATTACAAGGTTTTGCCAGCCTGCTTCCGGCTCGCCCAGAAGCGCGCTGCCAGCCAATTTGGCGGCCAACCGTCCGCCCAGCCATTCGTTGCGTCGCTTTTCCTGGCTGAAACCATTCCATCGAGCCAATTCTTCCGTGCTCAAATATCTTTCGGCAATTTCGGTCAGCAGAGAACCATTTCCCTCGACAAGAGCGGAAAGCGACACCCCCCCAAGGTATAACCGGGTGGTCGGAGCAAAAAGCTGCTGCCAGCACGGCCAGTATTGCTCAAAAATGGCTTGGGCAAACGCCATTGTTCACTCCTTTCATGAAAAAACTTGATTTTGCATGCAAGTTTCTGTTAACATTAAATAATATGTCTCAGGGGTCAACCATGACTGCAATTGATTTCGGCGTCATCGCCATCATACTCTTCTTTCTTGTTCGCGGCATCTGGATCGGGTTTATTCGGCAGATGGCCTCGTTGGCCGCGCTCATTCTCGGCTACATTTTTGCCGGTCGCTATTACGAACAGATAAGTCCACGCCTTTCCTCCTTCATCCCTTCGCCCCAAATCTCTTTTCTTGTAACCTACGCCCTGCTTTTTCTTGCGGTCTTTTTTGGGGTTCTGGCCCTGGGGTACGTGCTCAAAAAGGTCATGAGCCTCTCGCTTCTCGGCTGGTTTGACCGATTCATGGGCGGGATTTTCGGTCTGGTCAAGGCAGGGGTGGTTGTCACCGTTCTTTTTTTGGCGATGTCCGGGCTGTTGGCAGACACCAACCCGCTCATGACCGATTCCCTGGCCTCGCCCTATTTGTTTAAAAGTTCCGGGATGCTGCTTTCCTCTGTCCCGGACCAAAATCTGCAGCGCTACTTACTTCCCAGAGAACCTGCCATTGTTCTCCTGGCCCCTGCCATACCAGCGGGCAAGCCTGTCCGGACTGATTCCGAAAAAAAATCCGAGTAAAATCATCTGATTCACCACGGTTGTGCGTACAAATCCCAAGCGCTGCCAGCGCCGGGAAGAGGTGAGGGCCGGAGTTGTGAGCAGGGCGAGACGTCCTTTTTTACGCAACCTAAGCACCAGATCAAGGTCCTCCAGCAAGGGAATCTCCCGGAAGCCTCCCATTGCCTGAAACCGGGCGGCGGCCAGGAACAGCCCCTGGTCGCCATAGGGAAGTCCGAACCAGGAGGCCCGCCAATTGGTGCACAGCTCAAGCAGTCGGAACCGCCAGCCTGCGGCGTCAACACCGAAGCGGAAGGTGCCGGCGACGATGCCCTGTTTGTCGAGGGTTTCGCAAATTTCCGGCACAAATCCCTCCGGCAAACGGGTGTCTGCATGGAGAAAAAGCAGCACTCTGCCTTGTGCCGCTTGCGCCCCAACGTTCTGCTGGTTTCCCCGCCCGAGCGGAGCCTGGATTACCCTGGCCCCTGCCACCGTGGCCAGAGTCACGGTTTGGTCGCTGCTGCCGCCATCGGACACAATCACCTCTACCCCCGGCTGCTCGACCAGCTCGGCCACGGTTTGGCCGATACAAGCCGCCTCATTGAGAGTCGGGATAATGATTGAGATGTCGTAACAGCCCGGCTGTTTCAGTCTGTTTTCAAGCTGCTGCTGAACAGGGATGAAATGGCGCAGGTCTTCCGGGCGGTCAACATCGGCAAGGGTCTCCAGGATATGGGTTCCGAGAGCCATGCCTTCTGCCTGTTTCAGGGTTGCAGGCAGTACCTCCCCGCTGCCCCAAGGGATATCCGAGAAAAGAGACGGGGTTGGTCGGCTGAGGCCAACAAGATAATACCCGCCGTCCATGGCCGGCCCGATCACCAGATCCTTATGATTCAGGGCAGCAAAGGCCTGGGCAAAGAGGGCAGGAGTGAGGGTGGGGCAGTCGGCGCCAATAATCACCACCTGGCGGTCGCCTTGGGCAAAGGCATGGGCAAAGGCCCGACATAATCGGTCGCCTAAATCTCCCTCGCCCTGGGGTATGCAGGGGATGTCGTTGCTCAGCCAGGTCTCCATGGCTTGCTGACTTCCATCGGCATAGCGAATTTCCGGGACAACCGGATGTTGGGCGGCAAACTCCGTCATATGGATGACAATTGCTTCGCTCATCCGCCGTTGGAGCGCGGCAGCGCCCTGGGCTCCCAAGGCGGGAATCAAGCGGGTTTTTGTCCGGCCCGGCTCCGGGTAGCGGGTAAAAAGAATGAGCCGTGCCTGCCTGGTGCTGTCCATTTTTCTCCTGCTTTCAGGGCTTGGGGATCATCCTTGCTCCCTGTCCCGTTCTCCGCTATACTGCCGCCAAATACCCAATGCAATTAACCACTCACCATACCAGCCATCCTGTGACCGTCAAAAGAAAAAAGAAACACCCGGATCCCTGCTCCTACCGGAAGAGAACCTATCGAAGTCGTGTTGCGCCCGGCGGTCTGATCGGTTTTGAGGTGCGGATCAGGGAAACGGATTTGCAGATCCTTGCCGGAAAAGATCTGCGGGATATGGCCAAAGATGCAGTTCTCCTGTATCGCAGCCAGTTGGAAAGCTATATTTCCCGTCATCCGCAATTTGCTACCTCCCTATGCCCCCTGTCAGCCGATCCAACGGCCCCGCCCATTGTCAAGACCATGCTCGGCGCAGGCCTCACGGCGGATGTTGGACCCATGGCCGCAGTGGCCGGGGCCATCGCCGAGTATGTCGGGCTGGATCTTTTGGCTGCGGGCGCAGGGGAGGTGGTGGTGGAAAACGGCGGCGACATCTATTTTTGCCGCAACCAGGAAAGTGTGGTCGGCATCTTTGCCGGAACCTCGCCGCTCAGCAACCGGGTGGGCTTAAAAATCCCAGCGAGGTGCATGCCCCTCGGCATCTGCACCTCGTCCGGCACCGTGGGACATTCCCTGAGCCTGGGCGAGGCCGATTCCGTCACTGTGCTGGCCAAGGATACCGCCTTGGCGGACGCGGTGGCTACCCTGGCCGGCAACGCGGTTCTTCCGGGCCAGAGCCTTGAATCCGCTCTGGCTAAGGCATCCGGTGTGCCGGGTATTCTGGGGGTGGTCATTATTCGGGGCGAGGAATTGGGCGCCTGGGGCGAGGTGGAGCTGGTGCCGTTGGGGGGATGAATTTTTGGTGATCCTGCCAAAAGGAGGATTTGTCATGCGTTATGCGATTGTCCGTTGTGATCGGTGTTGTCGCCGTTCGCCCTGAGCCTGTCGAAGGGTTTTTGTCGGTTCATCGAGTGAATGCCGTTATTGGGTCCTGACATCCTCCAGCGAGCCGACTATTGCCCCGGAGGCGGCGTGGCGACCACCGGAATCTTGACCGTGAAGGTCGTGCCCTTTCCCACTTCGCTCTCCACTTCGATATCGCCCTTGTGGTTTTTGACCACGATATCATAGACGATGCTCAACCCCAACCCCGTGCCTTTGCCCACCTCCTTGCTGGTGTAGAACGGCTCGAAGATATGTTTGATCTTGTCCGGGGGAATACCGCAGCCGGTATCGGAGATGCGGGTATGGATGAAACCCTGTTCGGACCAGGTTTTTATCCTGAGTTCTCCTTTGGTTTCAATGGATTGGGCTGCGTTGATCAGGAGGTTCATGAACATCTGGTTGAGCTGCTGCGGATAGCAGACCGTGGGCGGCAGCTCACCGTATTCCTTCTTCACCTCGCATTTGTATTTCAGCTCGTTCCAGATAATGTTGAGGGTGGAGTCCAGGCACTCGTTGATATCGGCTGCCAGTTGCTCGGCCTGATCGATTCGTGAGAAATTTTTGAGTCCCTGCACGATCTTCTTGACCCGGTCCGCGCCGTCCAGCGATTCGGTTACCAGATGCATGGCGTCTTCCATGATGTAGTCGATTTTGAGTTTTTTGCGCAGGGCGGCAAGCTCCTCGTCCGGTGGAGCCTGCGGGAGCTTTTCCTCAAGAGCCCGGATAAATCCGGTAAGCCGTTCCAGATATTTTGCCAGCGAGCTTAAGTTGCTTGAAATAAAGCCCATGGGGTTGTTGATCTCGTGGGCAACGCCCGCAGCCAACTGACCCACCGAAGCCATTTTTTCCTGCTGGAGGATCTGGGCCTGGCTCTGCTTGAGGGTGTCGTGGGCAAGGGCAAGTTGGTGCTGTTGTTGATGCAACTGGTCGTTGGAGGCGGCCAGTTCTTCGGCGAACTTGTGTGCTTCTTCAAAGGCCTTTTCCATGGCAAGCTCGTTTTCAACTTTTTCGGTGATGTCCCGATAGCTTTCCAGGATGCCGACGAAGGTGTTGTTCGTGTCGTAGAGAGGCACTGCGATGATCCAGCAGTTTATGATTTTCCCGGTTGAACTTTCTTTAACGGATTCATATTCCACCCGTTTTTTCCCACCGAGTATCTGGCGCATGGGGCATTTTTCGGTTTTACAGAAAGGACCCCAGAACACCTCATGACATTTTTTGCCCAGAACATCCTTTTTCTCCATTCCCATCATGGTGGCAAAGGTTCCATTGACCTGGACCACTGTAAAATTCCTGTCCACCACCCGCATGCCGTCGGCTGCGATATTCAGGATCTGGGAGAGAAAGAGATTGGAGGTTTTGGCTTTCTTCTCTGCCAATTCCCGTTGACGCAAGAATATTTCCGCCTGTCGGAAAAGATATCCCATAGCCCCGAGCACAAAAAAAGCCATCCCGGCCAGAAGTATTCCGGGCTTTCCGAACAGGGTTTTGTATAGCCCGGTGTCAATCTGAGCATGTTCCAGGAAATAGCTGATCTGCCAGGTGGGTGAGCTTGACAGGGGGGTGCGTGCAAAAAAATATTTCCTGCCGTCGGGGAAAACGGCGGAGCCATCGGCCTCATCAAAGGTTATCTGGAGTTGGGTGGGCATCTCGCCTTTGAGCAGCTTGTTTTCGGCAATATCAATGAGTTCTTCGGCTGTGACGGTTCCCAGCAGTCTCAAGAGCCATTCCGGTTTGTTGGTGGAAAAAACGATGTTGTGTTCGTCGGTCAGGGCAACGATTCCGTTGGAAGTGGCAAAAATTTCCTTAATATCGGCAAGGGGTACGGTAAGGAGTGCGACACCCACCACCATATTTTTTGAAAAAATCGGATGACTGAGGTTGATGGCCGGTTCGGTGCTCGTGGCTCCTTGAACCAGTCCCATGACGGGTTCACCTGCCAAGGCTTTCTGGAAAAACGGACGGCGGGAATAATCATCGCCGATCCGAACAGGGGTTTTTTCGCCGGCGCTGGCGGCGATTACAAGCCCGTTTGTGTCGAGGAGGCAACAACGAGTGGCGTTGTATGCTTCCCGGAAGTCGTCCAGTACGGGTTTTACTTCGGCGAGAGTCTCCGGGTTTTGCGTGTTGATGAAGTTTTGCACCGACCACATGTCGGCGAGAACGGCTATTGCCTTTTGGTTGGTCTTCAGGACGGAAGAAATGGCTGTGTCGATCTGTTTGATGCTTTCTTGGGCCATTTCCCCGGTTTGCTCATGGACCAGCGTGTTGACCGTGTGGAAATACACGACTCCACCGGTGATGATGGCGGCAAGAGCGAGGAGCCCGAGGGCAAGAAAGATAAGACGGAATTTCATCTGGCGTGGTGGCCCCGTGATGTGTGTAAGGAATTGAATTTTACTGTTTGATAGTAGCACAGCAGAAGGTCGGTGTCTAAATCGTTGTTCAAGAAAAACATGCAACACCGAATAGCATGATCGACACGAAGATCCGTAACGAACGAAAGGAGTGCTGGAACGTGACTTGTGCCGCTGTCGATGAAGACGTTTTTTTCGTAACGGCTCCTGAAAAGTTGTGATAAAAACAGTGTTTTTCAAGGATAGAGTGATGTGATACCATAATCTCAAGGTTCCCAGTGGTTTGGCTTGTTTCCCCTTCAGGGCCATTCTTGGAAGAGAGAAAAACGAAACAATCGGAAAAATCATGAAGAAACAGTCGGCCCCGGCAGCGCAGCAGGAATATGAGGCGTTACTGCAGCTTTTTGCCCAGGTCAAGCGTGCCAAGGACGAATGGACCATGGCCATGGACGGGGTTTCCGACCTGGTTCTTCTGGTGGATGCGGCGGGGGGTATCCAGCGTTGCAACAAGGCGGTGTGCGACTTTCTGGGGAAATCGTATGCTGAAATTCTTGGCAGTGCTTGGGAAGCCCTTTTGGTTGAGGCAGGGATGCTGCCGGTGAGTGCACAGGCAGACATATCCCAATGCGAGCGATTTCATGAACCCAGTAACAGGTTTTTTCAGCAGACCTGCTACAGTCCCGAGGCTGAAAATAGCGACCTGTGCCGGGTGGTCACCCTCCACGATATTTCCAACCGCAAGCGGATTCTGCTGAAGATCGAAGAGGACAGGAAAAAGCTGGAAGCCGCCCTGGGAGAGATCTCTTCCATGATCCATCGGGTCACCAACGGGAATGGGGGAGAGTTTTTTTTCACCCTGCCTTCGGACCATATGCCGTGTTGGAAAATGATGCAATGCGGCGAAAAAAAATGCGTCTGTTTCGGGCGGGAGCCTCTGCAATGCTGGGCTGTTGCCGGAACCCGTTGCAAGGGGAAGGTACAGGGGAAGTTTGCGCAAAAGCTCAGTAATTGCCTGGCCTGCGAATTTTATCAGGAGGCCGCCGATGATCCGGTGGTGCGGATCGGCATCCAGTTCAGTCACATGATGCAGATCATAGATAAAAAGAACAGCGAGCTGCAAAGCGCCTACGATGAACTGAAAGCCGCTCAGTCCCAGTTTGTCCAGCAGGAGAAAATGGCCTCCATCGGGCAATTGGCTGCAGGTGTGGCCCATGAGATCAACAACCCCATCGGCTTTGTCACCAGTAATCTGGGCACCCTGCAGAAATATTTGGCGCGGGTGGCGGAGTTTTTGAAGGTGCAAGGGGAGATTTTTCCCCAGGATGAGGGTGATGACCGCACCAAGCGGTTAGCCGAAAGTCGCAGGCAGCTCAAGATTGAGCCTATTCTTGAAGATCTGCCGGCCCTGGTCGCCGAATCCCTGGACGGTGTTGAGCGGGTCCGCAAGATCGTTCAGAATCTGAAAAGTTTTTCCAGGGTCGATCAGTTCGAGCGCAGCATGGCCGATATCAACCAGTGTCTGGATGACACCTTAAATATCATCTGGAACGAACTCAAATACAAGTGTACCGTAAAAAAAGAGTATGGCGATCTTCCTCCGACCCGGTGCTATCCGCAGCAGCTCAATCAGGTATTCATGAATCTCCTGGTGAATGCGGCGCATGCCATAGAAGGTCAGGGCGAGATCGTGATTACCACCAGAGCGAGCGAATCGGAGATAACCGTGTCTATTTCCGATTCCGGTTGTGGCATCCCCCCTGAAAGTTTGAGCAGGATATTCGAGCCGTTTTATACCACCAAGGAGGTGGGCAAGGGGACCGGGCTGGGATTGAGCATAGTCTACGATCTCGTGACCAAGAAGCATGGCGGCAGGATTGAGGTGACCAGCGAGCAGGGCAAGGGGACGACCTTTGTTGTGACCTTGCCCATAAAAACGGAGTGAGCGTGGTGGTGTCTGGGTAGGAAATTGATGGCTTCGTAACAACACCCCTTCGACAGGCTCAGGGTGAACGGATGTTTTTAATGAATTGATATTCCGTCCGTGCTGAGCCCTTCGACCAAGGTCAGGAGAGCCCTGTCGAAGCACATGTTTGAAACTCATCCTGAGTTGTTGCGACTGTATCGAAATTACGGAGAGAGGGTGTATGACGGAAAACGTGACAATCCTATGCGTGGATGACGAGGCGAACGTCTTGAGATCCTTGAAACGCCTTTTTCTTGACGAGAACTACCGAATTCTCACCGCGGAGTCAGGAAAAGAGGGGCTGGCGCTTCTGGAACAGCATCAACCGGTCCAGGTGGTGATCTCAGACTATCGGATGCCGGAGATGGACGGCGTTACTTTTTTTAAAGATGTGCATGATCGCTGGCCCGAGACCATCCGCATCGTGCTCTCCGGCTATGCCGACACCGCAGCCGTGGTGGCGGCGATCAACGAAGGCCAGGTATACAAATTCATTCCCAAGCCCTGGAACGACGATGAGCTTAAAATAACCATCGCCAAGGCGGTGGAGCGGTATTTCCTGGTCAAGGCGAACAACGAACTCAACCTGGAGCTGCAGCAAGCCAACTATGAACTTTCCCGCATTGCCGCGCAGCTTGAAGAAAAGGTGGAGGAGCGCACTGAAGAGCTTCTGTTCCAGAACAAGGTGCTCAGGCATAGTCAGGTTATCCTGAACACTCTGCCCATGGGGGTGGTTGGCTTTGACCGGGAGGGGATGCTGGTGCAGCGGAATCGCTTTGCCGAAGAGGTGCTGCTGGGTTTTCGCCATTCCCCCCTCGGCGCGACGGTGGCGGAGGTTTTGCCTCCGGAGTGGGGTGCGCTGCTGGAGGAAGTGCAGCCGGGTAAGGTTGTCAGCCGGGTGCTCGCTCTTGCCGGACAGCAGTTCTGCGTAAGGGGGGCCATGATGAATGAGACGGACGGTCAGGTCGGAGCAGTGTTGGTGTTTGATTGCGGAAATTGCGGAGAGGTGTGTCGGGTCGCTGGTGCCCCCTCCGCTGTAACAGAAAGCGAGGGGAAACAATGAGCGAGACACCGAGCCCGTCCTCTCCGGAAAAGGGGAAGATTCTTTTTGTGGACGATGAGGAAAATATCCTGCGTTCCCTGCAGCGGCTTTTCATGGATGAAGAGGTCGAGGTGTTCACCGCCTCCTCCGGGGCCAAGGGGTTGGAGGTACTTTCCAGGGAAGGCGAGATCGGGGTCATTGTCTCCGATCAGAGGATGCCGGAGATGACCGGCGTTGATTTTTTGTCAAAATCCAAGGCAATTTCCCCTCAGTCCATCAGGATTCTACTCACCGGCTATGCCGATATCAATGCCGCCATCGACGCCATCAATCGGGGCGGCACTTTCCGTTATCTGAACAAGCCCTGGAATGACGAAGAATTGGTCCAGACAGTCATGGGCGCATTGAAGATGTATCGGTTGCTCACCGAAAACAAGAAATTGGCGGCTATTGTCAAGAAACAGAACGCTGAATTGCAGAAGTGGAATACGGAGCTGGAGTCCATTGTCCAGGAACAGACCATGGAACTCCAGAAAAGCTATGATTCCGTGCGGGCGATAAACAGCAGGTTGCGGATCAATTTCAAGAACACCATCATTGCTTTTTCCGGACTCATTGAGTTGCGTGACCCCAGGATGCGGGCCCATTCGCGCAATGTCGCGGAGGTTTCGGTGAATATCGCCAAGCAACTCGGCATGGAAAGCGAGCAGCGGGAAACGGTCATGGTGGCAGCCCTGCTTCACGATATCGGCAAGATAGGGATTCCCGACATTATGCTGGCGCGGGAGGCCGAGCAGATGAATTTTACGGAGCGGGAAGAGTATTTGCAGCATCCGGTCCGTGGCCAGGCTGCCATTGACAGGATCGAAGAATTGCGGGGGGCGGGGCTGATAATCCGCGCCCACCATGAAAGTTATGACGGCAACGGTTTTCCCGATGAGTTGAAGAAGACGGACATTCCGCTGGGCGCACGGATCATTGCCCTGGCCGATTATATCGACAAGAAAATGCGCAAAGCCTCAGGGGCATCAGGCTTTGCTTTTATTCGCAAGGAGGTGGATCTTCAGAAGGGCACCCTCTTTGATCCCAAGATCATCCCTGCGGCCCTTGAGCAGGCGGAGGCTTTTTATAAAAAGATCCGGCCCAAGACCGACCATCTTGAGATCGAATTGCTGCCTGCTGCCCTGGAGGATGAGATGGAATTGAGTCGGGATGTGTTCAGCGGCACAGGGCTCCTGTTGCTCACCAAGGGAACCGTTCTTGCCAAGTCCAGCATCATGCTGCTGAAGCGCTACTATGAGCTGGACCCGCCGAATCAAGGGGTTTTTGTCTGCGTCAAGGAGTGATGCTAAGCAAAATCTGATTACCATCGAACTTCAGCCAGCATATGGGTTCCATGCGCCAATCAGCTGATCATGCGTGCTTTTTGTCAATGCCTTACTTGTGAACAAGTCATTCCGGCGAAAGCCGGAATGACGGGGGAAACTGGCTGAAGAACAGTGTAATAAGAAAGCAAAAAGCTGAAGGATAAAAATCAAAGCTCATACGACCAGGCTTCAACGCACTGGGCATATTCGTTTTTAATCTCTTGCAGAATTTCTGGAAGATCCTGTTTGTTGATCCCTATGTTTCTCAGGTCGTCCGGTGTCACCTTTGTCATGTGCGGGTCGGTGCTCTCTCCCAGATGCAGGGCCTTGGCTATTTTGTTGCCCAGGTAAACGGCCATGGACAGAGTTGCTATTTTGGCATTGTCCCCGATGACCGTGGCAGAGGGGGCGTGGTGCAATCTGATAACGGTCTGGTAATCTTCCGGAAAGTTCCAGGCTTCCGCCATGGCTTGTCCGGCCCTCTGGTGATTGAAGCCGAGGATGGTTTTTTCAATATCGTGCTGGGCACTCGTCCCGCTTCGGGTTTGCTTGAGAATCTCCGCCATTTCGACAGGCAGATTCTGGGCAAAGGCTATCTTGCCTATGTCGTGCAGGATGCCGCAGATAAAGGCCTGCTCCGGCAAGGCTTTATCGCAGGTCAGTATAGGACTGTGCAGGGCAAGATACTTCGCCGCAATACCAACCCCGAGGGAATGATACCAGAGGCCCTTCAGATCAAAAGCCTGTCCTTCCCGCGTTTTGAAAACATGGAACACGGAAATGGAGAGGGCCAGATTTTTGATGGTGTCGAACCCCAGAACCGTAACCGCCCTCTCAATGCTGGTTATTTCATGGGCCATTCCGTAATAGGCGGAGTTGGCGAGTTTCAGGACGGTGGCTGTGAGGGATGGGTCACGGGTAATAATAGCCCCAAGGGATTTCGCGGTGAGCGAGTCGTTCTTGTCGCTGGTGTTGATCTCGTTGGCCACCGCGGAAATGGTGGGCAGGTCTTTGATTTTTCTCAAGAAGTCGCGGATATTCATAACTTATAGAGTACGTTAAATGAGGCAAACAGGCAAAGAAAAATTGCCGCCGAGAAAAAGCATTTGTCCGCCCGTGCCGTAGTGGGGGGCAAAGGATGAAACACTGGAACAGATCATGCCCAAGGTCGATGCGTTAATGTGCGGCAACGAGAGCAGGAAGAAGGTGGCTGCGCGGTACAATGGGCGGGGGTATCCTGTACGGATCTTTTTTAAACTTTTTCTCCCCAAAAGCCGAAACGTATCCTGAGGAGGTAAACATCTTCTTCAGGGAGGTTTTCGTCATGAAAATAGCTAGTGGTGCTGTCAGCCTGGCAAGCACCCACGGACTACACGAAGAATACGAGAAGAAAGAATCGCTCCGCCTCTGGGTGGGTAATGAACGGCTTGTTTTTGACGGGGAAGAAGAACCATCCGGTGTTCAGGTGCGGATCTCCCCTGAGGCTCGGCAGATCCAGCAGGTCGCGGCCCAGTTTCCGGCGGCGGGGGATTCTGCTGCGGCCCAGCAGCCAGAAGCTTCTTCTCCGGAAGACCCCAAACTGAAAGCCATGCGCCTCATTCTGGAGGCGCTTACCGGGCGGAAGATCCGCATTTCCACTCTTGAGTCGTTTTCCTCTAAAAATATCGCACCATATCCTGGGACGGTTCAGGGAGTAAACCCGGAAGATCCTCCGATTGCAGGCCAGGGCTGGGGTCTTGAATACGACCTCGTGGAAACGGTGAACGAGCAGGAATCCATGACTTTTTCCGCCAGCGGACAGGTTGTCACCGCAGATGGGCAAACCATTGATTTCCAGCTTCAACTGGCAATGCAGCGGGAGTTTGCGGCGACCAACAGTGTGCAGGTCAGAGCCGGAGATGCCCTCTTGGTTGATCCGTTGGTGATCAATTTTAACGGCAAGGCGGCGGAGTTGAGCAATATGCGATTCGGATTTGATCTTGATGGGGATGGAGATATGGAGCAGATCCCAGGGCTTGCTCCCGGCAGCGGTTTTCTCGCCTTTGATCGCAACCACGACGGTCTGATCAACAACGGGTTGGAACTTTTTGGTCCTGCGACCGGCATGGGATTCAGCGAATTGGCAAGGCTGGACAGCGCCGGCAACGGCTGGCTTGACGAAAACGATCCGCTCTACGCCGAGCTGCGGATTTGGATGCGGGATGAAGCCGGAAAGGAATCGTTGGCCAGCCTTGCGGAAAAAAATGTCGGCGCCATCTTTCTTAATCCGGTGGAAACGGATTTTGCTTTGAAAAACAGCGACAATGGACTGTTGGGGCAGCTTCGGGAAAGCTCGATTTTTTTGGTTGAGAGCGGCGGAGCGGGTACGGTGCAGGAGATTGATCTTGCTGTGTGATGGTGGCGAGAGTCGTAATCAATGGCACCGCGGTTCGACAGGTTCACCGGAAACGGCAGGTCCATAATGGAAGGATTTTAGGCCGCAGGCAAGGTGAAAGTGAAGCAGGACCCTTTGTCCAGGGTAGACTGCACCGTTATTTCGCCCCGATGGGCTTGGGCTACGGTCTGACTCAGGCTCAACCCCAGGCCAACCCCGGAAACGGAGGCTTGCGGGGAGCCGGGCGCGGCCTGGGCGCCTTTGGTGGTGAAAAACGGGTCGAATATCTTGGGGAGATACCCCTTTGGGATGCCGCAGCCGTTATCCGTGACCCGGACAAACACGTTGTCGTCCTGTCTTCCGGTTTCGATGCGAACGGTGCGCACTTCTTTTCCCAGAGTAGCGTGGCCGGCGTTGCGGATCAGGTTCATAATCAGTTGTTTGGTCAACCCGAAATTCAATACTGCAGTGCAATTTTCCGCAAATTCGGTTTCGATTTGTATCCCCGCAGTTTCCATTTCTTTGCGGCAGAAAGAGAGGGCCTCGGTTACCGTATCCGTCAGGCTGCCGTTGGAAAATCCCCATTGGGAACTCTGGTCGCTGAAGGTGGCCAGTTCCCGGACGATTTCCGTGCCGCGTTTTGTGAAGAGCTTGACCTGTTCCAGGTATTCACGAACTTCGCTTGGCAGATCTTTGTGCAGCAAGGACATCTGCACATACCCCATGATGCCCACGTCGATGTTGTTGAACTGGTGAGCGATCCCGGCCACGAGATGGCCCAGGGCCGAGAGGCGTTCCGCCCGCTGGAGTTGTTCCTCGGCCTGGCGATTGGAGGCCATGGCCTCATGGTATTGGAAGGCGTTGCGTACGGCCATGACCAGTTCCCGGTTGTCCTGCCATGGTTTGGTAATGTACCGCCATACCGCCTCTTCGCTCACCGCTTTCATGATGCTGTCGATATCCAGATACGCGGTGAAGATCATGCCGACAAAAAAATGGTTTGTCAGGCGGGCCCGGTGAAGAAACTCCAGGCCGCTCATGCCGGTCATCCGCAGGTCGCTGACAATGACCTGGGGAGTATCCTCGTGCACCAGCCGAAGGGCTTCTTCGCCGCTGGCGGCGAGCAGCACGGTGTATTCCTCTTTGGCAAAGGCCAGTTCGATGGTTTTGAGGATAACCGGATTGTCATCAACAAAGAGTACGGTCTGGCGCATGAAGGCTTCCTGGCTGGAATATTTGGACTGCTGCTACTTCAGTGTATCAGGATATAACAGCGTGACAAAACCTGTCAAGCCGGCTTCGTAACTTTCCGAGCAGTCTTGGCCCTGATGGCGCAAAGATTTAATGGAGTTCCTGACCGGTGGTGGTCATGACCAACTGGCCATGTTTGACCCCTTTCACCCCAATGAGTTCGCTGGCTATTCGTTTTACTTCCCCGACCGGCCCTCGCACCACCAGGACCTCAAGGCAGTTATGCGCGTCGAGATGCACATGGAGCGCCGAGATAACCCGGTCGTGGTGGGCGTGCTGGTGTTCGGTGAGCTTGTCGGAAAGATCGCGGACATGGTGGTTGTACACCAGAGTGACGGTGCCGACCATTTCCGCATCCGTGTCTCCGGTGTCCCATTTCTCCTCTACCAGCGAAGAGCGGATTAGGTCGCGGATCGCTTCGGAGCGATTCATGTAGCCTTTGGCTTCGATGAGTTGGTCATAGCTTTCCAGCAGTTTTTCATCGAGCGAGATTCCGAACCGGATGGTTTTTCCCATAGAGCTTCTCCTTGTAAAAAAACGTAAAAGATCAGTGCTGTTTGACTCGACACTTCGGACCTTGCTTCAAGCAGGTGCTTCGACAGGCTCAGCACGAACGGAATATCGAGATGTTAAGGAAACATCCGTTCGGCCTGAGCTTGTCGAAGGCCGTTGTTATGACTCCATCAGTGTCCTCAGGCTTGCATCAAATCGTCATCCCGTCTGGGGGCCGGAGACTATTGTACCTGCAAACTGCCTGTAAATATCGGATCGGAGCATCTTCTGCTCCGCTTGCCTCCGCATTGCGCTGAGATACAGTGATGCTGCCCCTTTCTGTGCGGAGATGCACCGCTGGTAACAATAACAAGTGAAAAACATACACCAAAATGCGTTGACACCTATTTTGAAATATTGTACTGAATACGTGTCACCTAAAAAAAATCCGTGCTACCGAAGGGTGGCTACACGACCCCACCAAGGAGAAAACACCATGCACATGGCAGACGCATTGCTGTCGCCCGCAGTCGGCGGGACCATGTGGGCCGCTTCCGCTGGCGCCATCATATACTGTTCCGGAAAACTGCGCAAAGAAATGGATGAAGGCAAGGCGCCGCTCATGGGTGTTCTGGGCGCTTTTATCTTTGCCGCGCAGATGATCAATTTCACCATCCCGGCCACCGGTTCCAGCGGTCATCTCGGCGGTACCCTTCTTCTTGCGATTTTACTCGGGCCTTCCGCGGCGTTCATCACCATTTCCTCGGTGCTTGTGGTGCAGGCGCTGTTTTTCGCCGACGGAGGACTGTTGGCCTTGGGCTGCAATATTTTCAACCTCGGATTTTTGCCGGCGTTTATTGCCTATCCCTTGGTGTATAAACCCTTGGTCGGCAGCACTCCGGGTAAGGCCCGGAAACCCGCAGCCGCCATGGTTGCCGCCATCATCGGCCTCCAGATGGGAGCGTTTGGTGTGGTCCTCCAGACGGTGGCCTCGGGTATTTCCGAGCTGCCGTTTGCAGCATTCGCCGCCCTTATGCAGCCGATTCATTTGGCCATCGGAGTGGTCGAGGGACTGGTGACCGGTGCAGTGATTTCTTTTGTGTACCAAGCCCGCCCGGAAATTATCCGTGGGGTACAGGAAACTCGCCTCCTGGGCAGAACCCCGTTGCGCAACGTCCTGGGGGCTTTTCTCGTTGCGGCCCTGTTGACCGGAGGATTTGTTTCCTGGTTTGCCTCTGAAAAACCGGATGGACTGGAATGGGCCATTGCCAAGGTCACCGGCGCTGAAGAGCTCGGCGTTTCACAGGATGAGCTGCATGCCCGGCTCGCATCGGTGCAGGAATCCATCGCCTTTCTGCCGGATTATACGTTTAAGCAATCAGGGCAACAATCGGAAAACGGAATCGGGCAGGAAAGTTCTCTGGGCGTCAGCGTTGCGGGAATTGTCGGCGGTTTGTTGACCCTTGTCATTGCCTTTTTGAGCGGGGTTTTTTTAAGAAAACAGGGCCGAGTAACCTGACGCGGCAGGAAAGTTAGGACATCGTCTGATCAGGGGGAGGAGGCGTGATGCCTCTTCCCTTCATTTAGTTTTGGGGGGAGCCGAATGGCGTCCATCGGTGGAGCGGTTAAGGACTTCAGGCAACTTGACCTGATGGCCACTGCAGATACAGTTGTGCACCGGCTTGATGCCAGGGCCAAGGTATTGGTGACGCTGGTCTTTATTCTGGCTGTGGTTTCCCAGGGCAAATACGAACTGACCGCCCTGTTTCCGTTTTTTCTGTATCCGGCAGTGATCATGGCGCTCGGCAACCTGCCGACACGCCATATTGCCGGAAAAATCGTGGTTGTTCTTCCCTTTGCCCTGATGGTGGGCATGTTCAATCCTCTTTTCGACCAAACGGTGCTGGTCCGCCTCGGCCCCGTCGGCATCAGCGGAGGCTGGATTTCCTTCGCCTCCATTATGGTTCGGGCGACGCTCACTGTCGGAGCCGCCCTCATCCTCGTTGGCGTAACGGGATTTCCGGCGATCTGCCAGGCTCTTGATCAGCTGGGAATGCCCCGAGTATTCACCGTGCAGCTTCTTTTCCTGTACCGATATCTTTTTGTGCTCACCGAAGAAGGTTCACGGACGGCGCGGGCCCGCGAGCTTCGTGCTTTTGGCGGCAAAGGGTTGGGGCTGCGTTCCTACGGCCCGTTGATAAGTCATCTCCTGCTGCGAACCTGGTTGCGGGCGGAGCGGATTCACCTTGCCATGCTGGCCAGGGGGTTTACCGGAGAATTCCACCCACGCCGGACAACCCGATTCGGTGCCAGGGAGTTTCTTTTTCTTGCGGGTTGGTCGGGTCTGTTTCTTCTTTTTCGTCTGGTCAATGTTTCCCAACTTTTGGGAATGATCGTTACAGGGGGGGCTGGATGAGCCATCATATCGTCGAGGTTAAGAATCTGCGTCATGTCTATCCCGACGGAACCGAGGCTCTGCGGAGCGTTTCTTTCCGGATCACCCATGGCGAATCAGTGGCGATTATCGGCGCCAACGGCGCGGGGAAATCCACCTTGCTCTTGCATCTGAACGGGTATCTCTCCACCAATGAAGGTGCGATCCGCATCGGAGATTTCCCGTTGAACAAATCCACTCTGCCTGAGATCCGGCGGACGGTGGGCATGGTTTTTCAGGATCCAGACGACCAGTTGTTCATGCCCACGGTTTTTGACGATGTGGCTTTTGGTCCCTTGAATCTGGGATTGACCGGGGCTGAAGTGGAAGAGCGGGTGGACGATGCCTTAAGTCGGGTCGGGGCGGGGCATCTGCGCGACAAGCCGCCTTACCGGCTTTCAGGCGGGGAAAAAAAGAGGGTGGCCATCGCCACGGTGCTGGCCATGTCGCCGGATATTCTGGTCATGGATGAGCCGACCAGCGGACTTGATCCCTTTGCCCGGCGGCAGCTCATGGCGCTTTTAAAAGACTTCCATCACACCAGAATTTTTACCAGTCATGATCTGGACATGGTTTTGGAATTGTGTGAACGGACCATCGTCCTCCACGAGGGGGAGGTCAGGGCCGATGGTTCCACCCTGGATATTTTTCAAGACGAAGCGCTGCTTCGTTCCTGCCGGCTGGAAAAGCCATTTGCCATGCAGGGCTGCCCGGTCTGCGGGCGGTAACCGTCCCAGGAAAGGAGTTTATGGGCAGGGCACCACCAGCACGGTGCAGGGCGCATGTCCGATGACTCCTGCCGTAGTGCTGCCCATGAGCAACCGTCTGAGTCCGGTGCGGCCATGGGTGCCGAGGACGATCAGGTTGATCTTCTTTTTTTGGGCTGTTTCCACCAGCGCTTCCCGGGTAGAGGTTGAGATGACGATCTTTGTTTCACAGCTGAGCCCGGCTTTTTTCACCCTTGCCGCAGCCTGATCCAGAGCGGCGCGGGCATCTTTTTTTATAAAATCGGTTGCGCCGGGGGCCAGGGAATGGGGGTCGACATTGATCTCCGGGGCGGATACCAGCAGGAGTTTAGCGCCTGATTTCTTTGCCAGGGCAATCGCCTCTTTCAACGCACAATCACTGAATGGTGTGCCGTCATAGCCAACCATGATTTTTTTATACATGGAACCCTCCCTCTCGGATGTTTGCCAGCAGGACCGGCAGCGGTGTTGAGTCCGGCTGGTAAGGCCGATATCTTCTTGTCATTATCAGTACTCGCCAGAGATTTTGTCAAAAGAAAAATAGGGCAAAAGAGTGGCGGTCCGGTGGTTTTTTACATTTCAGCAGAAAAAAGCGGCATGGTTGGAAGTGAAAAGCACCGGATCGCGATGGAGAATCCGGGCAATGGCAGGGTTGCGTTTGAATTCCTGGTCGAGGAACCTCCTGATTTCCTTGCGGGACCATCCCCGTGGGTGTTCGAAGTCGGTGTACAGGGAAAGGTCGCCTCCGTAAAACTCGTTGCGCACCACGGAGGAAGCTTCCGGACTGCCGAGGGGCATGTTGAACACGGCCAGATTGAGAAAGGTGATGGATTCATGGTGCCGAGCCACGAAGTCCAAGGTTCGGCGCGCTTCGGCAAGTGATTCCGATGGGGTGCCAAAGAGCAGGTAGATATAGGTGGCGATCCCGGCCGCAGCCAAATTATTGAGCGCCTTTTCGATCAAGGCCAGATCCTGCCCCTTGTTCATGGCGTCCAGCACGGTCTGGTCGCCCGATTCAAGGCCCAGCTTCAGCATTCGGCATCCGGATTGGCGCAGGGCATGGCAGAAATCAAGATCGGCCAGCTGTGGGCTGATCCGGGCAAAACCATACCAGTCCATTCCCGGCGGTTCCGCGGCTAAGGCCTGCATTAAAGCAGGGCTCACCGCGTTGTCGAGGAAATGGAGCAGGCTGGGGCAGGTGGCAGCTTTCAGGCTGGCGATATCTGCCAGCACCGTGGCCGGAGGAATCTGGATGTACGGGTTGCCCTCGGCCTTTTCCGGGCAAAACAGGCAGTTGTTCCAGTAGCACCCAGAAGAGGCGGCGTAAGGTAAAATCAGGCCCGGTGCCAGATAATCGGCCAGTGGCAGACCGAGGTAGGAAGGCGTATGGTGGCGAGGGGAAAAATTACCGGAAAGAAGTTTGACCAGCGGTTCTTCTCCGGGCCCGGCAAGGCAATGGTCGATCAACCCTGCAAAGGGGTTGCGAAAATCCGGGTTGCGCAGCCAGGAGGTGATCAGCCCGCCCCCCAGCACAACCGGCAGCCCGGGATAGTGCTTCTTAAGGAAGCCGACCATGGCAAAGGTAGTGGTGGCCTGGCTTAAGTAGTTTAAGGAGATGCCAATGAGAGTGGGGCGGGTTTCTTCGATAAGACTGGGGAGCCGGTTCGTGAAGTATGGGGAAAAGATGTTTGCTTCGTAATGTTCCGCAGCCCGGAGAAGATCCGTGCTTTTCAAGGGAGAGAGGTTCTTGTCCTGATAGTTTGCGAGGCTGAGGGAGAGATGGTGTTTCCGACCGGTTTGCTCAAGCACCCGGTTGACGTCCGCCACTGCCCGGCGGTAGCGGGAAGGGTTTTGGTACAGCGCACGGGTACGCAAGGCCGCCAGATTATCGGAGAGATTTCTGCCCGCCCGGAGGCTCCAGGTATCCGTGCCGAGGTTCGGGGCGGCGAACAGGAACATCTGGCCTTCGAGGTTGGCGTCCAGCAGGGTGCAGTCCAGGCCATGACCCCGAAGGGTTCCGGCCAGGCGGGCAATCCCGGCAGGGGGTTCGCAACCCTTGGCGGCTGGGGGATGGATAAGAAGCATGGGGGTGAAGATACCCGAAAGTATGCGGGAATGCCATGGTCAATGCAGCAAGCGATCACAGGGCACGGCATCTGCTTCGCAGTCTCGCTACCGATCGCTTGGTTGTTATCGACCTGTTTGCTTCTGGTTATCCGGAGTGTCTCCCTTCCGGTCGCTTACCTGCTCACAGGGTTCTTCCGTACCCTGTAATCGCTTACAGCTTTTGGATTACGGCGATGCGTTCCTCCTTCCCCTAATCCAAAAAAAAACAGGCGCTCATCTGAGCGCCTGTCGGAAACATGATATTTTTTGAGTAAATCTTGCGACTACAGGTGGCAAACCAGAACCGGACAGTCTGCATAGCCGATGACCCTTTCCGTGACGCTTCCCATAAGGAATCTGGTCAAGCCTTTTCGGCCATGGGAACCCATGACGATAAGGCTGGCGGAGATTTCTGTTGCCAGATCGGTGATAGCCTGATGGGGGTCGCCATCCCGTACGAACAGTTCCGTTTGCACTCCGAGATCCCCACCCCATTTTCTGACCTTATCCAAAACCTTGTCTGCATTCTGGTATAATTCATTCACCACGTCCTGGCCGAGGGCGTAAAACTCGTCATTGCTGTAGACTACGGAAACAGCGTTGAGCTTTGCTGCTCGTTCCTGCGCTATTTCCAAAGCGCGGGCCAAGGCGTTGTCGCAACAGGTTGAACCGTCCGTGGCCAGCAGGATGTTTTGCCAGGAAAGCTTGGCGGTTTCCGGGATCACCAGAATATCCTTGCGGGTATGCCCGATAACCCGGGCGGTGACGCTGCCCATGAGTTCCCGCTCCAGTTTGCCTTGGCCCTTGCGGCCCATGACAATGAGATCGCAGTTTTCCTCTTCCGCCACATGGACGATCTGCTCGTAGGCCTCACCCTGTTCCAAGTTGGTAAGGATGTGGACTTCCTCTCGATCCGCGATTTGCTTGGCCTCGACCAGTAATTTCTGGCCGGAGCCGGCAATGGTTGCCTTGATATCCGCTACCCCGAGGAGTTCCAGATCCCCATGGTAGGGGGGAACAACGGCCAGAACCTTGATCCAGCTTTTATCCTCCCTGGCAAGCTGGCTTGCCAGGGAGAGAGCGTTTTTGGCCGACCGAGAACCATCGTAGGCAACGAGGATCTTTCGGTATTTAGCCATTGCTTACTCCGGCAAAGACTTTTTTGCTCTGGCGGTCGGCACTCATTCCCTTGACCATGGCCACGGTGATGATGAGACCGGCGGAACCGAGGGCGAGAACCAAGGCCCAGAAGCTGACGCCTTCAAGCAGAGCGTGCATGGGAGCGTTCATCGGGGTCATCAGGTCAAGGTCGGCCAAGTAGCCGGGGATTTTGGCGCCACGGCTGACCGCGACGATGAGCATGGTGGTGGCCATGACCACCTTGATGATGTAGTCCTTAACATAGGTGGTTCCCAGGGCGCCGAGCTGTACGCCGATGAGGGAGGTGGCCAGGAGCAGCAGGGAGAGCCGGATATCGATAAGACCGGAGAGACCCCACTGTACGGAACCCCAGGCGCCCATAACAAAGGCGATGATCAACTCGGTGGCGCTGGCTACAACGGCGGAAGCACCAACCACATAGATCATGCCGGGAACGCCGATGAAGCCGCCCACTGCGATGGTGGCTGCGAGCATGCCGGTAAGCAGACCGACCGGGATGGTGATCCAGGCTGAGATGGTCACTTTAGCTGTTTTGAAATGCATCATGGGTGCGAGCTGAATTTTCTGCATGCGCAGGGCCAACTTGCTCACGGTCTCTTTCCCGTCGCCCCTGGCGAGTTTCAAAGCATCATAGAACACATAGCCGCCGACAAAAACGAGAACAATCATGAAAACTGTGGAGACATAAAGGTTGGAACCTGCGTTGCCAAAAGAGTTCATGATGTATTTTTGGATCGTGATACCGATCTGCACGCCGATGATGGCGGTCACGGCCATGACCAGACCGAGCTTGATGTCTGCCTGGCCGTATTTCCAGCGTTTGTAAGCGCCGATCATGGCCTTGGGGAATTTGTGACACATGTTACTGGCTACTGCCACTGCGCCGGGGACGCCCAGAGACATCATGGCCGGGGTCATGACAAAAGCGCCGCCTGAGCCGATGAAGCCGGAGAGCAAGCCGCCAATCAAGCCG
>VMSS01000225.1 GCA_013791995.1 Desulfurivibrio sp. | reverse complement strand
CAGAGGATATTGCGAAAGCCGGTCATCATCGCAAATACCGCCCAAGCAGTTCTTCGCGTAAGCCCTTGGCATCGATGATCAGATCGCACAGCTCCCGCACCGCGCCCCGACCTCCCTCCCGCCTGGTCACATAGTGGGCAACCGCTTTGACCTCGGCCATACCATCGGCAGTTGTTACTGCCAGACCAACCCGGCTGAGCAGCGGCAGATCAAGCCAGTCATCCCCCATGTAGGCGACCTCCTTGACCGAAAGCTTCTGCTCGGCAAGAATCGCCTCAAAGGCCTCGATCTTATTACGTACTCCCTGATAGACATGGGCCAGCTTCAGGTCCTGGGCCCGACGCTGCACCGCCTCGGAACTGCGGGCCGTGATCAACCCCACTTCCACTCCGGCTTCCTGCAGGAGACGAATGCCGAAACCGTCTTTAGTATTAAAGGCTTTCAGCTCGCTGCCCGACTGGGCATAGACAACGGAGCCGTCGGTGAGGACCCCGTCCACATCCAGCAGGAGCAGGCGGATTTCCTTGGCAAGCGGCAGACAATTGCGCCAGACATAGCCGCGTTCGTCCTGTTCCGTTCGGGCCAAAGCCCGCTGCCGCAGCCCTTCCATCACCTCGCAATCGGAAGGATATTGCCCGCCCGGAATACCGCAGGAGCCGGAATCCGTCATGCCTCCGCCTCCCCGGTCTGGCGCTGCATAAGGGTGTGAATCTCCAGAAGATGGGCAAGCAAGGGTTCCACCTTGTTCAATGGCATGGAATTGGGTCCGTCACACAGGGCCTTGGCCGGGTCGGGATGGATCTCCATGAACAGACCGTCGATTCCGGCGGCCACTGCCGCCCGGGCCAGAGTAGGAATAAATTCACGCTGCCCGCCGGAGCTCCCCCCTGCCCCACCGGGCAGCTGGACACTGTGGGTCGCATCGTAGATAACCGGGCAGCCGAAAGAGCGCATCACCGGCAGGGAGCGCATGTCAACGACCAGATTATTGTAGCCGAAGGTGGTGCCCCGCTCCATGAGCATCAACCGGTTTTTGGCCACCGCGTTGATCTTGCTCACGGCGTGCTGCATATCCCAGGGCGAGACAAACTGCCCTTTTTTCAGGCTCACCACCTTGCCGCTTTGGGCCGCAGCCACCAGAAGATCGGTCTGGCGGCAAAGAAAGGCCGGGATCTGCAAAACATCCAGTATTTGGGACGCGGGACCGATCTGGGCTACCTCATGCACATCGGAAACCACCGGCACCCCATAATCCTGACGAATATCAGCCAGGATCTGCAACCCTTCATCCAGACCGGGGCCACGGAAGGCATCGAGCGAAGTGCGGTTGGCCTTGTCAAAAGAGGCCTTGAACATATAGGAGATGCCGAGCCGTGCACATATCTCTTTAAGACCCGCAGCAACTTCGCGGCACATTTCAGCCGATTCGATGACGCACGGGCCGCCGATCAATAAAAAAGGCCGGTTGGGACCGACCTCAAAAAAATCCGGGATACGAACTGACTCCACTTTCGCTCTCCTTAATTGATCTCTCTTACAAAAAAGCACCCTTCGACAGGCTCAGGGTGAACGGAACATATCTTCATCTATAACCATTCCGTTCGTGCTGAGCCTGTCGAAGCACCTGTTCGAAGCAAACCACGCCTTGTATTTCCATGCCCATCTTAAATTCAACGGCAAAAACCCAAAGCCGCTTACAGCCCCGCGTTCTCCAGGGCCGCCTTAATAAAATTCGTAAACAGAGGATGCGGTTTCATGGGTCCGGATTTGAATTCCGGATGAAACTGGCAGCCAAGAAACCACGGATGATCGGGCAGCTCAACAATCTCCACCAGCTTCTCGTCCGGAGAGGTGCCGCTGATGATGAGCCCGTGCTTCACCAACTCGTCCTTGAATTCATTATTGAATTCGTAACGATGCCTGTGCCGCTCTTGAATCTCGGTGGCGCCATAGGCCTTATGGGCAAAGGTGCCCTCCACCATCTTGCAGGGATAGGCCCCCAGCCGCAGGGTACCGCCCATGGCAGTGGCTTCGTCACGGATCTGGATTTTTCCGGTGCGATAGTCATACCACTCCTTGATGAAATAAATGACCGGATGCTTGGTGAGCTGGTTGAACTCGGTACTGTCGGCGTCCTTCATCTTCGCGATATGTCTGGCAAACTCGATTACCGCCAGCTGCATGCCCAGACAGATGCCGAAATAGGGGATTTTTTTCTCCCGGGCAAAGGTAATGGCCTGAATCTTGCCCGCCACGCCCCGGCTGCCGAAACCGCCAGGCACCAGCACTCCGTGGCAACCGGCCAACAGATCGTCGGCGCCCTTGTCTTCTATCTCCTCGGCGCTCACATAGCGGAGCCGAACCTTGGCCTCATTGGCCACAGCCCCATGCACCAACGCCTCGTGCAAACTCTTGTACGACTCGGTCAGATCAACGTATTTGCCGATGATGCCGATCTCCACCTCGCGTTTCGGATGCTTGACCTTCCGGACCAGCTCCTGCCAGGCATCAAGGCGCGGCGCCCCGGTCCAGATATTAAGCTTG